>JAFEFR010000100.1 GCA_018240485.1 Pseudomonadota bacterium
GCGCGCCGGCTCAAGGCGCGCGACTTTGCGGACGAGGTGGGCTTGCCCATCGGCAATGCGGTCGATTTCTGGACCGAGGCCTCGCTGTTCTCGCAGGCCGGCTACAGCGCCATCGTCTGCGGCCCTGGCGACATCGCCCAGGCGCACACCGCCGACGAGTTCGTCGAACTGTCCCAATTGCTGCAAATTACACAAAGCTACATTTCCATTCTGAAATCGCAGGCCCGTTGAAATGGATACCAACACGCAAACCCGCCAGACCATCGTGCGCCTGCTGTCGAGCATGGGCAGCGCCAAGGAGATCGACCAATACCTGCGCCGCTTTTCCCAGCTCGATGCGAAGAAGTTCGCCGTGGTCAAGGTCGGCGGCGCGGTGCTGCGCGATGATCTCGACAACCTCGTCTCCTCGCTCGCGTTCCTGCAGCAGGTCGGCCTCACCCCGATCGTGATTCACGGCGCCGGGCCGCAACTCGATGCGGAAATGACGGCGGCGGGAATCGTCAAGCAAACCGTCGACGGCCTGCGCGTGACCTCGCCCGAAGCGCTTGCCATCGTGCGGCGCGTATCGCAGGCGGAGAATTTGAAACTGGTCGAGGCGCTGCAAAAAGTCGATGCGCGCGCGACGTCCATCATCGGCGGCGTGTTCGAGGCGGGCTATCTCGATCAAGCGAAGTACGGCCTCGTTGGCAAGGTCGACAAGGTCAATCTCGCTTCCATCGAAGCCAGCCTCAACGCCGGTTCGGTGCCGGTGATCGCCAGCCTCGGCGAAACGATCGGCGGACAGATCCTCAACATCAATGCCGACTTCGCCGCCAACGAACTGATCAAGGCGCTGCAACCGTACAAGATCGTATTCCTGACCGGCACCGGTGGCTTGCTCGACGATACCGGCCGGGTGATCGACTCGATCAACCTCGCCACCGAGTACGAGCATCTGAGCCAGCAGCCGTGGATCAACGGCGGCATGCGCGTGAAGATCGAACAGATCAAGGACCTGCTCGATGCATTGCCGTTGACTTCCTCGGTGTCGATCACCAAGCCCGCGGAACTGGCCAAGGAGCTGTTCACGCACAAAGGCTCGGGCACCTATATCCGGCGCGGCGAGCGCGTGCTGCGCGCGACGGCATGGGACCAACTCGACCGCAAACGCCTGCATGCGCTGATCGAATCGAGCTTCGCGCCGCGCAAGCTCGCCGCCGACTACTTCGAGAAGACAACACTGCTGCGCGCTTATGTCAGCGAAAACTACCGCGTCGCGGTGATCCTGCTGCAAGCCGGCAGCCACGTCTATCTCGACAAGTTCGCCGTGCTCGACGATGCGCAGGGCGAAGGGCTCGGCCGCGCCGTCTGGCAGGTGATGCGCGAGGAAACGCCGGCGCTGTTCTGGCGCTCACGCCATGGCAACGTCGTCAATCACTTTTACTACGCCGAATCCGACGGTTGCAGCAAACTGCCGGGGTTCAAGGCATTCTGGTACGGCATCGAGGACTTCGCGGAAATCGCAACCTGCGTGGATTACTGTCGCAACAAGACACCGACGTTGTTCGATCGCCCCCCCGCCGACGCGAACAAGGAAGCGGCATGAGCGGCGCA
>JAFEFR010000101.1 GCA_018240485.1 Pseudomonadota bacterium
ATCGAGCAGTCGCGCGTGGCAGCGCCCGCACTCGCGCAGTTGCTCGCGCGCGTGCGCGAGGGCGTCATCTCCGGCAAGATCGCCAAGGATGTGTTCGCCGCGATGTGGGCCGGCGAAGGCGACGCCGACGCCGTGATCGAGCAGCGCGGGCTGAAACAGATTTCCGACAGCGGCGCGCTCGCCGCCGCGATCGACGCGGTGCTGGCCGAATATCCGACCCAACTCGCCGATTTCCGCAGCGGCAACGAGAAGCTGCTGCAATTCTTCGTCGGCCAGGTCATGAAGCGCACGCGCGGCCAGGCCAATCCGCAGCAGCTCAACACATTGCTGCGCGAGAAACTGAAAGCGTAGGTTCGAGCGTGATTTGGCTTCCCTTCTCCCGCCGGGAGAAGGTGGCGCAAAGCGCCGGATGAGGGAAGAGCGTTACAATTTCATGCGGAATCGCATCATGGTGCGCCTTTCCCTCATCCGCCCTCCGGGCACCTTCTCCCGGGGGGAGAAGGGAAGATATTTTCTATTGGAGTCGATGAACAAATGTCAGCACTGATCTGCGGTTCGCTCGCTTACGACACCATCATGGTGTTCCAGGACCAGTTCCGGAACCACATCCTCCCCGACAAGGTGCATATCCTCAACGTGTCGTTTCTCGTGCCGCGCATGCGTCGCGAGTTCGGCGGTTGCGCGGGCAATATCGCCTACAACTTGAAGTTGCTTGGCGAGGAGCCGATTCCGTTCGGCGCGGTCGGTCAGGATTTCGGCCCGTACCGCGAGCACTTGCAGCGTTGCGGCATTCGGCTGGATCACGTGCTCGTCTACGACGAACTGTTCACGCCGCAGTGCTTCATCACCACGGACATGGACAACAACCAGATCACCGCCTTCCATCCGGGTGCGATGCTCAATTCGCACGAGCATCATGTGAAGGACGTCGACGGCGTCAGCTTCGGCATCGTCGCGCCCGACAGCCGCGACGGCATGTTGCAGCACGCGCGCGAATTCGCCGAGAAGGGCATCCCCTTCATCTTCGACCCCGGTCAGGCGATGCCGCTGTTCAACGGCGAGGAATTCCGCACGATGATCGAACAGGCCGACTATGCCATCGTCAACGACTACGA
>JAFEFR010000102.1 GCA_018240485.1 Pseudomonadota bacterium
ACAGGCTGTCGCGCACCGCCTCGGGCACGCCATCGCCGTCGTCGAGTACATCCAGGCGCGCAGCAAGTTTCGAGACTTTTTCTCCGATCAACACATTGTGCTCGACGCGCGTGCGCAGGCCGATGTGCGTGGCGCCGGCCTGCAGTGCGTTGCGCATCAGGTTGAGCACGAGCTGGAGCAGGCGATCGCCGTCGCCCCGCAGCAGCGGCAGGCTGGGATCGTAGTCGCGATCCAGATGCAGCGTGGGTTCGGCCTCGGCGGCGATCAACGCACGCGCGCGCTCGGCGACTTCATGCAGATTGAGCGTGGCGCGACGCGGTTCGCCGCCGGGGTCGAGCAAACGATCGGCCATCGCCGAGAGGCGATCCGCCTCGGTCACGATCAATTGGGCAAGGCGCGACAACTCGGGATCGGCCACGCGCCGCGCCAGCAACTGCGCCGCACCGCGCACGCCGGCCAGCGGATTTTTCACCTCATGGGCTAGACCGCGCAAGCTCTCGGACAAATTGGTCGGCACGCTCGCATCGGGTTCGCCGCCAAGGACGTGCACTTCGATCAGCAGAGCCGTATCCGATGTAGGCGCGATGCCGACATCGGCATGGAAAACATGCCCGTTACGCGCCTCGATGCGTTGATCGCGCCGATGCACGATCGATGCGTCGGCGCGCGCGCGGCCAATCAGCGGTGCGAAAACGCGCAGGCTTTCGCCCAACGCCGCCAAGGGCAGACTGTGCGTGCGCGGCGGACCGATCGAAAACAGTTCGCAGAAGGCGGGATTGGCGTAGGTCAAGGCGTTGTCGCCATCGAGCAAGGCGATGCCGGTCGTGAGGTGATCGACGATTCCGACAGCCGGTAGTCTCGATACCGGCAATGGCAACAAATCGGGCATGGCACCATTTTAGTGCAATTTTCGACTTCGCACCCCCATCACCCCACCACCCGGCGTTGCGCTCGGGCGGCGGGCTGGGGTTACAAGTCGTAGGCCGATTCCCCGTGCGAGGTGATGTCCAAACCTTCTCGTTCGTCCTCTTCGCTCACCCGCAGGCCAACGAGGAGGTCGGCGATTTTGAACGCGGCCAATGCCACGACCACCGTGATCGCCACCGTAATGCCGACGGCCTTGGCCTGAATCCACACTTGCGCCAGCATGCCGGGGTAACCGCTGGTCATCGTCACCCAGTTCTGCACCGAGCCGGGGCCACCCAGGCTTGGCGCATTGAAAATGCCGGTGAGAAGCGCACCGGAAATACCGCCGAGGGCGTGCACGCCGAACACATCCAGCGCATCGTCGGCCTTGATCAGACGCTTCAACCCGGTCACGCCCCACAAGCAGATCACGCCGGCGGCGAGGCCGATGGCGAAGGCGCCCGGAATGCCGACATTGCCTGCGGCTGGCGTGATCGCAACGAGACCGGCTACCGCACCGGAGGCCGCACCGAGCATCGACGGCTTGCCTTTGTGCAGCCACTCGACGAAGGTCCACGACAGCACCGCGCAGGCGGTGGCGAGGTAGGTATTGATGAACGCGAGGGCGGCGGAACCGTTCGCTTCGAGTGCGCTGCCGGCGTTGAAACCGAACCAGCCGAACCAGAGCAGCGACGCGCCGATCATCGTCATCGTCAGACTGTGCGGACGCATCGCCTCGCGACCATAACCAACGCGCTTGCCGAGCAAAAACGCACCGACCAACCCGGCGACGCCGGCGTTGATATGGACCACAGTGCCGCCGGCGAAATCGAGCGCACCCATCTGCCAGATGTAGCCCGCCGTCGCATTGAGCGCATCGATTTTGGATGCATCGGTATACGCGTCCGGGCCGGCCCAGAACCAGACCATGTGTGCGAGGGGAAGGTAGCTGAAGGTGAACCAGATGACGGCGAAGATCAGCACCGCGGAGAATTTCACGCGCTCAACGATGGAGCCGAGGATCAGGCATACCGTGATGGCGGCGAAGGTCGCCTGAAACGCCGCAAACAACAACTCGTACAGCGGGGTATGCTTGGAGAACGTGGCCGCCATGGCGAACGTGCCGCCGTTGGCATCCGGCGTGAAAGTGCCATCGAGAAACAGGCGCGAGAATCCGCCGATGAACGCGTTGCCTTCGGTGAAGGCGAGACTGTAGCCATAAATGCACCACAGCACCGTGATCAGCGAGAACACGACGAACACCTGCATCAGCACCGAAAGCATGTTTTTGGTGCGCACGAGGCCGCCGTAGAACAAGGCGAGCGCGGGCACGCTCATCAGCAACACGAGTGCCGTCGAGGTCATCATCCAGGCGACATCGCCCTTGTTCGGTACTGGCGCGGGTAGCGCTGCCGCAGCCGCGGCCACTTGCTGCGCATGCCCCGGTTGTGTGAGCAGCAGCGTGAGCGCGCCGCCGCCGAGTGCGACGAGCATTGGAAGGAATCGCCGGGAATCGATCGACGGGGTCATGGCGTGGGGTTCTCGCAAATTTGAAAACTCGCTCGGGGACGAACGCATTTTTTGACAAGGACGACCGCGGATGGTCGCTTCGCGATCGGGAATGGGCGCACTCATAACGCATCCTTTCCGGCTTCGCCGGTGCGAATGCGCAGCGCCTGTTCGATCGAACTGACAAAAATTTTGCCGTCGCCGATTTTGTCGGTGCGTGCCGCCGCGATGACGGCATCGAGCGCACGCTCGAGCATGTCTTCGGAGACGACCGTTTCGATCTTGATTTTTGGCAGGAGGTCGACGACGTATTCGGCCCCGCGATACAACTCGGTATGACCTTTCTGCCGGCCATAGCCCTTCACTTCCGTCACGGTCAACCCCGATACGCCGATTTGCGTCAGCGCCTCGCGTACTTCTTCGAGCTTGAACGGCCGGATGACGGCGGTAATCAATTTCATCGCGTTCTCCAAAACAGGTTTTATCCAGCAACGCGGCCGTGCGTGGCCCTTTTTCGTCCTCGAACTCGGTGCGGCGGCGAAGTCACCTTCAGAACAACGCGCCGGTTTCCACCAGTGCGCGTGTCTGACTCGCCTGCGTACCGCTGCGACCGAATGCGAGCCCCGGCACCACGCCGCTGGCCTTGACCAGCGACACCTCGGCGCGCACGAAAAAGCGCTGCCATTGCCACGTCGGCGTGATCGTTGCCGACCATGCCGTGCTGCCCGGCCCGTAGAGCAGATTCGGCGTGCCGTCGAGCGCGTCGCCGTTCGTACTCAAGTATTCGATTCGACCGGCGAGATTGAAGCTCGGACTGACCTGATAATTGGCGAATACCGCCCCACCCCAAGTGCTCGCTTCTTTGGTCGTGCCGATCCGGCTCGCCTTCGGCACGCGGCTGTATTGCAGGTAGGTCTGCCACGTCCACGGGCCAGCGATGTGGGTATAGAAGACGTTGCAAATCTGTTCGTTGTTGAGCAGCAGCGGGGTGGCGCTCGAGGTGTAGGCCGTGCGCCGGGTATTGCCGCCGGCGATGACGCTGAGGATGTTCGCCGCATCGAATGTCCAGGCGAGCGAACCCGATATCCAACTGTAGCGGTTCGAGTAAAAGCCATCGGTCACCGCCAGCGACAGCGCGATCGGGCCGCTCGTATAATTTGCCTGCGCGCCGCGTGTGACGACGTTTTCCTGATTCCACAGCAGGCCACGTTCGATGTTGAGGTTCTGAAAACCAAAGCTGTACTCCGCGCCGATCAGCGTTGGCAGCTTGCCGAGTTGCAGCGAAAAGGCGGCATTCGGAGCGAGTTTCAGATAGGCGACCGGCGCGTAACCGTACAGCGCCGTTACCGTGTCGGCCGCTTTCAGATACGGCGTGCCGACCGTCGGGAAGGAATAGCCGCCGAGTTGCACGAAGTATTGCAACACACCGTCGGTCTTCTGCAAGAACACTTGCGCATTGCCGATGTCGATGCGCCCATCCTTGTCGGGCGAAGACAACGAATGGCTTTGCTCGAACGCAAGCAAGGAAACGGCGCCGCCAACCCACGTCTTGCCGAACGGGCCGAGGTCGATCGACAGCGGATTCGGATTTCCCGCAAGCGTCGCGTTCATCGACGGTGTCGGCAATGCCGTCGGCATGGTTTCCGCAGGTGGATCGTCGGCACGCGCCACGGCAGACAACGACAAGATCGGGAAAACGGCGGCCCACAGACTTGCTTTCATCGTTCACGACCCCGGGATTGAGAAAATTTCATGTGCCGCCGACGACGCATGTTCGCCCCCTCTGTTCCTGCGCTTGAACCGTGCGTGCGACTCGATTCCTTGCGGCAACACTCGTCCCTGAGCTTTGTCGCCCAATTTGCAAAATGCATTTCTATACTTTTCGCAACGGAATGATGCGCTTGGCGCCGCCCTCATCCTTCCCGACTGCGAGAGGGCTCTGCCATCGAGCGGAGCGTCATGCCGTCATTCGACGTTCCGCGGGTGGGACGTTCGTCACGTCCCACCCGAATCCAGCCTCAGATCGCGTAGTACATCTGATATTCGAGCGGATGCGTTGCCGCACGGAAGCGCGTGACTTCCTGCATTTTCAGTTCGATGTAGGCATCGATGAAGTCGTCGGAAAACACGCCGCCGGCCTTGAGGAATCCGCGATCCTTGTCGAGCGCCTCAAGCGCCTGGTCAAGGCTGGAGCAGACTTGCGGAATGTTCTTTTCCTCTTCCGGCGGCAAGTCGTAGAGATCCTTGTCGGACGGCGCGCCGGGGTCGATTTTGTTGAGAATGCCATCGAGCCCGGCCATCATCAGCGCGGTGAAGGTGAGGTAGCCCGAGTTCATCGGATCGGGAAAACGCACTTCGATGCGGCGGCCCTTCGGGCTGTGTACGAACGGAATGCGACAACTCGCCGAGCGATTGCGCGCGGAGTAGGCAAGCATGACCGGCGCTTCGAACCCCGGTACAAGGCGCTTGTAGCTGTTCGTCGTCGAGTTGGCGAAGGCATTGATCGCCCGCGCATGCTTGAAGATGCCACCGATGTACCACAACGCGGTTTGCGACAAGCCGCCGTAGAGGTCGCCTGCGAACAGGTTGGTGCCGCCCTTGGCCAACGACTGATGCACATGCATGCCCGAACCGTTGTCGCCGACGATCGGCTTGGGCATGAAAGTTGCCGTCTTGCCGTTCTGGTGGGCGACGTTCTTGATCACATATTTCAACGTGGCCAGTTCGTCGGCCTTTTTCACCAGCGTGTTGAAGCGCGTACCGATTTCGCATTGGCCGGCATTGGCCACTTCGTGATGATGCACCTCGACCACCTGACCGAGCTGCTCGAGCACCTTGCACATTTCACTGCGCAGATCCTGAAAAGTATCGACTGGCGAGACCGGGAAATAGCCGCCCTTCACACCGCCGCGATGGCCCGAGTTGCCGCCATCGAACGACTTGTGCGTCGACCACGCCGCCTCTTCCGACCCTATTTCGTAAAACACATGCCCCATGTCGTTGCGATAGCGCACCGAATCGAACACGAAGAATTCCGGCTCCGGCCCGAAGAATGCGGTATCGGCAATGCCGGTGGATTTCAGAAATGCCTCGCCACGTTTGGCGATCGAACGTGGGTCGCGCGAATACGCCTGCATGGTGCTGGGCTCGAGCACATCGCATTGCAGAACGACGGTCTTGTCGGCCATGAACGGATCGATGTACGCCGAATCCGGGTCCGGCATCAACACCATGTCGGATTCGTTGATGCCCTTCCAGCCCGCGATCGAGGAGCCATCGAACATCTTGCCTTCCTCGAACAGCGACTCGTCGACGGAATGCGCCGGATACGACACGTGATGTTGCTTGCCGAGCATGTCGGCGAAGCGCAGATCGACGAACTCGACCTGATTGTCCTGAACGAGTTTGGTGAAGCTGGCAGACATGGCGCGTTCCTTGTTGAGAAAAAGGTACGCAGTACCGAGCAATCAGTGTGCCAAAAATAAATTATTCTTTAATATCAAAAAGATAGGATAAATCAAAATTGCGCAACACCCTTTGTTGCGCAATATTGGTGCAAATTACTGGATTTTGCGCAATTTTCGAGCAAGCAGCATTCTGCCGTGTGCTCAAGCACGCCCGATTCATTGCGACCGAACCACAATTGCTCCGACAGAAAAGTCGGCCATCAGCGGCTACGTCGTACCGCAAGAGCAATCGACCCGTCTTCGGGAACGTCAGCGATGGATACCCGCCGCGCGGTTGAAATCGCCGATCGCGCCGATCAGCAGCGTGAGCGCCTCGCGCTCGACCTCGGTCAGATGCGGATTCCAGCAATCCATGAGCAGCACCACGCGAGTCGCGGTGCCGCGATTCCACGCCTCGTGCTCGAACGTGTCGTCGAAGGTGAAGCACTCGCCTTCACGCCATTCGCGCGTTTCGCCGCCGACGTTGATGGCGCATCCCGGCGGCACGATCAGCGGCAGATGCGTGACCAGGCGCGTGTTCGTCACCCCGCGATGCGGCAGGATATGCGTGCCCGGCGTCAACACCGAAAAACAGATTTCCGGTGCGTGCTCACGGATGCGCACGATCGGCAGCGAGTCCAGTATCTGCGTCGTGCGCGGGCAGCGCGCGCAGTTGGCATCGAAACGTTCGCCGTGACGATAGAAGAAGAAGGCGTCCCACGCCGGTGGCGAATCGACATTGCCCTTTAGGAACTCACCCACACGCTCGGGCGCATTGGTGCCGAGAAAAGGGACCATGCCATGGTCTTTGGCCAGCACCGCTTCGAGTTCGGCGCGAATGAGCGCAGCGCCGCCTTCGAGCTGCGCGTACCATGGGAACAAGGCTCTGTCGTAATACGTTGTTGCGGGCAAATCGGGGAAGTAGAGAAAGGTGGGGCACTGGCGGGAATCCGGATATTCCGGCTCGACCTCGCGCAAGTAGATGTCGAGAGATCGCGTCACGCGTGTGAGCGCATCGGGCCCGTGCGCGGCGCGCAGCGCGTCGAGCGTTTCCATGAGAATGGCGCGACGCTGGACGTTGACGAAAGCCATGGCCTGCCGCACGCGTTCGCGCATGTTCGGTGGCGTCGTGTCGTCGCTGAGCCAGAGGCCGCGCTCTTGCGCGGCGGAGATTGCGCCGAAATACTGGATCGTCGCCTCGCGCACGCGACCTGCTCGCTCGTGGATATCGGCCAGGTGAAGCCGCGCACGGAACGCTTTCGGGTCGATTTCGACAACGCGCAGAAAAGCATCGGCCGCCGTCTCGGTTTGCCCGCTGGCCAACCGCGCCAGCCCGAGCGTCCGCCAAATATCCTTGTTGTGCGCCTCGCGCACGAGTGCGCGTTCGAGCATCATCACCGCGCCGGAACTGTCGCCGCGAAGCAATGCCTGCTGCGCCAAATGGAGCAAGGCCTCCGGATGATCCGGATCGAGCTTGAGCGCCTCCGCATACGCGGCCATGGCGCGGTTTTGATGTTCGGCCCGTACCGCGTCGCGGGCACGCTGCAAATGCGCTTCAAGCTGCGTGTTCACTTCCGCGGTATTCACGTTGCGCCCTTTGCGGAGCGACCGAAACGGACCTGCGTCGCCTCGTCGCTGCGCCCGAGTTTGTCCAGCAGCGCAGCCAAGGTGGGGCGCAGCAGATCGGCATCGGGCGACTGCTTGAGTCCGTTCTGAAGGTAGGCGGCGGCGGCCGGAATATCGCCCAGCTTCTCCATACACCACGCGCAGGCGTTGATCGCGCCGGCGTGCGTCGGGTCGATTTCAAGTGCGCGTTTGTAGAACTTCAACGCCTTCACCGTTTGCCCGTGTTTGCGCGCGATGTCGCCAAGCCCGGCACTGGCGCCGAAGCCTTGCTTGCCTTCGGCGAGCAATTCGGCGAATCCCTCGCGGGCAAGTTCGTCCTTGTCTTGGCGCATGCGCGAACGCGCCAGAAACAGTTTGACCGTGCTCGCTCGCGGCTGCATGCGCAACGCGTTGGAGAAGGCCTGTTCGGCGAACGCGAAATTTTCCGTGGCGAACAGACTTTGCCCAAGCGCGGTCTGGATCGCGGCATCCTCGGGTTTGAGTTCCGCCGCGCGCGCGAGGAACTTCGACGCCGTCGCCGCCTCGTTGCGCGCGAGGTAGACATTGCCGAGACCGAGCAAAATCAACGGATCTTCGTGTTCGAAGATATCGGTCGCGCGGCGACCGATCTTGAAGCGACTTTCGGCCGCGTCGATATCGCCGTCGCGCAATTGCAGATGGCCGAGCACGCTGTGCGCTTCGACCAGATTCGGGTCGAGTTCGAGGGCGCGCAGGAACGCGCCGCGCGCGGCCTCGTCCTGCCCGATTTCGAGCAGAACGCCGCCGAGCGAGAGGTGAAGGCGCGCGACGTCGGGAGCGAGCTGTACGGCTTTCAACAACGGTTCCATCGCCGCCGCGCTGTCGCCACGCTGGTGCAACAGCACGCCGAGCAAATGCCAGGCTTCGACGTCGTCCGGCGAGGCGGCAAGGTGATCGCGATAAGCGCGTTCGGCGGCGGCGATGTCGCCGGCGCGATGCAGGGCGAGAATGTCGTCAAGCGTCATGGCAATGGGGCTGGCTTGTGGAACAAGCCGCCATGATAGGCGAAACGCCGCGATCAATCGCGATTGCAAAGATGCGCGTGCAGGCGATCGACGAGGAAATCCTCGGCCCAACTACCCAAACCGGCATCGCGAATGAATCCGCAGTGCCCGCCATGGGAGGCAACGACGAGCTCGGTCGTCGGCGCCAGATGCAGCGCATGGAAATCCGCGATCGGGATGATCGGGTCGTCCGCAGCGGTCAGGATCGTCGCCGGCACGTCGAGCGCCGCCAGCGTGGCGCCCGCGATCGAATAGCCACGGAAGTAATTTTCCACGTTGTCGAAGTGCGTGTGGCGGGCGACGAGATCCGCGGTCACGTCGCGCAGAGTGCCGTCCAGTTGCGCGGGCGCGAACAGCTCCGTCTGCGGGAACAGTTTTTGTTTGCGCCGCAGCGAACTGCGCCACTTGCGCAGGAAGTACCACGAATAGGCGCGCGAGGATTCGATCGCGCGCATCGCTTCGCTCGGGTCGATCGGTGGGCACACCGCGAATGCCCAGGCCAGACGCAGCCCCACTTTCGACGCACGCAGGGCCACGCGCAACGCGAAGTTGCCGCCCAGCGAATAGCCGCCGACGATGAGAGGGCGTTCGGGAAACAACCTCGCCACTGCCTTCACCGCACCGACCACTTCGTCGATGCGACAGGAGTGAAACGGATCGCGATTCAAATGGTGGGTGTCGCCGTGATCGCGCAAATTCAAACGGAACACATCGCAGCCCACGTCGAGCAGTCGCGCGCCGGTGTTGAGCACGTAGGTCGACTTCGCACTGCCTTCCCAGCCGTGCAGAAGGACGACCAACGCGCGCGGCTGCGGCAGTGTGGTCTGCCGCGTGTGGAATCCCTGCAGGCGCACGCCATCGCCGCAATCCAGAAGGTGCTCGCGTGCGTCGCGCTCGATCCGCGCAATGCGGCGCCAGAACACCCAGCGTCGCAATGCGCTCGATGCGAGCACCGATTGCGCGTGCGGATTGCGCAACCAGGTGCGGGGTCGAAATGCCGACAAGTCGCTTGCGGCAGCGTGCGCCTTGCGCTCGTCCGGTACCGGCATGTCCATGCGTTATTCCTGACCCAGCGCACGCGCGATCCGCGCACGTGCCGCCTCGGCGATCTGGCGCCGGCCTTCTTCGCCGACGACCAATGGCTCCAGAAAATGCACTTCCGCCTCCCCGCTCGGCCCACCGAGCAGACGCACGACGTTGGCGAAAAAACTTTCCCGCGCCGCGAACGGCACGCTCAAGTCCATCTTGCCATGACGGCCATAGCGTAGCGCCACGGGTTGAATCGGCACGTGCGCATCGGCGGCCACCTGGAAAATGCGCGCGTGGAAGGTGCGCACCTGATCGCCCGGCCCGGTGCCGCCTTCGGGAAACACGCCCGCCGAGTCGCCTGCCGCGAGTTTTGTCACGACGCACTGCATGACCGCGCCAAGCGACTGGGTCGAACCGCGGCGGTGGTAGATCGTGCCGGCACGCGTCGCCAACCAGCCGACCAGCGGCCAGCGTGCGATTTCGCTCTTGGCGACGAAACTCATCATGCGCTGGCTGTGCATCAACTCAATGTCCATCCACGAAACGTGATTGGCGACGAACAAGGTCGCGCCGGGGAGCGGCTCGCCGATACGGCGAATACGAAACCCGAAGCGCCGGATCAACGCGCCCGACCACCAGCGCGTCGCCCAATGGTCGAGCCGTTCGTCGCCGACGCGCAGCCTGGCGCCCAGCGGCGAAAACACGAGCAGCACCATCGGTGGCGCAATCAGAACATGCAGCAACAACAACGGCACGCGCAGCAGATAACGCAAAGGGCGCAGCAGATCGCGTCGCGGCATGGCATTTTCGATCACGGCATTCATGGCGAGGCGATGGTAGTCAAGCGCACCGCGTATCGCCAGCGCGGCGGCGCGGGCGCGACAGAGCCGATTCAGCTTGTCGGGATCGCCTGCCTCGGCACGATCGCCACCGTCAAGCGCGCAATGCAGACGAGGTTGCCGCCTTCGTCCTCGATGCGGATTTCCCACACCTGCGTCGAGCGACCAATGTGCAGTGGCCGTGCGGTGCCGGTAACGATGCCGTTGGCCACCGCACGCACATGGTTGGCGTTGATGTCCAGACCGACCGCCCAGAGATCGGGATCGCAACTCAACATGGCGGCGTAACTGCCGAGCGTTTCCGCCAGCGCGATCGATGCGCCGCCGTGCAGGATGCCGTAAGGCTGATGCGTACGAGCATGCACGGGCATCGTGCCGCGCACGAAATCCTCGCCGATGTCGGTGATCTCGATGCCGAGTGTGGCGATCAACGTGTTCGCGTTGGCCTGCTTGATCGTGGCGAGATCGGGGCGGGTTTTCCACAAAGACATGCATGGCTCCTTGGTCTGCCGCACAACCCCGAAGGGTCGCGGCATGTAGTGGGCCACGCAACGGCGCGAGCCCGTGTGGTGGCTACGGTCGCGGCAGTATCAGCGTGGGCACGCCGTGCTCGCTGCGTTGTTCCACCACGCTGGCGCGCGTATCGAGCGGGCCGCGCAGTGCGTCCGGCAACGGTTCGGTCGGCTCGTTGCGCGCACTGCGCAACGCATTGCGGTAGGCGCACTGCGCGCCGACGTGATCGTCGAGGCTGACGCACGCGTCGGCATACGCTTCCCACAACGACGCATCCGCCGCGATGGCGAGGCCGCGGGCGAGATACTCACGCGCCTTGCCCCACAGCGTGTTTTGATTGCACAAGCGGCCCAGGGTCAACATCAAGCCGGCGCTGTTCGGCTGGCTGGCGATCCAGTCTTCGGCGCGGCGCAAACGCGCGGCGATATCCGAGGTGCCCAGTTCGCCATAGGCGCGCACGAGTCGTTCCGACCAGCCGCGCCGCAGCGCCGCTTCGAGTTCGCCCATGGCGGCGAGCGGTTGACCCAGCGCGGCCGCGCGCTTCGCATAGGCGATCACGACCGGTTCGTATTGTCGCTGCGCGCGACTCAAGCCAGACCAGATCGCATCGAGTGCGGTCGCGTCCGACGAATTCGCCAAGGCCGTGGCCAAGGTACCGGTTTCCAATTCGACGAACTCCGCCGGCGCAAGCGAATGCACCTTCGCCAGCGCCGACAATGCCGACAACGCCGCGCTCGCATCGCCACAACGCGACGCGGCTTCGATCAGATTGCCGAGCGCGGCGGGCGGCAGGGCGCCCTTCGTCGTCGCGGCTTTGAGCGTCGCCAAGGCTTCGTCGTTGCGCGCTCGATCGAGAAGAAAACGGGTGCGCAACACCAGCGTCGCTTGCGGCGCGAGGTCGGCCGCCGCATCGAGCGCGGCGCTCGCCTGCTCGGTATCGCCTTGTCGATGCGCGGATTGCGCGCGCACCAGCAGGGCCGGCGCCTGCAATGCGACGACATGCGCGGCGCGTTCGAGCGACGTCGCCGCCTGCGCATGGCGCCCTTCGACGGCAGCGAGCAGGCCTTCGGCAATGCGCTCGTGTCCGCGCCTGCGCACACGGCGGCGCCAGACGCGGCGCGGCCAGAACAGGGCGCGCAGCAGCAAGCTCGACAGCGCCCACAACAAGGCGGCAGCGAGCACGGCAAAAACCACGCTCGTCTCGATGCGCCAACCGGCGAAGCGCAAGCGCACATCGCCCGGATCGAGCGCCAACGCATGCCAGCCCCACGCCGCCACGACGGCGACGAGCAGTAGGGCAAGCACGCTGATCCACGCCCTCACGACTGCGCTTCCGCCGCTGCAGGCGCGAGCTTCTGCGGCACGGCGGATGCCGGCGTTTGCAGGCCGTGCGTCGCGCGCAAATTGCGCAACTCTTTCAGCGCGCTGCCGAGCGCGGTCGGTGTGGCCGGCGCGATCGTCGACTTCGCCATGACATCGAGCTGCGCGCGTGCCTCGCCGACCTCGGGCGAAGCGGCATCGAAATCGTGCGCGAGTTGCGCCTGTGCCGTCGCGATGGCGTGCTGCCACCGCGCCGGATCGCGCACGAGCAAGGCCGCCTGGGCATCGCGCAAGCTGGCATCGAGCAGCGTTCGCGCCAGTAGCGGATCGTCGTGCGCGAAGCGCGCAGCCGTATCGTCATCGCGGCGAATGCGGATGAATTCGCCGAAGATGCGCGCGAAACGCGACGTCGAAGCGGCTTCGCTGCCGCGCTCATCGCGTGCGCCAAGCGGAAAGACAGCGAGCGCTTCGCGCAGATGCGCAAGCTGCGCTTGCAACGTGGGGGGCGCAGTCGTTTGCAGCGCGCTCAATGCCGCCATCTCCGCTTCGACGCTCTGCCGTACCGAGGCAAACGCCGCATCGTTGGCCTGTACGAGTGCGGCATCGGCAAGCCGGTAGGCGGCCAGCGACGGCGCCGGATCGACGAACAACGCGTAACGTTCCTGCGCGAGCACGAGCAGCAGTTCGGCCTCGTTGAGCAACAGCGCATCGTGACCGCTCAGGCGCTTGTCGGCGAGATTGGCGATGGCTTCTTCGGACATGCGCGCACGTTCGGACAGTGCGAGAACCTGCGCGCGCAGCGATTCGTTGACGCGTGCCGCATCGTCCAGACGTGCGCGCAAGGCATCCGCTTCCTGTCGCGACGTCGCGACGCTGCCGCGCAAGGCGTCGACATCGCTGCGCAAGGCGGTGGCAAGGGATTCGGCGCTCGTTGCGCGTGCGCGATCGAGGCTCTGCCAATACCAGTAGCCGCCGCCCGCCGCGACGACCGCCGCCACGATCCACGCCATCCCGCCAAGGCGACGATGCGGCGGCTCGATCGTGCTCGTGCTCGGCGCCGGCAAGGCGGCGAGGGAATCCTGACTGTCGTGTTCGCTCATGACCGCATGCTATCCAAACGTTTCATCCGCTGCACGCAGAACGACGACGTGCGATCACAAACGATGCTGGGCCAGCGCGGTTACGGCGGCGGCAAGCATGGCATCCGCATTCGGCGATGCGGCGACATGCGTGCGCACGAATCCCGCCGCACGAGCCGCCTCGGCAAGCCGCAGGCTGCTGACGATACCGTCGCCGGCAGCGAGTTTCGCAAACAATGCCGGGGGCAAGTCGGCAGCGAGGCAAGCCAGCGCCTGCGCGCTCGACAGCAGCGTCAGGATCGGCGACGCGGCCCGATCGAGCGCGTCGAAATGACGCCGACTCCAGCGCGGCGCGGCGCGACGATAGACATGAATGCTTTGCAGCGTCGCTCCGCGTGCGCGCAAGGTCGTGGCAATCAGGTCGCGCCCGCCCGCAGCGCCGATCGACACCACCCGGCGACGCGAAACGTCTTGCAGCGCCGGCAAGGTGAGCAAGCCTTCGCTGTCCTGCCGCTCGATCGGCCAGACGACATCGCGCATGCCGTGTCGCGCCAGCGCCAGCGCGGTCGCACGCCCGACCGCACACACCCGCGTCGTGCGCGAAAAGCGCAGTCGGGGCAGTAAATCGAAGGCGTGGCGTACGGCATTGGGGCTGACGAAAATCGCGATGTCCGTCGTGCGCGCGTCGCGCAACGCTGCGCGCGCCGCATCGGCTTCGGCAACTCTGCGTATGGCGATGCCGGGCAAGACCAGCGTATTGCCGCCGAGTGCGCCGATGCGTCGCTTGAATGGCCCGGCCGCCGCCGCGGGCCGCGTGACGACCACGCTCGCGCCCAGCAACGGCGGCAATACGATCGGTTTTTGCGCTCGCCTGTTCGTCATGCGCCGACTTTAGCACCGCGCTTGATCGTATCGGTGCGACTGCGCACACTGTGCGCTTCGCGCTTGTTGTCGTCCTCGATGAAACCCGCCCTCGATACTGCCTTCGCCCACACACACCTCGACGTTTTGCTCGCCGCGATTCCGTTGGCGCAAACGATGCAAATCACCGTGCGCGACTACGACGGCGATGCGCTGACCCTCGCCGCGCCGTTGGCGCCGAACATCAACGACAAGGGTTGCGCTTTCGGCGGCAGCCTCGCCAGCGCGACCACCCTCGCCGGCTGGGGGTTGATCGCATTACGACTGAAGGCGCTGGACATGAACTGCGAGATTTACGTGCAGGACTCGACCATCCGCTACCTCGCGCCGGTATGGGGCGACCTGATCGCCACGGCACGACTGGACGAGGGCGAATCCTGGGACGACTTCCTCGCCGCACTGAATGCTCGCGGCCGTGGTCGCCTGCGCACGCGCTGCCGCGTGGCGGGCGAAGGCGACGCGCAGGCCTGCACCCTCGACGCGCGCTTCGTGGCGATCCGCCATGCGAAATAGACCTGCCGGCGCGTTTACAATGAACGCTGCCGTCATTCGGAATTCCGCCATGCTGCGTCTTGCCGTTTTGTCGCTTGCGCTGTGCCTCCTCGCGGGTTGCTCGGCGCCGAACTCCAAAGGCGATCTGCTCAACGCCACCCTGGAAAGTTATGCGGCGACGATTCGCTGGGGCAATCTGGAGGATGCGGCGTCCTATATCGATCCGGAAACGCTCAAGCTGCATCCGCTGTCGAGCGTCGATCTGCAACGCTTTCAGCAGGTTCGCGTGAGCGGCTACACCGCGCAGCCGGCGCGCCCGCTCGGCGAGGGCGTCGTTGGCCAGACCGTCGAAATCGTGCTGACCAACAACAACACGCAGACCGTGCGCAGCGTGCTCGATCGCCAACGCTGGCGCTACGACGAAAAGAGCAAGCGCTGGTGGCTGGTCAGCGGCTTGCCCGACATCACCCAGCGCTGATCCGCCCGCCGGCTTTGCTTGCCGGCGCGCGCTGGCGGATAATCCGCGCCCGCATTCGACGGCACCTGCCACGCGCCATGTCCGACATTCTCCACCGCCTGCCGGAATTTCTCGGCCACCATCTCATTCTCGCCGTGCTTCTTGCGGGTGTGCTCGCCGCCTTGATCGGCAACGAAATTTCGCAGTTGTTTCGCGGCTACCGCGAACTGACGCCGGCCGCGCTGACGCATCTCATCAACCGGGACAACCCGCTGCTCGTCGACCTCTCGGCGGCACCCGATTTCGACAAGGCCCACATTGCCGGCGCGCGCAATGTGCAAATGAGCCAGTTCGATCCGGAAAACAAGGACTTGGCGCCAGTAAAGGATCGCCCGGTTGCGGTCTATTGTCGCGCCGGAACCACCTCCTCGCAGGCCGCAGCGAAACTGGTCAAGGCCGGTTTCAAGCAGGTGTATTGGCTCGGCGGGGGCCTGGCCGCATGGCGTGAAGCCAATCTGCCGGTTGCGAAAGGCCGCAGCGGCGCGTAGTGCCACCGCAGGCGAGGGGGAACCTGCGCCGAAGGTCATGGTGCGTCGGTCGCGTTGCCATGCGATAATCCGCGTCCTTTCGCGATGACGGGCGCCTTCCGCCCGCGTGTCGGAGTCCGACTCGGGGCTGCGGTTGCCCCGATCGAAACGGGCGAATGCATCGCGACCGCCGGCGATCACAAGGAGCCACCGCAACTTTCGCGGTCGCTTATTTTTCAATGTTTTTTTTGGAGCCATCGAGATGACTGAAGAGACTTCCACCAACGGCGCAGGTCAGGCCGGCGCGCAACTGCAATTGCAGAAGGTTTACGTCAAGGACGCTTCGTTCGAAGTACCTTCGGCGCCGCACATCTTCCAGGAGCAGGGCCAGCCGCAAGTGCAGCTCAACCTGGAGCAGAAAGTCGGCGCGTTGGCGCCAGACGTCTACGAAGTCGTGCTCACGGTCACCGTCACCTGCAAGCTCGAAGAGAAGACCGCCTACCTCGCCGAAGTTCAGCAAGCCGGCGTATTCGGCGTGCTCGGTTTCGATGACGCCTCGCGCGACGCGGTGTTGGCAACCTACTGCCCGAACGTGCTGTTCCCTTATGCGCGCCAGATCATCTCCGATCTGGTACAGAACGGCGGCTTCCCCCCGTTCCTGTTGCAACCGATCAACTTCGACGCACTGTACGCCGATCAACAGCGCCGTCAGGTCGAAGGCCAGGGTTTGTCGGGCAACGCGTAATTCGCACGCTCGCCTCTGCTCGGCAATGCGCGATAACACCACCGTTGCGGTGCTCGGTGCGGGTTCGTGGGGCACGGCGCTCGCCGCCGTGCTTGCCCGCAACGGCGTCGCCACGACCCTGTGGGGTCGCGATGCGCCAGCGCTCGCGGCGATGCAGACGACGCGACGCAACGTCCGCTACCTGCCGGAGATGGAACTGCCGGCAAGCTTGAGCTATGCGGCCTCCCTCGCCGCCGCCGTGCGCGGCGCGCAGGCGTTGCTCATCGTCACACCGAGCCATGCGTTTGCCGAATTGATCAACCTGATCGCCGCCGATGTGGCGCCGGGCACGGGCGTCGCCTGGGCGACCAAAGGGTTCGACCCTGCCTCCGGGCGCTTCCTGCACGAGATCGTCGCCGAACGCTTGCCGGGCTTGCCGGCCGCGATCGTCACCGGCCCTTCGTTCGCGCGCGAAGTCGCGCAGGGCTTGCCGACGGCAGTGACCGTGCATTCGGCGACGGAATCCTTTGCGCAAACCATCGCACAGCGGCTGCACTCCACGCACTTTCGCGCCTACACCGGCAACGATGTGATCGGCGCCGAACTCGGCGGCGCGATGAAGAACGTGCTCGCCGTCGCCACCGGCGTCGCCGACGGCATGCAGCTTGGTCTGAACGCGCGTGCAGGTCTGATTACGCGCGGGCTCAACGAGATGCTGCGTCTCGGCGCTGCGATCGGGGCGCGACCGGAAACCCTGATGGGCCTCGCCGGCCTTGGCGATCTCGTGCTCACCTGCACGGGCGATCTCTCGCGCAATCGTCGTCTTGGCCTCGCGCTCGGTCGCGGCACCGGCCTCAAGGAAGCGGTCGCGCAGATTGGCCAGGTCGTCGAGAGCATCGAGACGGTCGACACAGTGATGCGCCTGGCGAACGCGCACGCTATCGAGCTGCCGATATCCCGTGGCGTGCAACGTGTGTTGCATGAGGAAATCACGCCCGCCGAAGGTTTGCGCGAACTGCTCGCGCGCGAACGCAAACCCGAATATCCCGTCTAGGAAAGCTACGCGCCCCTGTCGAACAGCATATGGAAACCATCGGCACTGAACCAGGCCGTGTCAGAGCCTACTTCCGCGGCCCTCTCGTCCAATATGCCGCTCGATACTGCTTTTTGCCTCGATGAAGTGCAGCACAGGCTGCCTGCTGGCCATATCGCGCAAGGCGAGCTAGTGTTTTTGTACGCCCCTGTCCACTGACGTGTCACCGGGCGGCGGTGTTGCATTTGATTGCTCGGTCTTGGCACTCGCCTTGTCTTGCGGCGCGACCGCCCCGACCGTCACCGTGGCTTTCCACTCACGATCGCGGCTGGCGAAATACTGGCTCGGCTCCCAATTTTCCTTGGCGTAGATGTCGCCGCCGCAACCGGCTTGCGGCATGGTTCGCCCGCCGATGACGAGCGCAGGGCCGCAATCGGCCTTGGTAGCGAGGTGGTTCACGCCGGAATCGAATCCGGTGTGCGAGCCGGTCATTTGCATCTGCCCCTGGCGCAACTGCAAGATCATGCGCGGCTTGGCGGCGGCATCGCCATAGCGTTCGGCGAGCGTTCGGCGGGCTTCCAACGCCCGCGCAAGCTGCTCGGGCGACAGTTGGGCCTTGAGGCCATCGCGCGTGGCGGCAAATTCGGGGTAGTCGCGTTCGGCGGCGAGATCGAGCCAGGCATAGGCCGTGATCGGATCTTTGCCGACGCCTTCGCCGTTCAGATACATCAGGCCCAGACAAAGTTGCGAGAGTTTGTCGGCGTAGTAGGCGCCGACTTCGAAGTATTTCAGGGCGCCGGCGTAATCCTTGTGTGCGTAGCGGCGCATGCCCGCCGTCATGCCGAACAGGTCTGGGTGAAACCAGGTCGAGGTGTTTGCCATCGCCCTCAGCGCTTTCTGCACACCCGGGTCATCGAGCGGGTCGTCGCCCGCGTGCGCCAGGGGAACCAGCAGCATTGCGGTGATTGCGATGCCGCCCAGTCGTCTTGCCCACCTTCCACCCATCGTCTCTCTCCTGAGCTTGCCTTTTGCAAAGGCGGTAACCGTTGCCCCCAGTCTGTGCGACGCACGGGTACGCGCACCAGTGCCTGAAGGCACGGTGCCGGCGCGAAGGACCACAGGTCGACCGCCCCGCTCAGCCAAAGCCCACGGCCCCGCCGGCACTTCCGCTGCCAGAGGCGTGGATAAAGTCTATACTGCACCGCGTCAAATTCTTGCACGAATCGCCCGTGAATGCCCCTTCCGTCGCCGTCGATACCCCTCCTCCCTCACCCGAGTCCCCGGTGGCGGCCGCTGCGTCAGGCACGGCACTGGGCGTGCTCGCGACGGTCAGCCTGTCGCACTTTCTCAACGATCTAATCCAGTCCTTGTTGCCGTCGATTTATCCGATTCTCAAGAGCAATTACGCGCTCGATTTCGGCCAGATCGGGCTGCTCACGTTCACGTATCAAGTGACCGCTTCGCTGTTGCAGCCGCTGGTGGGCACCTATACCGATCGACGACCGCTGGCATTCTCGCTGCCGATCGGCATGAGCTTCACCCTGTTCGGGCTGCTGCTGCTGTCGCGCGCCGCCTCGTTTCCGATGCTGCTGCTGTCCGCCGCGTTGATCGGTACGGGTTCGTCGATCTTCCATCCCGAATCCTCGCGCATCGCGCGCCTGGCCTCGGGCGGACGACACGGCTTTGCGCAGTCGGTCTTCCAGGTCGGCGGCAATCTCGGTTCGGCACTGGGGCCGCTGCTCGCCGCGTTCGTGATTCTGCCGCACGGGCAAGGCGCGCTGGCCTGGGTGTCCGTGCTCGCTTTCGTCGGCATCGCCCTGCTGACGCGCGTGGGTTTCTGGTACGCGACCCGGGTGAAGCCGAAAGCCGCGCGCATCGCCGCAGCGGCCTCCAACGTCCCCCGGCAACGCGTGCTCGTCGCCATCGCCGTGCTGCTGGCGCTGATTTTCTCGAAGTATTTTTATCTGATCAGCCTGTCGAACTACTACACCTTCTACCTGATGGAAAAATTCCATCTCGATACGGGCGATGCGCAAATTCATTTGTTCTATTTTCTCGGTGCCGTTGCCGCCGGTACGCTGGCCGGCGGCCCGATCGGCGACCGCGTCGGGCGCAAGTGGGTGATTTGGGTGTCGATTCTCGGCGTGCTGCCGTTTTCGCTGCTACTGCCGCACGCAAACCTGTTTTGGACCAGCGTGCTCAGCGTCGTCATCGGCCTGATTCTGTCGAGCGCGTTTTCGGCGATCCTCGTGTACGCGACCGAGCTTCTGCCCGGCAACGTCGGCATGGTGGCCGGCATGTTTTTCGGTTTCGCCTTCGGCATGGGCGGCATCGCCGCCGCCGTGCTCGGCGAGGTGGCGGATCATCGCGGCATCGAATACGTGTACCGGATTTGCGCATGGCTGCCGGCGATCGGATTGCTGACCGTGTTCCTGCCGAACCTGCATCGCCGCGACCACGCCTGAACGGTCGCGGAGGCGCGGGGCTGCGCGTGGATACGTCGGCGATTTCGCCGCATCGCACTCTCGTTTAGAATCGCGCCGTATCGCACGGAGAATTCGCACCGATGCCGCACGAATCGCTCGTCTACTCTCAAGCTTTTGCCATTCGCGAAGCCGACCGTCTCCCTCTTGCATGCGGCGCGGCACATCTCAGGCGACGGCTCGTCGTTGCGATCGGCACCATCGTCATCGCATTGGTCGTCACCCCATTGGCCGCAGCAGGCGTCGACACTGCCACGGCGACCGACGGCAGCTCGCCTCCCTCCGCGTCCCAGGAAGCCCCCGTACGGTTGCGAAAAGCGACACCGGTCGAGTTGCAACGACTGGCGGAAAAAACCGCGTTTCAGCGCGGTCAATTCGTGCGCGAGGCGCTCGGCATGAGTCTGACCATTCCGCGCGAAATGCATCTGCTTGCCGGGGCGGATGCGCGCAAAGCAGACATGGCGCTTCGCGGTGAGGACGATCCTCAGTTGATCGGCTGGATGACCGATGTGCACAAGACGCTGACCGATTCCCCCCTGCGCCCCATCCGCATTCGCTGGCGGCATGACGGCCTGGTTCCGCTGAATCCGGCGCCGTTCGACCCGCAGCAGTTGCTCGAAGCGGCGCGCACGCAGGCACGCGTGCCGCGTTTGTCCGGCAGCGAGGGCCAACTGGTCGGCTACGACAGCGCCCCGGTGCGCGAGGATTCGCTCGTGTTCTGGAGCGAGGAACGTCGGCCAGACGGCGCCAAGGCCGGCGTCCACGATTGTCACGTTCTGCGACTGGCGCGCAAAGGCGTACTCGAGCTGAGTATCGTCGGGGTCGACGCGCTCACCGCCAAAACCTGCCTGACCGAACTGCGCACTCTCGCAGCCAGCGTGCGCTTCATGCCGAAGCAAGACTATCCTGCCGTTCCCGGTGGCGAGCCGAAAGCCGCCTACTCACTCGGCGCCCTGATCGCACAAACTCAGTAGTCGCGAGTCGAACGACCGTTCGCGGCGTCGGGTCGGCACGCAGTGGTAAACTTGCGCGTTCGAAACCCGCTGTGAGCAAGGTCATCATGTCCGTCCCAGCCACCCAGCTCGACCTCGGTTACACGCTCGAGGACAAATACACGCGCACCCAGGGCCGCATTTATCTGTCCGGCGTACAGGCGCTGGTGCGTCTGCCGCTGATGCAGCAAATGCGCGACCGCGCCGCCGGTTTGAACACGGCAGGCTTCATCTCCGGCTACCGCGGCTCGCCGCTCGGCGGTTTCGATCTGGAATTGTGGAAGGCGAAGAAGCACCTCAAAGCGTCCAACATCGAATTCCAGCCGGGTCTGAACGAAGACCTCGGCGCGACGATGGTCTGGGGAACGCAACAAACCAACCTGTTTCCCGGCGCGAAGGTCGATGGCGTGTTCGCCATGTGGTACGGCAAAGGCCCGGGCGTGGACCGCTCCGGCGACGTGTTCAAACACGGCAACGCAGCCGGCACCTCGAAACACGGCGGCGTGCTGGCGTTGGCCGCCGACGACCACGCCTGTCGCTCGTCCACGCTGCCGCACGGTTCGGAGCTCGAATTCGTCAGCGCGATGATGCCGATTCTCAATCCGGCCGGCGTGCAGGACATCCTCGACATGGGCATGCTCGGCTGGGCCATGTCGCGCTTCACCGGGCGCTGGGTCGGCTTCAAGACGATCGCCGAGACGGTCGAATCCTCGGCCAGCGTCAACGTCAACCCGCATCAGCTCGACATCGTCGTGCCGGGCGACTTCGTCATGCCCGAAGGCGGCTTGAGCATTCGCTGGCCGAATACGCCGCTCGATCAGGAAATGCGTTTGCACAAATACGCGGTCGATGCCTCGCAAGCGTTCGCACGCGCCAACCGAATCGACCGCATCGTCATCGATTCCCCACGCGCACGTCTCGGCATCGTCACCACAGGCAAGAGCTATCTCGACGTGCTGCAAGCGCTCGAATATCTCGGCATCGACGAAAAAATGGCCGCCGACATCGGCATTCGCGTGTACAAAATCGGCATGACCTGGCCGCTGGAACCGGTCGGCATCCGCGATTTTGCCAACGGCCTGGAAGACATCATCGTCGTCGAAGAGAAGCGCTCCTTCCTCGAATCGCAGATGAAGGAATACATGTATAACTGGCCGACGCGACCGAGCGTGGTCGGCAAGCACGACGAAGAAGGCAACTGGATTCTGCCTTCCACCTCCGAGCTGACCCCGGCGATGATCGCGCTGGTCATCGCCAAGCGCCTGTCGCGTTTCTTCTCCAACGACACGATCAAAGCGCGCGTCGCCTGGATCGAGGCGAAAGAAAAAGAACTGACCCTGCCACGCGCGAATTTCCCGCGCGTGCCGCACTACTGTTCCGGCTGCCCGCACAACACCTCGACCGCCGTGCCCGAAGGTTCGCGCGCGCTCGGCGGCATCGGCTGCCACTACATGGTCACCTGGATGGATCGGCGCACCGACACCTTCACCCAGATGGGCGGCGAAGGCGCAACCTGGTGCGGCCAGGCGCCGTTCACCGAGACGCAGCACGTATTCCAGAATCTTGGCGACGGCACGTATTTTCATTCCGGTTCGCTCGCCATCCGTCAGGCGATCGCGGCCAAGGTCAACATCACCTACAAGATCCTGTACAACGATGCGGTCGCGATGACCGGCGGCCAACCGGTCGATGGCAAGCTCTCGGTGCCCGACATCGCCAACCAGATGCGTGCCGAGGGCGTGCAGACCATCGTCGTGATGAGCGATGAAATCGAAAAATGGTCCAAGCGCGAGTTGTTCCCGCGCGATGTCGAGTTCGTCTCGCGCGACGAATTCGATGCCGTGTCCAAGCGTCTGCGCGAGGTGCCCGGCGTCTCCGTGCTGATCTACGATCAAACCTGCGCCACCGAAAAACGCCGCCGGCGCAAGCGTGGCAAGCTCGAAGATCCCAAAAAGCGCGTGTTCATCAACTCGCTGGTGTGCGAAGGCTGTGGCGACTGCGGCAAAAAATCGTTCTGCGTGTCGGTGCTGCCGAAAGAAACCGAGTACGGGCGCAAGCGCGAGATCGACCAATCCAATTGCAACAAGGATTTTTCCTGCGTCAAAGGATTCTGCCCGAGTTTCGTCACCGTGCACGGCGGCAGCCTGAAAAAGCGCAAGCCAGGAGGAAACAAAGTGGATTTCTCCACTTTGCCGCAACCCGTTTTCGCCAGCGATTTGTCGCAACCGTGGAACATCCTCGTCACCGGCATCGGCGGCACGGGCGTCGTCACCATCGGCGCCTTGATCGGCATGGCCGCGCATCTGGAGTCCAAAGGCGCCACCGTGCTCGACCAGACCGGCCTCGCCCAGAAAGGCGGCGCGGTGACTTGCCATCTGCGCATCGCCAAATCGCCGGTCGACATCAACGCCGTGCGCATCGCCGCGGGCGAAGCCGACCTCGTGCTCGGCTGCGACATGGTCGTGGTCAACGATTATTGGGCGCTGTCGAAAATTCGCGCCAAACGCTCCCACGTCGTGCTCAATACGTATGAGGCGATGCCGGGCACGTTCACCACCAAGCCGGACATGCAATTCCCCGCCTTGCAGATCGTCGACGCCGTCGGCACGGCGCTGGACGGCGACAAGCCGGAATTGGTCGATGCCACCGACCTCGCCACCAAACTGCTCGGCGACTCGATCGCCAGCAACCTGTTCATGCTCGGTTACGCCTGGCAGAAGGGCTGGGTACCGATCTCCGAAGCCGCACTGATGCGCGCGGTCGAACTCAACGGCGCCGCGATCGAGATGAACAAGACCGCATTCAATTGGGGACGCCTCGCGGCGGTCGACATGAACAAGGTGAAGGAAGCCGCGAACGGAACGACCTCGCGCACACTGGCGCAATCGATCGCCGCACCGCTCGACGATGCCGCACTCAGCGCGAACCTGGACGAACAGATCGCCCGTCGCATTGCCTTCCTCACCGACTACCAGGACGCGGCCTACGCTGCGAAGTACAAAGCGCTCATCGACAAAGTGCGCAACCGCGAACAGGCGAAGGCGCCGGGGCAAACCGCGTTGACCGAAGCAGTCGTCCGCTACGCCTTCAAGTTGATGGCCTACAAGGACGAGTACGAAGTCGCGCGCCTGTACACGGGCGGCGAGTTCAAGAAGCAGATCGAAGCCACCTTCGACGGCGACTACAAAGTTCATTTCAACCTCGCTCCGCCGAGTTTGGCGAAACGCGATGCCGACGGCCATCTGATCAAGCGCGAATTCGGCCCGTGGATGTTCCGTGCCTTCAAGCTGCTGACGAAGTTCAAGGGGTTGCGTGGCGGCGTGTTCGACATCTTCGGCAAGACCGCCGAGCGCAAGATGGAGCGCTACCTGATCGACGAATATTTCGCCACGCTCGATGAGCTGCTGACGAAACTCGATCGTGAAAACCTGAAACTCGCCGTCGACATCGCCTCGATTCCCGAGCAAATTCGCGGCTACGGCCACATCAAAGAGGCCAACTTCGCCATGGCCGCCACGCAACGCGAGACGCTGCTCGCAGCATGGCGCAAGAGCGTACCGGTCGCTGCGGCGGCGTGAGGCACGCCGCCTTCCAGTCGACCGCTTTGCCATTGAACCGCGTCAACCAACGCAGGCTTGCCGCGTTGGAAGGCAGGGCACGAGCGCGCTGTTTCGCGCGGTTGCAACGTTCGTCCATTCATGGCATACCCCCGGCGGGGTGTCCGCGGATCGTGGGGTTTTTCATTGGGGTGCCGTGTTTTGTCGGGAAATTTTTCTTATTCCACTTCACCCGCATTTTTCAATGCGTCTTGGCAACAACGCAGTATCCTTGAGCGTGCTGTCGCTCCGCTCGAAGCGGGCGAGGGCGACCGTGCAAAGCGCATTCTGAGCGAGCTGCGCCCGCAGTCGATCGGTAGCGCCGAGGAGGCGCGAATCGCCACCGAGATGTTGCTCGACGTGCATTCGCTCGATGCCGCGCTCGACGCCGCACAGCGTGCGGCCGAACTCGATCCGCATCATCCGGATACCATCGACCTGCTCGCCGAATGCCGCTATCGGATCGACCTGCCGAAAACCCGGCAGGCCGATGCAGAGGCCGTGCGTGCCGCGCTCGATCGCGTGAATGCGTGTGCGTCGGTCGCGCAACCAGGTCCGGATCGCCGCATCCACATCGTCTGTAAACTCGATACCTTGGGCGGCACCGAACGCCGTGCGCTCAACCTCGCGCGATTGTTGTCGTCACATGTGAACGTAACGCTTTGGTCCACCCATCCTGCGCACCCCATGCACGCGCTGCAACACGATATCCGATTGATCTCGCCGGATGCTGCACCATCGGGCGGCACGTTGGCTGTGATCGGCACCTATTTTCCGTGCGGCGACTGGTTGGAGCGTGCTCCCTTCGAGCGAGTGATCGTCTGCCATAATCTCGTCGAGCAGAGTCGACGCTTGATCGAACGCCTGGAGCAGATCGAGAAGAATCCTGCGCACCCGGAAGTGCGACTCACGTTTCCCTCACGCATGTTCCGCGAGATGTATCGATTGCCCGGCCTGGTCGAATATTCGCCGGTAGATCTCGACTATTTTCATCGCGCAGCGGCATACTCGGATCGCACATCGGACCTCGCCATCGGCCGACACGGGCGAGCCTTCAGTCTGAAATATCACCCGAATTCGGCGGCCTTCTTCCGCGTTCTGCTCAAGCGCGGGTACCGCGTAAGATTGCTCGGCGGCGCACCGATCGAACGCACGTTCGCCAACGATACCGGAGCCAAGCCGGAGTTTCTCGCGGTAGGCGCGCTTGACTCACGCGACTTTCTCGCCGACCTCGATATCTTTGTTTACCGCAAGCATCCGCAATGGGTGGAAACCGGCGGCTCCGTGATCCTCGAAGCCATGGCGATGGAGTTGCCGGTCGTCGTTTTTCCCGAAGACTGCGGTTGCGCGGAGTTGATCGTGCATGGCGAGAACGGCTTCCTCGCATCCAGCGAGGCCGAGGCCTTCGACCTCATCGAACGCCTGCGCGCCGACCCTACCCTGCGCCGGCGTATCGGCGCGGCCGCACGCCAGACCTTGATCGACCTGCAGGCGCAGCAGGAATCCGAAATCATCGAGTACTACGGGAATCCTCCGAAGAGTAGCTGACGCCAGATCACGGTTTTCTGCCTTCGGGACTTCTTCATGAAACCAAAGGCGTCTCGCGCTTCATGCGCCGCCAGCGAAGCCCTGTTGTCGCCACGCCTCGTAAACGACGACGGCAACCGCATTCGACAGATTCAGGCTTCGGTTGTCCGGCCGCATCGGCAAACGCAGAATCTGTTGCGGCGGCAGCGTGTCGAGCAACGCTTGTGGCAGCCCACGCGTTTCCGGGCCGAACACGACGGCATCGTTGTGACCAAAATCCGCATTCGTGTACAGCGTGCGACCGCGGGTGGACAACGCGAACAAACGTGCGGGTTCGACCGCCGCAACGAAGGCATCGAGACTCTCGTGCACGGCGATCGCGGCGAACTCGTGATAGTCGAGTCCGGCACGACGCAACTTCGCATCGTCAAGCTCGAATCCGAGTGGTCGGATCAAGTGCAGGCACGCGCCCGAGTTGGCGCAAAGACGAATCGCGTTGCCGGTATTCGGCGGAATTTCCGGCTGATACAGAACGACATGCAGCATGGGGCAATTATTTCGCGCGCATCGCCTCGGTGACAAGCACGCCCTCGTCTATCGCGCCCTCGGCATATCGCCCGTTGCAGCGACGCGGCCTTCGGTGGGAACGCGACGGATCCGCCCGCGCCGACAGACGCAAAGGGTCGCCCCGCCATAGTCAACTGCACATCGACTCAGCGCGAAGCGCGCTCGATGTCCTTGGCTGTCGGTTGGGCGCCAACGGCAATGGGCGTACCCACACGTACGTGCGCAATGCGACTTTCCTCGCTCGCATTCGCATCGGGTGCCGTGATCAAAATACGCGTGTGCAACACCGTCGTGTCGCCAAGCTCACTCAGCGGTTGCGCGCGGGTCAACGCGGCAAAGCCGAACGCCGCGAACACGGCAAGTATGGTGAGAGTGGATTTGATCTGCGTGCTGAGGCTCATGATGGGGTCCTTCTTCCGTCGTGTGATGGTTGTTTGCCGGTGCGCCGGAAAGCGAACGTCCTGTGTCGATCGGGACGGCTATGGAAAATTTCGCCGTCATCCCGTGAAACGGGCGGATCGTGATCACGCGGTCCGTATATCGGCCCGGCTCGCGCACCCATGGCAATTGGTGCGTCGCATCATACGAGGGTTCGCCTGAACAAATGCATACTTTTTAGTTCAATAATTGAGTCGTCGAATTATTATTTTAATTTCAATGGGTTATGAAGACATCCCTGTCATTGGTGAATGGCAACGCTCACCCTTTGCTACCCTGACTTTCGGCCATTGTTCCAGGCAACCTTTCTCGGCTAGGCTGAGCGATTGGACTCTGCTTGGAGATTAATGATGCCCACCGTCGCACCGCGTTCCACTCTTGCCCACAGCTCGCTTCGTTCCCGTCTGTTCCGGACAGGTGCGCTGGCCTTGGCCGTCGCCGTCGCCGGCTGCGCAAGCGCGCCGTCGGCGCACGACGTCAAACCCGCTCCCGCAGCCCAGACCGCCAGCCCGATGATCGATATTCCGTTCACCAAGCTTCAACTCGACAACGGTCTGACCGTGATCGTGCATGAGGATCACAAGGCCCCTGTCGTCGCCGTGTCGATCTGGTACCACATCGGTTCGGCCGACGAACCCGCTGGCAAGACCGGCTTTGCGCATCTGTTCGAGCACTTGATGTTCTCTGGCTCGGAGAACCACAAGGGCACCTATTTCGCCCCGTTCGAGAAAGCCGGCGCCACCGGCATGAACGGCACGACCTGGTTCGATCGCACCAACTACTTCGAGACCGTGCCGACCACCGCGCTCGACATGGCGTTGTGGATGGAATCCGATCGCATGGGGCATCTGCTCGCAGCGATCGGCAAGAACGAACTCGACACACAACGTGGCGTGGTGCAGAACGAAAAGCGTCAGGGCGAGAATCGCCCCTACGGCCGTGTCGATCAGAACATCCTGTCCAACGCGTTTCCGGAAAATCATCCCTATCAGCACGACACGATCGGTTCGATGGCCGATCTCGATGCGGCGTCGCTGGAGGACGTGAAGAACTGGTTCCGCGCCAACTACGGCGCCGCAAATACGACGCTCGTGCTTGCCGGCGACATCACGCCTGCGGTGGCGAAGGAAAAGGTGCAGAAATATTTCGGCGACATTCCGGCCGGCCCGCCCGTGCCGCGACAGCAGCCGTGGGTTGCGGCGCGCGATACGTCCACGCGCGGCACGCAATCCGACCATGTCGCGCAGGTGCGTATCTACCGTGAGTGGAACGTGCCGCAACTCGGTGCGCCGGATAACCCGTTGCTCGACATCGCCGCCAATGTGCTGGGCGGCGGCAAAACCTCGCGTCTGTACCAACGACTGGTCTATCAGGACAAACTCGTCGACGATGTCTCGGTCGAAAACCAGACCTTCGCCCTGGCCAGCCAGTTCGTACTCAGCGCCGACGTGAAAAAGGGCGTGGATCCTGCCAAGGTCGAAGCCGCCATCGCCGAGGAATGGGCAAGATTTCTCAAAGACGGCCCGACTGCCGACGAGCTCGCGCGTGCTCAAACCTCGATCCGCGCCGGCTTCATCCGTGGCTTGGAAGAAGTGGGTGGTTTCCGCGGCAAAGCGGTGATCCTCGCTCAAAGTCAGGTCTATCTCGGCGATCCGGCCGCATACAAGAAGGACCTCGAACGCGCTGCGGCGGCGACGCCCGCGTCGGTGCTCGAAGCGGCGCGCAAGTGGCTCACCCGGGGCGACTACACCCTGACGGTCGTGCCGGCCAAGCCGGGCTCCGATCTCGCCGCCGAAGACAAAGCCGTCAAGGGTTTGCCTGCACGCGAGGGCAAGCCCGCCCCCGTGATGCCGCCTGCGAAAAACTACACCACGGACAAGAGCGATATCGACCGCAGCAAAGGCGTGCCGGACGTCGCCCAGTTCCCCGAGCTGAGCTTCCCGACCGTGCAGCGCGGCAAACTCAAGAACGGCATCGAGGTCGTGCTTGCCGAGCGTCACACGATTCCGGTCACGCACGTTCTGATGCAATTCAACGCCGGCTACGCTGCCGATCACGGCAACAAACTCGGCACGGCCAGCTTTGTCAGCGCGATGCTGGATGAAGGCACGAAGAATCTCGACTCGATCGACATCGCCAAACGTCGCGAAAGCCTCGGTGCGATCATCCATTCGGGCACCGGCCTCGACACCTCGAACGTCAGCCTCAATGCACTCGACTCGAACCTGGCTTCCTCGATCGACCTGTTCGCCGACGTGGTGCGCAACCCGGCGTTCCGCGACGCCGATCTCGAACGCATCCGCGCGCAATGGCTGGCCAGCATCGCGCAGGAGAAAACGCAGCCGCAAGGCATGGCGTTGCGCACCTTGCCGCCGCTGCTGTACGGAAAGGACCACGCCTACGGCATTCCGTTCACCGGCTCGGGCACGGAAAGTGCGATCGCCTCGCTGAGTGCGGCCGATCTCGCCGCATTCCACCAGGCCTGGTACCGCCCGGACAACGTCAGGATCCTCGTCGCCGGCGATACCACGCTGGCGGCGATCGTGCCGCTGCTCGACAAGGCCTTCGGCGACTGGACCGCGCCGGCGACGGCGGTGCCGACCAAGCGCATTGCGCATGTCGACGTCCAGAAGAAGCCGCGTGTATTTCTGATCGATCGCAAGGATTCGCCGCAGTCGTTGATCTTCGCCGGCTCGCTTGCTGATCCCACCACCTCGCCGGACTATCTGCCGACGCAGACCGCAAACTCGGTGTTCGGCGGTACTTTCACCTCGCGTCTGAACATGAACCTGCGCGAAGACAAGCGCTGGTCCTACGGCGCTCGCTCGGGCCTGCAGGACGCGCTCGGCCAACGCCCGTTGATCCTTCAGGCGCCCGTGCAGACCGACAAGACCGCCGAATCGATCACCGAAGCGCTCAAGGAAGTGCGCAACATTGCCGGCCCCAATCCGCCGAGCGAAGCCGAAATCAACAAGATCAAGGCGCAACGCGTGCGCGCGCTGCCGGGCAGCTACGAAACGGCGAGCGCCGTACTCGGCGCGCTGGCCTCCAATCAGCTTTACGGTCGCGCCGACGACTACGTCTCCACGTTGAAGCAGAAAATCGAGGCGCAGACGCAAGCGCAGGTCGATGCGGCGGCAAAATCGCTGTTCGTTCCCGATGCGCTGACCTGGGTCGTGGTCGGTGATCTGTCGAAGATCGAAAAACCGGTGCGCGCGCTGAAGATCGGCGAAACCAAGGTGATCGACGCCGACGGCAACGTGGTGAAGTAGGAATCCGATCTGCCGCACATCCCCTCTTCGTCCGCGCACGAGTGCGCGGACGAAGAGGGGGCGGCAAAGGCAACGCTGTCGTGGAGACGAACAGCAATGGAGCAAGTCGACGCCGCCGTTGCCGCAGCAAAGCAAACCAATGCATCAGGCCATCAGAAAGCAAAAACCGGCATCGTTGCCGGTTTTTTTTGTAGCAACATCGTTCTGGATCTTCCCGAAACGGTGTATTGGCTTGGGCGGGGCACCGGGAAATACCCCGCACAGCCATGTGCTCGCCCCCGTAGGCCGGCTTCGCCGTTTTTCAGCTTTCCTGCAAAAAGCATCGAACCTGAATCCAGACCGGTTAACCCAGTCAAACAAAAACCCCCGTAGAAGCGGGGCGCTTGTTCCTCGGCATGGAATGCATGGAAAGCGAAATTAGACTCAGATGAACGTACTCCATTTTCGACATTTTCGGAGACTCGTTTTCGAGATGAGTTTGGAAACGTTGAGCATCGATTCATTTTTTCAATCGACCCCCATGTGAACGTGATCCGATCGTCGTTGCCATAAGAGAGTCGGAACCACGATGGTATTCAAGTCGCGCGGGCTATAACGCACTACTACTGACATAGCCCATCAAGCGGCTTGCACGCCATCGATTTCGATCAACAACTCGCTGCGGCAGATGTCGCCGAGCAGAAACAGCAGTGAAATTTGCCCAGGCAGTTTTTCGCGCAAATGCGTGTGCGCGGATGCGATGTCTTCCGGGCGGCGCACATAAATTTTGAGCGTGCTGCCGGCGCCCAGGCGCGCGGCCGGGGCCACCTTGGCGGCGGCGAGCACGCTGTCGATGTTGACCAGCGTCTCGTCGAGTTGTTTGACGAGATCGTCGTGATGGTGCGAGAGGTGGCCGACGATGGCGGCCGTGCCGGACAGGTAAACCTGCGCGGCCTGCGTCGGCGCGCGCATCGCGCGGGCGAACGTGGGCGCCTTGGCGCCGTACTGGCGCGGGTAGCGCCAGGCGCTGATCTGGCGCGGATTCTCCAGCGCCGTGCCGGCACGGCGCGCGGCGAGCCAGTAAATCTGCAGGACGCGGCGGCCATCGCGCACGCCGATGCCGGTTGCCGCCGGATACGCATCGACGAATCCATGCGCGGCCAGCCCGGCCGCACGGCCTACACAGAAGCGGCGATAGCGCTCCGCATCGCCCTCGCCGAGATTGATCGCGTCGAGGTAATTCCACAGACGCAATGCATGCGGCGTGTCGCTCGACGCGATCGCTTCGACGAGGCGACGATAGGCGAATTCGGCCGCCGTCTCGATGTCGCCGTGTGCGGCTTCGTCGATTTCGATGGCACCGAACGCGTAGTCGCCATCGCCGGCCCAGGCGATGCCGTTCTCGCGCTGCGCGCGCACGCGCCCTTGCGTGCGCCAGACCTCGAA
>JAFEFR010000103.1 GCA_018240485.1 Pseudomonadota bacterium
CCGCCACCGCCGCCGGCGGCCTTGATGATGACCGGGTAGCCGATTTCGCGCGCGATCTTGGTGTTGGTCGCGACGTCATCGCCGAGGGGTCCGCCCGAGCCGGGTACGCAGGGCACGCCGGCCGCCTTCATCGCGCGGATCGCTTCGACTTTATCGCCCATCAATCGAATCACCGGTGCCGTTGGGCCGATAAAGACGAAGCCGGACTGCTCGACGCGCTCGGCGAAGTCGGCGTTCTCGGACAGGAAACCGTAGCCCGGATGGATCGCCTGCGCATCGGTCACTTCGGCCGCCGCAATGATGGCCGGTGTCGACAGATAGCTTTCTGCCGCCGGCGCGGGGCCGATGCACACCGACTCGTCGGCCATGCCGACGTGTTTCAAATTGCGATCGACCGTGGAATGCACGGCCACAGTCTTGATGCCGAGCGTGGCGCAGGCGCGCAGGATGCGCAGCGCGATTTCGCCGCGGTTGGCGATGACGACTTTGTCGAGCATGGTGTGCGCGCCTCGGGTCAGCCGATCACGAACAGCGGTTCGTCGAATTCGACCGGTTGGCCGCTCGTTGCCAGAATCGCAAGCACGGTGCCCGCAGCATCGGCCTCGATCTGGTTGAACATCTTCATCGCCTCGATGATGCCCAGCGTGTCGCCGATCTTGACCGGCTGGCCGACCTTGACGAAGGGTGGCGACTCGGGATTGGCCGAAGCGTAAAACGTTCCGACCATCGGCGAGCGCAACACATGGCCCGGCGGCAACTCTTTGCCGCCCGCGATCGGCGCGGGCGCCAGCGCACTCGCGGCGTGCGCCGGCGCGGGAGCGGCGGTGGGAACCTGGACATGCGTCACCGGTGCGACTGACGCGATCGCGGAGGCTTTGGGCACGCGCGACAGACGCACCGATTCCTCACCTTCCTTGATTTCGAGTTCCGCGAGGTTGGATTCTTCGAGGATATCGATCAGTTTTTTTATTTTGCGCAAATCCATAAATAAACCTGCTTTGGGTTCCGACTGGCTTTACCGTGGTTTGTCGCCGACATGGCTTGCGTCGAGCCGCTGCATGGCCGCCGCCAGCGCCAGGCCGTAACCGATCGGCCCCAGGCCGCAAATCACGCCGATCGCGAGATCGGAAAGATAGCTGTGGTGGCGGAAAGGCTCTCGTGCATGCACGTTCGACAGATGCACTTCGATGAACGGGATCGCGACGGCGGCCAGCGCATCACGCAATGCGATGCTGGTGTGAGTGAATGCGCCGGGGTTGATCACGATGAACGCGGTGGCATCCGCGCGCGCAGCGTGCACACGCTCGATCAGCGCATGCTCGGCGTTCGATTGGAACGATTCGAGATCGTGGCCCACCGCCTTGGCACGTGCGGCCAAATCGGTATCGATTTCCCTGAGGGTGGCATGACCGTAGATGTCCGGCTCGCGTGTGCCGAGCAGATTCAGATTTGGGCCATGCAGGACGAGAATTTTCGCCACGATGAAAAATGTTCCGCGGGCGCGATACCCGGATCAAGGCGCGAGAGTCTGCGCTTGTAGGGCGGACTTGTCCAGTCTGATATACGCCATTTCGGCGAAGTTGGCCGATGTTGAACGATTGTTTGAATTTTTATCCTGCCCGGACATCGGCAAACCCCCGCGCCATGATCGGGGTGTTTACAGGTACGGCTGAAGCCAGGTTTTCAAGCTTTTTTCGCTGAAATTGCCGGCATGTTGGGCGAGAATGTGACCATCTCGCCCAAGCAGTACGCTGTAAGGCAGCACGCTTCGGGTGTTGCCATAGCGCAGCGCCAGATCGTCAGCGTCGCCGGCGAGCAAAATCGGATAACGCACCGGGGACGCCCTGAGAAAGTCGCGCACGGCATCGCCATCGTCCATGGCGACGCCGATCACACGCAACCCCCGGTTGGCCCATTGCGCGTGGGTGGCATCGAGCAGCGGCATTTCTTCACGGCAGGGGCTGCACCAGGTCGCCCAGAAGTTCAGCAAAACCAACTGGCCGTCGAATTCGGAAAGCCGGTGTGGTTTGCCGTCAGTATCGGTCAGGGACACATCCAGACGCGCATCGCCGACGTGCAGTACCTTGACGCCGGGCGGAATAGGTGGCGCAAACAGGTCGTTGAAATGGGCGGAGGCGACGAGGCCCAGCGCGGCGCCGAGGAGGGCAACGGCGACGATCAGCAAGTTGGTGCGATTGAACATCGGCGAATTGTAGGCGATCGCGACCCGGGTTGCCGGCTGGCAGCTCGATTCAACGTGTGCAGTCGAACGGCAGAAAGGCGTGCAATCCGGGTGCGACGACGATGAGCCATGGGCCGGCGAGGGTGAGAATGGCGCTGGCGGTCAGCGCGAATCCGGCGATTTTTCGCCCGACCGGACGTGTCGTCCAGCCGAGGAATCGTTGCGCGCCGAATGCGGTGGCGAGTAGCGCCGGTGCCGTGCCGAGCCCGAATGCCGCCATCGTCTCCGCGCCGCGCAGGGCGTCGAGTTGCACGGTTGCGATCAACAACACGGTGTAGACGAAACCGCAAGGCATCCAGCCCCAGATCATGCCGAAGGCGAGGGCACGCGGCAGCGTGGCGATCGGCAGCAGGCGCCGACCCAGCGGCGCAAGCTTGCCCCAGACGCGTTGGCCGACGAATCGACCAGGATCATGCACGCGACCGAACGCGACGAGCGCGGCGAGTACGAAGGCGCAGGCAGCGAGCACGCGCAGCGCGAGACGCACCGAGTCGCGATCGAGCAAGGCGATGACACCGCCCAACACTCCTGCAAACAAGGCACCAGCCAAGGTGTACGAAACGATGCGACCGAGTTGATGGGCGATCAGCAGCGGCGTACGCGGGCGACCTTGTGCATTTTTCGCGGTGGCAATGCCCAGCGCAGTGGAAACGCCGCCACACATGAGCAGGCAATGCCCGCTTGCGCCGAGCCCCAGCAGCCAGGCTGCGCCGAGGGTGAGCGGATCGTTCACGTTTTTTCGTCCGTCTGCTCGGCGTCGCTGGACGCTTGCGCATGAGCGGGCGGGTTGACGTCGGCGAGCGGCATCAGACGCGGCGTCTCCATGTCGTCGAATTGATCGTGATCGACCGCCCAGAAAAACGCGATGCCTGCCCCGACCAGAAACAGCAGCGACAGCGGAATCAACAGAACCAGGATGTTCATGTCGCATTCCTCGGCGAGTGCAGCGGCAGCACGGTCGGCGCGGCGTGGGCGAATTCGGGCTGCCGGCCGATGCGCAAGGCATTGATCACGACGACGAGAGAGCTGGCCGACATGCCGATCGCGGCCAGCCAGCCCGGCACGAAGCCCAAGGCGGCGAGCGGCAC
>JAFEFR010000104.1 GCA_018240485.1 Pseudomonadota bacterium
AAATACTTTGCCGCCGTGGTCATGGCGTTTTTTCCCGCCATCGCGCGCATGCTCGCGATCAAGCTGGGCGATCCCACCATCGTGGCGCCGGCGCATTTTGCGCAGTTGTATGCCAATGCCGACCACGGCCTGTCCGAGATGGCGGTGATCGTCATTCTCGGCAACGGCTTCATCATCACCTCGATGGTCTGGGCCAGCTTTGTCGTTGCCCTGATCGACCACCGCCCGCGCAAGGCCGCCGCCATCGTGTTCCTCGGTGCCGCGCTAACCTGCTTCGGCCTCATCCACTCGGTCGACCCGAATGGCGCGATCTATTTTCCGTGGCAGCTCGCCGCCGAATCCCGCGCGCTGGTCTGGCAGTTCGTCGCGGCGTACATCGCACTTGCCGCCCTCTTGCTGCTGCTGTCGTGGCGAGCGAAGGGCGACACGGACAAGCAGGCCGCGTCATAGAAAGGCGGGTAGTGGCGGCGGCGCTTCGTCGAGCCCAAGGCGTAGGCGACGCGCACGCCGGTTTTACGGTGCGATTCGGTGCTGGTGAGTGGGGCGATTCGACGCAGCCGATTCCTTCGCGTGCGCGGCCCGCGTCAAGCGAGGTCGGCGTTTTCGACCAACGCGGGATTTGCCAGCTCGCGCCGCAGCGTTGCGCCATCGAGCTCGCCTTCCCATTTCGATACGACGATGGCGGCCACGCCGTTGCCGATGAAGTTGGTCAGGGCGCGGCATTCGCTCATGAAGCGATCGATGCCGAGAATCAGCGCCATGCCGGCGACGGGGATGCTCGGTACCACGGCGAGCGTGGCGGCGAGCGTGATGAAACCCGCGCCGGTGACGCCCGACGCGCCCTTGCTGGTGAGCATCGCGACACCGAGCAAGGCCAGTTCCTGCCCCCAGGTGAGATCGATGTCGAGCGCCTGGGCGATGTAGAGCGAGGCCATCGTCATGTAGAGGTTGGTGCCGTCGAGGTTGAACGAATAGCCTGCAGGTACGACGAGGCCGACGATGGATTTCGAGCAGCCGAGTTTTTCCAGTTTCTCCATCAGCGGCACGAGCGCGCTTTCCGAGGAGCTGGTGCCGAGCACGATCAACAGTTCGGCTTTGATGTAGCCGAGAAAGCGCAGGATCGAAAATCCTGCGGCATGCGCGATTGCGCCGAGCACGAAAAGAACGAACAAGGCGCTGGCGAGATAAAACAGGCCGACGAGTTTGGCCATGCTCGCGAGGGTGCCGATGCCGTACTTGCCGACGGTGAACGCCATCGCGCCGAAAGCCCC
>JAFEFR010000105.1 GCA_018240485.1 Pseudomonadota bacterium
CTTGAAGGCAGTGTGCGCAAGTCGGGCAACACCTTGCGCATCACCGCGCAGTTGATCCGCACCTCCGATTCTGTGCACCTCTGGTCGGACACGTATGACCGCGAGCTGACGGATGTGTTCAAGGTGCAGGATGAGATCGCCGGGGCCGTCGTCGACGCGCTGAAGCTGAAGCTGTTGCAAGCGCCGACAGTAAGTGCCGCGCGGTTGACCGACAACACGCAAGCGCACAACCACTATTTGCTTGGTCAGGAATTGATGGCGCGCGGCAGCGTCGCTTCGTATCGCGAAGCTGCTGCCGAGTACCAGCGCGCGCTCGATCTCGATCCGAACTATGCCGCGGCCATTGTCGGTATCGCCAACGCGCAGGCCGCCGTTGCCGACCTCACGGGTGACGCAGCTGCGGCAGACATCGCATTGCACACAGCCGACCGTGCGCTGGCTGCCGCGCCGGGCAACCCCGACGCACTGGCCGTGCGCGCGTGGTTACGCATGCAATTCCTCTGGGACTGGGCGGGCGCACGCGCAGACTATGAAGCGGCCCTCGAAGCCGACCCGAATGCCATCGATGCGATGCGTCGTTACGCCTGGCTGCTTGCAGCGCTGGGCCGATTGCCCGAGGCCATTGCGCCGGCCCGGCGAGCGCACGAGCGCGACCCGATGGGGACGGAATCTACGTGGGCATTGGGTCTTCTGCTCACCGGCAGCGGGAAGGCTGCCGAGGCCGCCGACTTGATGCGCAGTTCGGGCAAGGCGGCGAGCAGCGAATACGTGGGCTTGGTGCTGGTCGAGAGTCTTGTTCTGAGCGGACAGGCGGCAGATGTCTCGGCGGCGACGAGCGCCAGCGCGCCGCGCGTGCAACTGCTGGGTGCAGCATTTGCCGAACATGCGCTGGGTCGCGCCGATGCCTCCACTCGCGCGCTCGATGAGCTCATCAGCCACGATGCGGCGGGAATGGCCTACCAGATAGCGGATGTTTACGCTTGGCGCGGCGAGACGGACGTGGCGTTCCGCTGGCTGGAAACAGCGTACGCACAGCACGATGGAGGCTTGACCACAATCAAGTTCGACCCGTTCATGGCACCACTGCGCGCCGATCCGCGCTACGTAGCGCTGGTGCGCAAGCTGGGGTTGCCGGAATGACGTTCTACGCCGAACTCCAGCGTCGCAACGTCATACGTGCCGGCGTGCTCTACATCGGCGCGGTGTGGGCGCTGGCGCAGGGCATCGCACAGCTGGCGCCGGTGGTCGGTGCGCCGGATTGGGTCACGCGCTGGTTTCTGATTGCCGCGGGCATCGGCTTTCCCTTCTGGCTCGCGTTTTCGTGGGTGTACGAATGGACACCGCAAGGCTTGAAGCGCGAAAGCGAAGTCGCGGCCGATGCGTCCCTCGTGCGCGCGACCGGGCGCAAGATGGATCGCGCGATCATCGCGGTGCTGGCGATTGCGGTGGTGTTGCTGCTGACCAATACCTTCGTGTGGAAAAAGGGCGTGGGGCTGCAAACCGAGTCATCGGCGGCGAGTGCGGCCAGCGCCAATGCCGCAGTGGTGTCGGACAAGTCCATCGCCGTGCTGCCGTTCACCAACGAAAGCGGCAAGGCGGACGAGCA
>JAFEFR010000106.1 GCA_018240485.1 Pseudomonadota bacterium
GCCGAGGACTTCCTCAAGTATCTGTTCAAGGCCGTGCTGAGCGAGCGCATGGACGACATGAAATTTTTCGCCGAGCGCCAGGAGAAGACCGCGATCGCGCGCCTCGAAGCGCTGGTCAACGCGCCGTTCGAGCGCATCGACTACACCGAGGCGGTGAAGATCCTGCAGAACTGCGGCCACAAGTTCGAGTACCCGGTCGCCTGGGGCAGCGATCTGCAAACCGAGCACGAGCGCTACCTGACCGAAACGCACGTCGGCCGCCCGGTCGTGGTGATGAATTACCCCGAGGCGATCAAGGCGTTCTACATGCGCCTGAACGATGACGGCAAGACCGTCGCCGCGATGGACGTGCTCGCGCCGGGTATCGGCGAGATCATCGGCGGCTCGCAGCGCGAGGAGCGCCTCGACGTGCTCGATGCGCGCATGCGTCAGTTCAAGCTCGACCCTGCTCATTACCAGTGGTATCGCGACTTCCGCCGCTACGGCACGGTGCCGCACGCCGGTTTCGGTCTCGGCTTCGAGCGCCTCGTCGTGTATGTGTGCGGCCTCACCAACATCCGCGACGCGATCCCGTATCCGCGCGTCCCTGGCGCGGCAGATTTTTGAAGTACTCTCAGCCCTCATCACCGTCATTCCCGCGAACGCGGGAATCCATTTTGCTTCTGAACGCCCAGAGCAAGGTGGATCCCCGCGTTCGCGGGAATGACGAACATACGCGAGCAGTATGAGCGCCTCCCCCATCGTCTCGATCCAAGGCATCGGCAAAACCTACGCGAGCGGCCCGCAAGCGCTCAAACCGCTCGATCTCGACATCCGCCACGGCGAGATTTTCGCCTTGCTCGGGCCGAACGGCGCGGGCAAGACGACGCTGATCTCGATCGTCTGCGGCATCGTCAACGCGAGTTCCGGCACGGTGGTCGTCGACGGCCACGACAGCGTGCGCGACTGGCGCGCCGCGCGCGCGAAGATCGGCCTCGTGCCGCAGGAACTGCACACCGACGCGTTCGAGAGCGTGCTCGCGACGGTGACGTTCAGCCGCGGCCTGTTCGGCCTTGCGCCGAATCCCGCGCACATCGAAAGCGTGCTGCGCGAGCTGTCGCTGTGGGAGAAGCGCGACGCGAAAGTGATGACCCTGTCCGGCGGCATGAAGCGCCGCGTGCTGATCGCCAAGGCGCTCGCGCACGAGCCGCGCATCCTGTTCCTCGACGAGCCGACCGCCGGCGTCGACGTCGAACTGCGTCACGACATGTGGCAGATGGTGCGTCGCCTGCGCGAGAACGGCACGACGATCATCCTGACCACGCACTACATCGAGGAAGCCGAGGACATGGCCGACCGCATCGGCGTGATCCGCAAGGGCGAACTGATCCTGGTCGAAGACAAGGCCGTGCTGATGACGAAGCTCGGCAAGAAACAGCTCACCCTGCAATTGCAGACGCCGCTGCGCCAGGTTCCCGCCGAACTCGCCGCGCTGCCGCTGGCGCTGTCCGCCGACGGCAACGCGATCACCTACACCTTCGACACGCAGCGCGACGAGACCGGCATCGCCGACCTGCTGCGCCGCCTCGCCGCGCACGGCATCGATTTCAAGGACCTGCATTCGAGCCAGTCCTCGCTCGAAGACATCTTCGTGTCGCTGCTGCGGAGCTGAGCCATGAACCAGTTCGCGCAGATACCCGCTCCCTCTCCCCCAACGGCTTCATCGTTGGGGGAGAGGGCTGGGGTGAGGGGGCGCTCTGGCCCGCAAACCGAACAGCCCCCCCTCACCCCGGCCCTCTCCCCCGGCCAAGCCGGGGGAGAGGGAGAATTGTCGTCTCCTGTTGAATTCGATACCCGATGAATTTCTACGCCATCCGCGCAATCTACAAATTCGAAATGGCGCGCACGTTCCGCACGCTGCTCGAATCGCTGCTCTCGCCGGTATTGTCGACCTCGCTCTACTTCATCGTCTTCGGCGCGGCGATCGGCGCGCGCGTCGGCGAGGTCGATGGCGTCGACTACGCCGCCTTCATCATCCCCGGCCTGCTCATGCTGCCGCTGCTCAACGAGAGCATCTCCAACGCCGCGTTCGGCATCTACATGCCGAAATGGGCCGGCACTATCTACGAACTGCTGTCGGCGCCGGTGTCGGCGTTCGAGGCGGTGATCGGCTACGTCGGCGCGGCCGCGACCAAGTCGCTGATGCTCGGCGCGCTGATCCTGATCACGGCAAGGTTCTTCGTGCCTTACCAGATCGAACACCCGTTCTGGATGGTCGCGTTCCTGATACTCACCGCCGTCAGTTTCAGCCTGTTCGGCTTCATCATCGGCCTGTGGGCGGACAGCTTCCAGCGCCTGCAAGTCGTGCCGATGCTGATCATGACCCCGCTGACGTTTCTCGGCGGCGCGTTCTACTCGATCACGATGCTGCCGCCGCTGTGGCAGAAGATCAGCCTGTTCAACCCGATCGTGTACCTGATCTCCGGCATGCGCTGGAGCTTCTACGGCAAGGCCGACGTCGATGTCGCGGTCAGCCTCGCCGCGATCCTGGGCTTCCTCACGCTCTGCCTCGCCGTCGTCTCGTGGATTTTCAAGACCGGCTACAAGCTGCGCAACTGAACTCGCCCGCCCGCAATCCGCGTTCCGCCACCCATGCCCATCGCCCACTGCACCACCCTGCCAACCGGCGAATTGCCGCGCGAAGCCGTCGCGGCCTTCCATCGCGACGGCGTGCTGGTCATCGACAACTTCAAGCGCCGCGACGAATGCGAACGCCTGCGCGAGCGCGCCAACGCGCTGATCGAAAAACACGGCCCGCGCGCGGCCGGCACGATCTTCTCGACCCGCGCGCCGCAGCATCTCGACAGCCGCTATTTCCTCGAATCGGCGCGCGGCATCGGCGTGTTTTTCGAGGAGGAAGCGTTCGCCGCCGACGGCCACCTCGCCTATCCGCTGCCGCTCGCGGTCAACAAGCTCGGCCACGCGATGCACGACCTCGACCCGGTGTTCTCGGCGTTCTCCAAAGGCGCGGCGCTGCAGGCGATCAGCGCCAGCCTCGGCGTGGCCCAGCCGCGCGTGATGCAGTCGATGTACATCTTCAAGCAGCCGGGTATCGGCGGCGAAGTCGTCTGCCACCAGGACTCGACCTACCTCTACACCGAGCCGATGTCGGTCATCGGCTACTGGTTCGCGATCGACGACGCGCACCGCGGCAACGGCTGCCTCGGCGGCATTCCCGGCGAGCACCGCAAGGGCTTGAAGAAACTGTTCCGCAGCAAGGCCGACGGCACGCTCGCCACCGACGAACTCGATGCCGCCATCGAATGGGAC
>JAFEFR010000107.1 GCA_018240485.1 Pseudomonadota bacterium
GCGATGAACGGCACGGTCGCGCCGTCGTCGAGCAGTTGCACGGCCGCAGCGACCTGAGTCGGCTGAGCGGCGATTTCCTGGGCGATCTTGTGTTCGATATTCGACATGCGCGAGAAGCGGACTGCGTCCATTCATTGAAAGAGGCGCGCATTGTAGGAGAGAGTCGGGGCTTGCAATCCACCGATCTTTTGTGGATGTCCCACGCTATGGTGCCGTCCCCCCATTGCCGCCCAACGCTTGATACAGCGCGGCCGTGTCGGCAAGCCGCATCGCCTGCGCTTGCACATGCGCGATGCGCGCCTGCTGCCACGCTTGCTCGGCAGCATAGAGTGCCAGCGCATTGACGTAGCCGAATTCGTGCTGCTTGCGCGTGAGATCGAGCGTAGTCTTCGCCGCAGATTCGGCATGCTCGGCTGCGACCAGTGCGCGCGCATCGGCATCCAGTGCGTACAACACATCGGCCACATTCTGAAACGCAGCCAACGCCACGGCCCGGTACTGCGCAGCCGCCTGATCGAGCGCCGCTTCGGCCGAGCCTTGTCTGTGTTTGAGCGCGCCGAAATCGAACACGGTCATTGCCGCGTTGCCCACCACCGACCAAAACACGTTGCCCGCATCGAACATGCGTGAAAACGCCTCGGCACTGCCACCGTAGCTCGCATTGATCGAAATCTGCGGCAACCGATTGGCGACGGCAATGCCGACTTGTGCGCTCGCGCTCTTCACCAGCGCCTCAGCGGCGCGCACGTCCGGGCGCTGTCCGACGGCCTGCGCGGGCAAGGCCAGCGGCAACGTCGCCGGCAATTCCAACGTCGTCAGATCGAACCGATCCGGCCCGGCTTGATCCGGCGTTTTGCCGACAAGAATCGCCAGTTGATCGCGTGTCTGTTCGAGCTGCTTCTGCAGCGGCGGCAACCCCGCCTGCGCGGATGCCAGCGCGCCGACCTGTGCGGCGACATCCAGGCCATTGGCGTAACCGGCACCGGCCTGTGCGCGAAGCAGATCGAGCGATTTGGCGTCGACGGCGATGATGTCGTTCATCGCGTCGATTTGCGCGCGCAACGAGGCCTCCTGGATCACGGCCGCGACGACATTGGCAGCCAGCGTCAGATAGGTCGCATCGAGCTGCGCACGCTGCTGTTCGCTTTGCGCGGCGAGCGACTCGACCGTGCGCCGATTCAGGCCGAACACATCCGGCGCGTAGCCGATCGTCAATTGCGTGGTGTGCAGAGTGTATTGCGCCGCCCCCGAGGTCAGCGTCGGCGACAATGTACCGACCGCATTTTGTTGTCGGCTCGGCGAATAGCCTATCTGCACACTCGGCAGAAACGTCGCGCGTTGGGCGGCGAGGTTTTCTTGCGCGGCACGCAGTGCGGCAGCGGCGGCATCGACGTTTGGATTGTGCGCGAAGGCATCGGCGACGAGTTGATCGAGCGCGCGCGAGCCAAAGCGGGTCCACCATCGGCGCTCGACTTCAAGGCTCGGATCGAACCGTTGTGCGGTGCCTTGCGCGCCGACTGCGGCAACGGTCGCAGCTGGCGTCTCGCGGGTCCACTGTGCGGGTGCAGGCAGGGAAGGCCGATGGTACTCCGGCCCCGCTGCGCAGCCGACGACGGCGACGAGCATGCCGTACATCGCAGCATTGCGAATACTCCGGGATATCATGCCCGTCGTCATCATGGCGCCTCTCCCAAAGTTGGATCGGACTCCTGCACGGCGCCATGCGCGCGTCCCATCGCCATCACCTGCAAGGCTGGCGCAATGACGAGCAGCATGATCGGGCCGAGCAACATGCCGCCGACGACCACGGTAGCCAAGGGGCGCTGCACCTGGCTGCCGATACCGGTTGAAAGTGCTGCGGGAAGCAGCCCGATGCACGCGGAAAATGCGGTCATCAGCAGAGGCCGCATGCGTTGTTCCGCAGCGAGCAACATCGCTTCGAGCGGAGCATGCCCTTCGACCAAGAGATGGTTGAAATAGGTGATGATGAGAATGCCGTTCATGACCGACACCCCGAACAGCGAGACAAAACCGATCGCTGCCGACACGCTCATGACTTGTCCCGACGCATACAAGGCGACGATGCCGCCGGCAATCGAGAACGGGATCGCCGCAAGCGACAGCAAACTGTCTCGCAACGATCCGAACAAGGTGTAAAGCAATACGAGGATGATGCCGAGCGTAATCGGCAAGATCACGACCATGCGATCCTTGGCCTGTTGCAGTTCCTCGAATTCGCCGGCCCAGTCGATGCGATACCCGGCGGGGAGTTCGATGTTTTTCGCGATGCGCTCCTGCGCCTGGGCGACCGTACTGCCGAGATCGCGACCGCGCACGCTGAATTTGACCGGGATGAAGCGCTGGTTGCGCTCGTGATAGATGTACGAGGCACCGGTGTCCAGCGTAATCGCCGCGACATCGCCGAGCGGCACATACGCAGTCGTTCCGCTCGGCGTGAGGTAGCCGACTTTGATCTTGCGAATGGCGTCGATGTCGGATCGGAACTCCGGCGCATAGCGTACGTTCAGCGCGAACTGACGATCGTCTTCGAGCACCGTCGTCGCCTGCGTGCCGGCGCCCGCGGCCTGCACCACCGCGTTGATGTCTCCGGGATTGAGCCCGTAACGCGCGGCGCGGGCGCGATCGATGGTGATGTTGAGATTGGGCTGGCCAAGCACGCGAAATACCCCGAGGTCCTCCACGCCCTTGACCTGTTTCATTTCGTGCAATACGCGGTCGGCCAGCTTTTCCAGCACCGCGAGATCGGGCCCGACGATCTTGATCGAATTGGCGCCCTTGACGCCGGACAGACCTTCTTCGACGTTGTCCTGGATGTACTGCGAAAAATTGAATTCAATGCCGGCGAATTCGTCGGCGAATTGTTTTTGCAGATCGTCGACCAGGCGCTCCTTGGTATAGCCGGCAGGCCATTGATCGAACGGCTTCAGGGGGACGAAGAATTCTGCATTGTAAAACCCCGATGCATCGCTGCCATCGTCCGGACGACCATGTTGCGAGACGACGGTAATAACCTCCGGGTGCGATTTGAGAATGCGGCGGATGCGGTCGACTTTGTCCATGCCGGCGCCGAGCGAAATGGTGGTCGGCATCGTGGCGCGAATCCACAAATTGCCCTCCTCCAGCGCGGGCAGGAATTCGGTGCCGATGCGCGGCAACAGCAGGGCCGCGATGAGCAAGAATGCCGCGCCGATGCCTACGGTAATGCCACGTTTGGCCAGCGCGCGCTGCAGCAACGGCGTGTAGATTGCGCGGATGCGCCGCACCAACCAGGTTTCGCTTTCCTCGATCTTCGCCGGCAGCAGCAGCGAGGCGAGCACCGGCGTGATCGTGAAGGTCGCCAGCAGCGCACCGGTCAGGGCGTAAGCATAGGTGCGCGCCATCGGGCTGAATATCTGCCCCTCCACGCCCTGCATCGTGAACAGCGGAATGAATGCGGCAACGGTAATTGCGGAGGAAAACAGCACGGCGCGATCCACTTCGACCGCGCTCAACAGCAGCAGGCGCAATCGATCCGTCCAGCCGCTCGCCTTGCTGCGCAGGTGCGCTTCACTCGCCGAACCGTGATGGATTTCCAGCATTTCGCGCTGCTCGTGTTCGGCTTTTTGGAAATTGCGGAAGATGTTTTCCACCAGAATCACGGCCGAATCGACGATGATGCCGAAATCCACCGCGCCCACCGACAGCAGATTGGCCGAATCGCCCATGACAACGAGAACGATGATGCTGAAAAACAGCGCAACCGGAATATTCGCGCTGACGATGATCGCGCTGCGCAGGTCGCCCAGAAAAACCCATTGGATGAAGAACACCAGCAGGCAGCCGAATATCAAATTGTGTACGACGGTACTCGTGGTCGTGCCGACCAGCGTGGATCGATCGTAGAAGGGCTCGACGCGTACACCCGGCGGCAGTGTTCCGTCGCGATTGATTTTGTCGATTTCGGATTTGAGCCGGCCCAGCACTTCATTGGTATGCAGCGTGCGGTTCATCACCACGATGGCGGTAACCACATCGTCCTCGCCGTCGCGCCCCGCCTTTCCCAACCGTGGCAAGCTGCCGATCTCCACCCGCGCGACGTCCTTGACCAGTACCGGCGTACCGTTGCTCTGCGAGAGCACGATGTTGCCGATGTCATCGACGTTGCGCACGAGGCCAATGCCGCGGATGTTGATCGACTGCTGACCGAAAGCAACCGTGCGTCCACCGACATTGACGTTGGCGTTGCCGATCGCGGCGATCAGCTGCGGCAAAGTCACGCCGCGGCCTTCGAGTTTTCTGGGGTCGACGTTGACTTCGTAGTTTTTGGTTGTGCCTCCCCACGTCACCACCTGCGCGATGCCGGGCACGGTCAACAACCGCCGCTCCACGGTCCAATCCTGCAGTGCGCGCAGATTGGTCAAGCCATAGTGCGCAGGCCCCTTGAGTTGATAACGCAGAATTTCCCCGACCAAACTCGATGCCTGAATCTGCGGTTGCACGTTGTTCGGCAACGTGACGTTCTGCGACAAGCTCAGCGCCGCCTGGGTATAGGCGAAGTAGTAGTCGATGCCGTATTTGAAGGTTACACGCACGAACGACAAACCATAGAACGAGGTCGAACGGATGTTCTCCACGCCCGGCGTCGTCGCCAGCCCCACTTCCATCGGGCGCGTGTAGTAGCGCTCCATTTCCTCGGCCGACAAGCCCGGCACTTGCGCGGTAATTTCGAGAATGACCGGTGCCGGATTGGGATACGCTTCGATGTTGAGTTTCGAAAAGGCGATAAAACCGGCGACGATGAATACCAGCAAGCCGAGCAGCACGATGGGGCGGCGCGTCAGGGCAAATGCGATGAGTCCGCGAAACATGAGATTCGTCCTTCCGCTTCGCGCTCAACGCGCCTGCATCGCCAGCGCATTGCCGACGAATAGCGCACCCTCGCTTGCCACCTGTTCGTCGGCGGCAAGTCCGGAAACGATCTGGTGCCATTCGCCATCGGTCATGCCGAGCACGACCTCGCGCCGCGTGAAACGCTTGTTGTCGGTGGTCACGAACACGGTCATCGTGCCGTCGCCTTCGCGCACGATGCCCGCTGACGGTATCGCGATCGACTCGATCGGATCGCCCGTATCGATACGAAACGTCGCCAGCATCTGCGGGCGCAACGCACCATCGGCGTCATTGATCTGGACACGTACCGCAGCGCGATGCGTCGCCGGGTCGAGGGCTGCGGCTATCGCCGCCACTTTGCCGACGAAGACGCGGTTGCCCAAGGCACTCACCTGCGCCGTCGCCGACTGCCCGACACGCACGGCAGGAAGATCGTCCTCGCCGACATTGGCAGTGAGCCAGACCGACGACGTGCGCGAAATCGTGAAGGGCGCCGGCACATTGCCCGGCTGCAGCAGCAGACCGACCTGGGCGTTGCGCGCAACCACGACGCCATCAAACGGACTGGTCACAATCAGTTCGGTATCGGCCTTGCGCGATGCGATCACGGCATCGATCTGCGCATCGCTTTTGCCAAAAATGCGTAATGCGGAACGCGCCGCTTTCACACTTCCCTCGGCGGCTTGTTGATCGGAAATCGCCTGATCGACGTCTTTCTGCGCGCTGGCCTGCACGCCGAGCATCTGTTTTGCGCGTTCGAGCGTCCGTGCGGTCAAAGCCGCAACGCCAGCGGCTGCGATCAACGTCGATTCGGCCTGAACGAGATCGGGGCTGTCGATCGCAAACAACGGCTGACCTTTTTTGACCTTGTCGCCGAGCACGGCGAATACCTGGCGCGCACGCCCCTGGTACGGAGCGAACACCTGTACCGTTGCGTCCTGATCGAAGTCCACGTATCCCACCGCCTCGATCCGAGGCACGAAATGGTGCTTCATCGCACCGACCACACGAACCTGTTTTGCCTGAGTGGCGGTCAGGACGACGCTGTCGTTCCCTCCCTCGGCGGGCCGCGTGTCGCGCCCGTCCTGCGGTTGCGCACAAGCGGCCACGAGCGCCAAAGTAAGCATGACGCCGACGAAGCGCGGCTTGCCTGCCATCGATTTCATGTAAATGTTTTCCTTGTTGCCACCAAAGGCATTGCACCGACGCGCTGTCGCCGTCATCCCGACGCCGCACCCACGCGCGACGGGTTTCGAGTACCCAGAGAGAATGTACGACCGCGCCAAACCGACCGTTGTCGGTGTCGCATTGTAGGCGCGCTAGTTGCGCCGCGATGACACGGGCGGATTACCATTTGGAAAGGTTTCCGCTTCGATGGGCGGAAACAGGACGCCGACGCACAGCCCCGGGCTCGCATCCTCAAGCCGCAGAATCGCGCCATGCAACGAAGCAATGGCGGCCACGATGGGCAGCCCAAGTCCGGTACCCGACACATCGTGGCGCGCCCGGAAAAAACGTTCGAGCACGCGCTTGCGGTCGATGGCGGCAATGCCGGGGCCGTTGTCGCGCACCTCCAGCAATACGCCGCCCGACGTCGCGCGCGCGCGCACCTCGATCCGCGCACCGTTGCCCGCGTACTTGAAGGCATTGTCGAGCAAATTGATCAACATGCTGTCGATGAGATGGCGATCCCCGAACACCGCCGGCTCGTTTTCGACGACGGCAAGCAACTCGATGCCGGCCTGCTCCGCTGCGGCATCGTAAAATTCCACCATGTCTTCGATGACGGCGCGCAGGGCGACGGCTTCGAACGGCTGCCGACGCGTACCCGACTCCGCCTCGGCAATTTGCAGGAGCTTCTGCAGAACGACGATCAACGCGTCGATCTGGCCGATCGCCGCACGGCCGGTTTCGGCGAAACGCGACGTCGCCGCCTCGCCGTGCAAGGCGTGTTCGAGCTGATTGCGGATCGCGCCAAGCGGTGTGCGCAGATTGTGCGCGATCGCGTTCGAGACGTGGCGCACGCCGTCCATGAGTTGCTCGATCCTGTCGAGCATGCGATTGATATCCTTTCCGAGCCGCGAAAATTCATCGTCTGCACCAGAGAGCGGAATGCGTTCATGCAGATTGCCGCGCCCGATCTCCGCCGCCGTATGACGGATCGCATGCACGCGTTGCTCGATCAACCGGCGCAGCAGCAAGCTGCCGAATACGGCCATCACCAGGGCAAGCACGCCGCCAATCAGGATGGATCGCCAAACCTGACGCTCGATTTGATCGACATCGCCCATGTCGCGGCCGACGACGAGCACAGCTTCGTCGGTCAGCCTGCGCACATCCATGCGCGCGCTCGAAGGCTTGCCGTTGCGCAGAACGCGGGCGAGGAAAATGCCGTTTTTCTGCGGCACCTGCGCACGATCGAGAAAGATATTGCCCGCAAGACGCGCGCCGCGCGCATCTGCAAGAAAGTAAATCTCCGTATCGGAATCGATGCCGTCGATGAGGGCATCGTCGATACGATGCGCCAGATCGGTCAAAGCATGGCGGTCGGCGTAAACGACGAGGCGATCGGAAATGCCACCGATCTTTCGATCGACGTTGCGCAGTTGCACGCCCACCGTACCGAAATAGAAAATCGCGCCGATCAGCACGACCGCACCGCCGATCAGCACGCCGCAAACCACGGCGAGGCGAAACGTCACCGAACGCGTAAGCCGAATCATGTGCGCGTCTCCGCCGCGTCCGGCCTGCGCTCGCTCAGCAGATAGCCAATGCCGCGCAATGTGTGCAACAACGGCAATGCGTGTCCCTTGTCGATTTTCGTGCGCAGCCGACTGATTTGCACATCGATGACATTGGTTTGTGGGTCGAAGTGATAATCCCACACCGCTTCGAGCAGCATGCCACGGGTGACGACTTGGTCGCGATGCCTCACAAAGTATTCGAGCAGGCGAAATTCGCGCGGTTGCAACAAGATCGCCTGACCGGCGCGCTCTACCCGGCGCGAATCGAGATCCAGCCGCAGATCGGCAATGGCCAGTTGCCGTGCGCCATCCAGCGCAGCCGAACGCCGCAGCAGGGCTTCGATGCGCGCGCTCAATTCGCTCGGCGCGAAAGGTTTGGCGAGGTAATCGTCGCCCCCGGCACGCAAGCCGCGAACGCGCTCGTCGAGCGTAGCCAGCGCGGACAAAATCAATACCGGCGTGCGCTTGCCTGCTCGCCGCAACGCTTGCAGCACTTCCAGACCATCGCGCGCACCGAGCATGCGATCGAGCACGAGCGCGTCCCAATGTTCGTCCCGAGCGCGACGCAGGCCTTCGACGACGTCTTCGCAGCACTCGACTTCGTAACTGCTCGCCCGCAATTCCGCGCAGACGAAGCGCGCCGTGGCAAGGTCGTCCTCGATGACCAGCAGGCGCATCGTTCGATACTCGTTTCCACTCAACACGCGAACCGGCGCCTATCGCCGAAAACTTTCGTCAGCATATACAAAAAGCGTAACCAAGGCGCTCACGCAACCCGCCGCTGGCCGCGCTTGAGATGCACGAGCAGCAATGAAATCGCCGCCGGCGTCACGCCGGCAATCCGCATCGCCTGGCCGACGGTCTGCGGCTGTGCCGCCTTCAGCTTCTGCATGACCTCGGCGGAGAGGCCGTGTACCTGCGCATAATCGAACGCGACCGGAATGGAAGTGTCTTCGTGACGGCGCTGACGCTCGATTTCCTCATTCTGGCGGTCGAGATAGCCCGCGTATTTCGCCGCGATCTGCACCTGCTCGGCGACACGCGCGTCGTCTGCGCCGGGGCCGAGTGCAGGCACCGTCATCAGTCGTGCGTAATCGATCTCGGGGCGGCGCAGCAGGTCGAGCGCATTCGCCTCGCGCGACAATTCGATGCCGAGCGCGGCATGAATGTCGCGCCCGAGCGCGTTGCCCGGCGCCGCCCAGAGCGATTTCAAGCGTGCCGTTTCCTGCTCGATCGCCTCACGCTTGCGGCGAAAAACATCGTAACGCGGCGTATCGAGGCTGCCGAGTTCGCGGCCCTTGTCGCACAGTCGCAGGTCGGCGTTGTCCTCGCGCAGGTTCAGGCGATATTCGGCACGCGAGGTGAACATGCGATACGGCTCGCGCGTGCCGTTGGTGATGAGATCGTCGATCAGCACGCCGATATACGCTTCGTCGCGACGCAGGGTCCACGGCTCGTTGCCTTGCGCGGCGCGCGCGGCGTTGAGGCCAGCGATCAGGCCCTGCGCGGCGGCTTCCTCGTAACCAGTGGTGCCGTTGATCTGGCCGGCGAAGTACAGGCCCTCGATCGCCTTGGTCTCCAGCGAAGCCTTCAGCCCGCGCGGATCGAAGTAGTCGTACTCGATCGCATAGCCGGGGCGCGTGATATGCGCGTTCTCCATGCCCTTGATCGAACGCACGAGTTCGATCTGCACATCGAACGGCAACGAGGTGGAGATCCCGTTCGGGTAGATTTCGGTGGTGTGCAACCCTTCGGGCTCCAGAAAAATCTGGTGCGAGGTTTTGTCGGCGAAACGCACGACCTTGTCCTCGATCGAAGGGCAGTAGCGCGGGCCGACGCCTTCGATTTTGCCGGTATACAAGGGCGAGCGATCCAATCCCGAACGGATGATGTCGTGCGTGCGCTCGCTTGTGTGCGTGATCCAGCACGGCACCTGGCGCGGATGCTCCTGCACGCTGCCCCAGAACGAAAATACCGGCATCGGCGTATCGCCCGGCTGCTCGGCCAACGTGGAAAAATCGATGCTGCGGCCATCGATGCGCGGCGGCGTGCCGGTCTTGAGCCGGTCGACGACCAGCGGTAGCTCGCGCATGCGCGCGGCCAACCGCTGCGCCGGCGGATCGCCCGCGCGCCCGCCCGCGAAATTCTCGAACCCCACATGAATCTTGCCGGCCAGGAAAGTGCCGGCCGTGAGCACGACGCGACGGGCGCAGAAGCGCAGCCCCATCTGGGTGACGACGCCCGTCACTTTTTGCCCCTCCAGCGTCAAATCGTCAACGGCCTGCTGGAAGATCGCCAGGTTCAGCTGCGTTTCCAGGCATTCACGTATCCACGCCTTGTACAAAGCGCGATCGGCCTGACAGCGCGTCGCGCGCACGGCGGGGCCTTTGGATGCGTTGAGGGTTCGCCACTGGATGCCGGCGCGATCGGCCGCCCGCGCCATGACCCCACCGAGGGCGTCGATTTCCTTGACCAGATGCCCTTTGCCGATGCCGCCGATCGCGGGATTGCAGCTCATCTGACCGAGGGTTTCGATGTTGTGCGTCAGCAGCAGCGTCCGCGCGCCCAGACGCGCAGCAGCCAGCGCCGCTTCGGTGCCGGCGTGCCCGCCACCGACCACGATGACATCGAAAATTTGATCGTGATTCATGCCGTTGTGCGCGCTGCGCGCCCTTTCGTCGAATTCCGAAAGAAATTATACCCCTGCCACTTGGCACGGATTCTGCTAGTTACCGCAGGCACTTCGAACAAACGCACAGCGCCGCGATCCGCGCGTTGATGATTGGGCTCAGGGGCCGATTCGCGCCAGATCGAAGGACGCACGCAAGGAACGAAAGGGATTTCAGGAGGAAAGGCTGGCGCCCGGCGGTCTTAGGAACAGGGGGAATCCAAGAGGACCGTATGCCGGGCGCCAGTAACCCTATATTCTGTTTGAGCCTTCCGCTCACACGCGCTCGTTTTCACGTCGCTTTGCGGCAGGCCCGCATAGGCTAATGCCGATCTGGCCAAAAAAACGTGACCGCTTCCACGTTGCAGCAAACTCGCCATATCCGTCCGGATTCCGCGATTTCAACGTCGAACATCGACGTTTTGCGGCAACTGGCACACCGTACACTTGATTTGCCTAGGTCTTATGCTGGCATATTTTGCGAGCACTTGTAAGCAAAAAGTGACATTTCCGGACATGGAATCCGGATAGACACGATCTTTCCCTGGCAATGTGCCACTTGGCACAAGGATTGCTTTGTCTTCACAGCCCGATGGCGGGCGTGAAGAAACTCGGCGATTCAGTCATGTTGAACGAAGCTCAAGTCCAGATCAGCAATGTCCAGTACCTGCGCCACGATCTCATGATCGAATTGGGGCGCCTCGAAATGGCGATGGAAGACGCCGACCAAGGTCAATTCCACGACGTGCCAAGCTCGATCGAAATGCTGCGCAACAAGCATGCGCGCGTCAGTGCCGCATTGAGCAGCCTGCCTCTCGACAGCTAAAAGGCAAACCCCGGTTGCAAGTGACGCGTCGACCGCGTCATTCCGATCGGAGGCGGCTGTTTGGGTATGATTGCGCGCATGCCCAATTCCCGTCCGCATAACTCTTCCGGCATTTGGCACATGCCCGCATTCGCTGATATCGAGTTCGCCGCGCGACGCATCGCTCCCTACGCCACACGCACGCCAAGCCTTCGTTCGCGCGGCATCGACGCGCTAGCCGGGGCGGCACTCGCGTTCAAATGCGAAAACTTCCAGCGCGCCGGCGCATTCAAGTTCCGCGGCGCCTGCAATGCGGTCTGGTCGCTCGCCGCGGATATCGCCAAGCGCGGCGTGGTCACCCACTCCTCGGGCAACCACGGCGCCGCCCTGGCGCTCGCCGCGCGCACGCGCGGCATTCCGGCGCATGTCGTCGTGCCCGAAGGTGCGGTGAAATCCAAGATCGCCGCGATCGAGGCGTATGGCGCGAGCCTGCATTTCTGCGCGGCGACGATCGCCGCACGCGAGGCCGGGGCGGCGAAAGTGCGGACCGAAACCGGCGCCGAACTCGTGCATCCGTATACCGACGCGCGCGTCATCGCCGGCCAGGGCACGGCCGCGCTCGAACTGCTGGGCGAGGTCGGCGATCTCGACGCGCTGATCGCACCGGTCGGCGGCGGCGGCCTGATCGGCGGCAGCGCGATCGCGGCCAAGGCGCTCAATCCCGGCATCGAAATCTACGCCGC
>JAFEFR010000108.1 GCA_018240485.1 Pseudomonadota bacterium
GAACTGGCCACGGCCCATTTGATCGAACGTGGCCATCGTCAAATCGCCTTCTACGGCGGCCATGCGGATTCGAGCTCGTGCCAGCAGCGCCGAGCCGGTTACGAAAAAGCCCTGGCCGCCGCCGGTCTGAGCGTGCGCAAGGACTGGATGATCGAAACCGCGCCAAACCGCATCGATGCCGCCGCGAATGTCTCGCGCCTGCTTGAAAGCAAGCGCCACCCCAGTGCAGCGGTCTGCTACAACGATGCAGTGGCGCTGGGCCTCATGCTCGGCCTGTCTGCGCGCGGCATACAGCCGGGCCGTGACTTCGCCTTGACCGGCTTCGACGACATTCCCGAGGCGGCCCTCGCCTCGCCCTCGCTCACCACGGTCGCGACCCAACCCCGTGCACGGGGCCGGCAAGCCGCCGAGCTTCTGCTCAATCAAGTCGGAAGCGCTCGCGGAACGTCGCGCCGAACCACCGCGCCCGCAAAACTTCAGGTCCGCCAAAGCACCCCAAAACCGGCCAAGCCATGACTCCAACACGCACCCGCATCGCCTGCTTCGGCGAAGCCTTGATCGACTTCCTCGCCAAACCCGCAACCGCGGCAGACGAACCGCGCGCGTTCCACCAATTCGCCGGCGGGGCGCCCGCAAACGTCGCCGTCGCCGTTGCACGCCTCGGTGGCGAAGCGCAATTCGTCGGCATGTTCGGACACGACATGTTCGGCGATTTCCTCATCGACAGCCTGCACCGCGCCGGCGTCGGCACCGACCACATCGCACGCACCGACGCGGCCAACACCGCACTCGCCTTCGTCGCCCTCGACGAACACGGCGAGCGGCACTTCAATTTCTATCGCCCGCCTGCTGCCGACCTGCTGTTCCGTCGCGAACACTTTCACGCCGCCTGCTTCACCGGCCTCGCCAGCTTCCATGTCTGCTCGAACAGTTTGACCGAAGACGAAATCGCCAACGCCACCGTGCAGGGCATGCAACTCGCACGCAACGCCGGCGCCATCGTCAGTTGCGATCTCAACTGGCGACCAGCGCTGTGGAGTCCTCACGTCGATCCCCATCCGCGCCTGTGGGCGGCGCTGGACGAGGCCGACGTAATCAAGCTGGCGCGCAGCGAACTCGAATTTCTCGCCGCGCCACTGGCGGGCGAGCAAGAGTCGGCCGTGCTCGCACGCCTCTGGCAAGGCCGCGC
>JAFEFR010000109.1 GCA_018240485.1 Pseudomonadota bacterium
CTGCGCCGCGCGCAGGCCGACGGCGTCGTCCATGCCGAGATTTTTTTCGACCCGCAGACGCATACCGCGCGGGGTATCCCGTTCGCGATCGTATTCGACGGCATCCATCGCGCGCTGATCGAGGGCGAGCGCGAATTCGGCATCACCTGGCGGTTGATCCCCAACTTTCTGCGGCATTTGAGTGCCGAGGATGCAATGCGCACGCTCGAAGAACTGTTGCCGTACAAGCAGCACTTCGTTGCCGTCGGACTGGATTCGTCCGAACGCGGGCATCCGCCGTCGAAGTTCAAGGCGGTGTTTGATCGCGCCCGCGCCGAAGGCTTGCGCACGGTCGCGCACGCGGGCGAGGAAGGGCCGCCTGCGTACATCCATGAGGCGCTGGATCTGCTGCACGTCTCGCGTATCGATCACGGCGTGCGCTGCGAGGAAGATCCCGCACTGGTCGAGCGTCTGGCACGCGAGCGCATGCCGCTGACCGTATGCCCGTTGTCGAACGTGAAGCTGTGCGTCTATCCACGCATCGAGGATCACAACCTCAAGCGGTTGCTCGATCGCGGTCTCATCGTCACGGTCAATTCGGACGATCCGTCCTATTTCGATGGCTATGTGCTCGACAACTATCTCGCCGTGCAGCGCGGCTTGAATCTGTCGCGCGCCGACATCGCCCAATTGGCGCGCCATTCGATCAACGCATCGTTTCTCGCTGCGGGCGAAAAACAGGTGTGGCTCGACAAGATCGACGTGCTTGCCGCGTAGCCATCGCGCGATCCCGCCACGGTGGCGGGATCGCGCTCACGCTCGCCGTCGTTACTGACAGGCGAGGTTGTTGATGCTGCCCAGGCGAGTCCAGGTCAAGGGCTGCGTACTGGTGCCACCTGGACCACCGTTGGTCGTTCCGTTGTAGGCGATCTTGATGTGCTGGCAATCCGGGAACGTGACCGTGATCGTGCCCCATGTATTGATCTTGTACGGGACAGCAGGCGGCGACGGCGGCGCAAAGTACCCGCCGCTGGTGTAGTACACCGGAACGTTCAGAAGTTGCGTCGTGCCGATGGGGAAATCGGTTTGCGCGACCAGCCAGAACGGCACGCCGGCACTGTTGTAGGTATACCAATAAGCGAAAAACGTGCGGTTCTGCGCATCGCGGTCGAGCACCTGCGTCACCATGCCCTCGCCACTGCCGAGGTTGGGCTGGCGCCACACGCCGGTGAGGTAGCCGTTCACCGCCATGGGGTTGAATGCGGCAGGGTAGGTTTGCTGGGTTGGGTTGTAATCGGGCACGCTGGTCGTGACCTTGCCGTTCTGGTAGCCGTTGTCGAAGCGGATCGTGAAAGCGTGATTGAGCAGGAAGAATCCGAGATTCGGATTCGGATAATTTTCGAGAACGTAGGTCGTGCTGTTGATGACCGGCGATCCGACCAACGTATCGGAAACCACGGTGTTCGGCTCCGAGGCTACGCGCACATAGTCGGTGAAGTTCGGATTGTCGAACGCGATGCTGCCCTGCGAAATGCGGATATCCGGGTATTGCGGATAAATCTTGCTGTCGCCCTCGTACTGCGCCTGACGCTGGATGCGCATCAAGGTGGCGCCAACATAACCGCCATCGGGGTTGTAGGCGGGCTGGCCGTTGCTGCCATCGAGTTTATCGCCGCTGCTGCTGCACGCGACGCGCCAGATGGTGATGGTCACATCCTCGGCACTGTCTTGCGTGCCGTTCTTCTCGTACAGCGTGACCGTGCGGCTGTACAAGGTGCCACTGGGCGTTACCGGCAGCGGCTGAATTGCGGTGGATGGATTGGGCAGCGTGTCGGAGAAGCAACTCGGCGGATAGGCGCGATAACTGTTGGAAGTCAGCGCCGTTGGCGTGACGGCCTCGATGGATGCGCCAGCCGCTTTCGCAGACACACTGCGCGGAGCGGCGAGAAGTGCGGCGCGCTGTGCCTGCACCTCGCTGAAGTCGGTACGCGAGCCAAGCAGGGACGTGGCGCTGCGATCGGCAGCCTGCGCCTGAGCGCCGAACAGGCAGGCCAAAGCGGCTGTCGCGGCGAGAGCGAGGTTCTGGAAGGACGACATGACATACTCCTGTGAGGCCCGGGGTGATCCGGGATGGCTCGGATTGTAGACACAACCGGCACGCACCGGTTAATGCCTCGTGAACACCGAAGCAGCTTGCGATAATGCCGAACGAATTCATAACGACACCCTCACATAACGCATGCCACTGCAATTCGCCGACATCGGCGCCAACCTGACCCACGAATCCTTTCGCCACGACCTCGACGCCGTGCTCGCGCGCGCGCAGGCGCACGGCGTGGCGCGCCTCGTCGTCACCGGCGCGAGCGCGCAGGGCACGCGCGATGCGCATGCGTTGGCGCTGGCGCATCCGGGCGTGCTGTACGCGACCGCCGGCGTGCATCCCCACCATGCCAGCGAGTTCGACGCCGAAACCGAAGCGTTGTTGCGCGACTATCACGCCAGGCCCGAAGTGGTCGCGGTCGGCGAAACCGGGCTCGACTATCACCGCAATTTTTCGCCGCGCGAGGCGCAGCTGTTTGCGTTCGAAAAGCAACTCGAACTCGCCGCTCGCTGCGGCAAACCGCTGTTTCTGCACCAGCGCGACGCGCACGTCGATTTTCTTGCCTGCATGGACAACGTGCGTGGCCGTATCGGCGCCGCCGTCGTGCACTGCTTCACCGGCACGCGCGAAGAATTGTTCGACTATCTCGACCGCGATTTTCATATCGGCATCACCGGCTGGATCTGCGACGAACGCCGTGGCGCGCATTTGCGCGAGCTCGTGAAACATATCCCGGCAGATCGACTAATGCTCGAAACCGATGCGCCCTACCTGTTGCCGCGCACGGTGCGACCGATGCCCTCGCATCGACGCAACGAACCGATGTACCTCGCCCATATCTGCGACGAAGTCGCACGCGACCGTGGCGAGGAGGTTGCCCTCACCGCCGCGAACGCAATGGCGACGACGCGTCGATTTTTCAGGCTCGATGGCATCGCACGCGTCGAGTGAGCTCTGTAAAGACACCCGGGATCGTGTTCGCGCGGTGCATCCGGGTGCGCGCCGGGCAGAACGCACCGAATCGGCCTATAATGCCGCCCCCGCGATCGGGTATCGCGGTCGCGCTTGCGCGCACGAATTCACTTTGGGAGTCATCCATGAGCATCGAAGAACTGGAAAGCATCGCCCAGGCGATGGTGGCACCGGGCAAGGGGATCATCGCCATCGACGAGTCGACGGCCACGATCAAGAAGCGGTTCGACTCGGTCAAGATCGAGAACAGCGAAGAAAATCGCCGTGCTTACCGTGAAATGCTGCTGACCGCGCCCAAGCTGTCCGAGCACATCTCCGGTGCGATTTTGTACGACGAAACCCTGCGTCAATCGACCCGCGCCGGCGTGCCGTTCACCAAGGTCATGCTCGACAACGGCATTCTGCCCGGCATCAAAGTCGACAAGGGCCCGCACCCGCTCGCGGGTTTTCCGGGCGAAGTCGTCACTGAAGGTCTGGATGGCTTGCGCGAGCGTCTGGCCGAGTACGCCAGGCTTGGCGCCAAGTTCGCCAAATGGCGCGCGGTGATCAATATCGCCGACGATGCCCCGAGCGGGACCTGCATCGAGGCGAACTGCCACGCGCTGGCGCGTTACGCCGCGTTGTGCCAGGAAGCCGGCATCGTGCCGATGGTCGAGCCGGAAGTGTTGATGGACGGCAACCACGACATCGACGTGTGCTATGACGTGACCGAAGCGACGCTGCGTTCGTTGTTCGGCGCGCTGTACGAACAAAACGTCATGCTCGAAGGCACGATTCTCAAAGCCAGCATGGTGGTGTCGGGCAAGGATTGCCCCGATCAAGCTTCCGTCGACGAAGTGGCCGAAGCGACCGTGCGTTGCCTGAAGGCGACCGTACCGGCGTCGCTGCCGGGCATCGTGTTCCTCTCCGGCGGGCAGACCGATGAGCAGTCGACCGCGCATCTCAACGCGATGAACCAGATCGGCCCGCACCCGTGGCCGTTGTCGTTCAGCTACGGTCGCGCGATGCAGTCGGCAGCGCTCAAGGCATGGTCGAAGGATCTGGTCAAACACTTTGCCGACGCGCAGAAGATCGTCGTCGCGCGCGCGCGCGAAAACGGTCTCGCCGCGCTTGGACAGTGGGTCAAAACCAAGGCGGCGTGACTCCGCTGCGGCGTGCTGAATTTGCGATGAAACGGGTGCTGCGGCGCCCGTTTTCGTTTTCGGAACGGCGGTTGCCCGCACTTGTGGCCGCCACATCAGGACAGCGGAATTGCGATGCGCTGGTGCCCGGACGATGGCGGGGCGCGGGGTTCGACCGCGCGGGTCGCCGGTTCCGTCGAGCTTGCGTGTAGCATAGACGCATGCAGCCAAAAAATTCTGATACGAACAACCCGTGGCAGAACGCACGCATCAAGCCGAGCGTCGAGCGTAAACCACCGCAGGAGGCGCAGCGCGCACCGCGTCCGTCGCAGGACGTGCCGACGAAGCCGTCATCCGCCTCGCGGCGCGGCGAGGAAGTCCGCGTCTACGGGCGCAACGCCTGCCTCGCCGTGTTCGCGAAGCGGCCCGGCGACGTGCGCAAGATTTATCTGACGGATGCGCGTATCGCCGAATTCAAGCCCGTGCTTGCCTGGTGCGTGAAGCAGCGGATCGGTTATCGCGTGGCCGAGAATGCGGATCTGGACCGACTCACCGACTCGCAGCATCACGAAGGCGTCTGCTTCGAAGTACGCAAGACGCAGCCGCTGTCGCTGCACGAGCTGCTGCGTGGAATTCCGCAAGCGCAGCCCGCATTGTTGATCTGGCTCGATGGCGTCGGCAATCCGCACAACGTCGGCGCGCTGTTGCGCAGCGCGGCCAACTTCGGTGCGCGCGGAGCGATCCTGCCGGCAGGCATGCCTGCATTGCCGGGCGCTGCGCTGCGCGTGGCCGAAGGCGGCGCCGAGGCGGTGCCGCTTGCGCAGGCGCGCGCGGGCGAGGATGTCTTCGAATCGCTGCACGATGCGGGCTTTGCGATTGCCGCGACCGTCCCGCGCAACGGTTGGGATTTGTATAAAAATAAACTTCCGGA
>JAFEFR010000010.1 GCA_018240485.1 Pseudomonadota bacterium
GCGCTGGGCTACGCGCAAACGGCCACCGCCCTCGAACCGACCGCGGCACCGTGGTGGGCCGCGCGCGGTCGCGCCGAACGCCTCGTCCACGATGTCGGCGCCGCAATCGCTTCGTTGCGCCGGGCGACGTCGCTCGCCGCCGACGACTGGGTATCGCGCTGCGAACTCGGCCTCGCACTCGCCGAAGCCGGCGAGGTCGAGGAATCGCGCACGATTCTGTCGACCACGCGCATCGGCGTACACGTCGCCGAGCGCCTGCGCTGGACCGTCTTGCTCTCCCTGCCTTCGGTGTACGCGGACGAGGCGGAAATCGATGCCGAGCGCGAACGGTACGCGCGCGGCCTCGACGACATTGCCGCGAATCTGCCACTGGATACGCCCGAGCAGCGTCGCTACGCCATCGAGGCGGCAGGTGGCGTCACACCATTTCAACTCGACTATCAGGCACGCGACAACACCGCGCTGCACGTCCGCTTCGGCGATCTGATCGCGCGCGTGGTGCGGGCCGCCGTTCCGCATCGCACGCAGCCGCTGCCGTGGCGCGCACGCGCGCATGGCGGGCGCATCCGCATCGGCATCGTCAGCAGCCACCTGATGCATCACACGGTGTCGCGCTATTTCCGCCAATTGCTTGTGGGGCTCGACCCGCAACGCTTCGACGTGCGGGTGTGGTACAGCGGCGAGACGCGCGATTTCAGCACCGACGCCATCGCCGCGCGCGTCGCCCAATTCGAGCACATCCACGGCGATGCCCTGGCCCACGCCGAGCGCATCGTCGAGGCGCAGCTCGATGCGCTGCTGTTTCCGGAAATCGGCATGGATCCGCGCCATCACCTGCTTGGCGCATTGCGCCTGGCACCGGTGCAGTGCGTGTTGTACGGTCACCCGGTCACCAGCGGCCTGGCCAACATCGATTATTTTCTCGGCGCCGATGCGCTGGAACCGGCGAATGCGCAGAGCCACTATCGCGAGACGCTCATCCGCTTGCCGGGACTCGGCACGATTCCGGAACGGCCGCAATCGCCGGGCGATGGCCGTTGGCTCGATGCCTTCGCACAGGGCGCGCCGCTTGCGCTGTGTCTGCAAAATCACCTGAAATTGCCGCCGTCGTTCGATGCAGTGCTGGCGCGCATCGCCCGGCGCAGCGGCGCACGCATCGGGTTTTTCGTGCGCAACACCGGCGTCGCTCAGCGCTTTCGTCGCCGCATCGAAGCCGCGTTCGTCGCGCACGGACTCGATCCCTCGCAAACCCTGCGCTTTCTGCCCTCGCAGGACTACGCAAGCTATCTCGGTGCCGTCGCGCGCGCGACGCTGATTCTCGACACGCCCGGCTTCTCCGGCGGCGCCACCAGTCTGGACGCCTTCCATGTCGGCGCGCCGGTGCTGACCTGGAGCGAAACCATGGCGCGCGGTCGACAAACCGCCGGCATGCTGGCGATGATGGGTATCGAGGGCCTCGTCGCCGCCGATGCCGACGACTA
>JAFEFR010000110.1 GCA_018240485.1 Pseudomonadota bacterium
CATTCACGTTCACGATGGATGCCTTGCCTGGCACGCCACAGATTCAAAACATCATTCCGACCGGGTTCTTCGGCACGAGTACGTGGGCGGCGCCGTGGCTCGGCGTGTCCGGCGCGATCTTCATCTTCATCGTCGGCCTTCTCTACCTCGAACGCCGTCGCCTCGCCGCCGCGCGCAGCGGCGAGGGCTACGGCGAGAACCCGATCAACGAGCCCACGACGGACGTCCGCGTGCCGCGAACCAGCCCACTGATTGCCCTGCTGCCGCTGGTACTCGTCGGGGTGGCCAACAAATGGCTGACAACCACGATCCCGCAGGCCTATGGGACCACCACCAGTTTCGTGCCGAGCGTGGTCGGCAAAAGCGCGCCGATTGCGCAGGACGTAGCCAAACTCGCCGCCATCTGGGCAGTGGAAGGCGCACTGTTGATCGGCATTTTTTGCATCCTTGTCTTTGCCTGGCGCCCGGTAACGCAACGCTTCGCCGACGGCAGTCGCAACGCGGTCGCCGGCGCCCTGCTCGCCTCGATGAATACCGCCTCCGAATACGGTTTTGGCGCGGTGATCGCCGCCCTGCCAGGCTTCAAGCTCATCGCCGATGCGCTGCATGCCATCCCGAACCCGCTGATCAACGAAGCGATCGCCGTGACCGCGCTCGCCGGCATTACCGGCTCTGCCTCCGGAGGCCTTGGGATCGCGCTCGGCGCCATGGCCGACACGTTTACCGCCAATGCGCAAGCTGCCGGCATACCGCTGGAGGTCATGCATCGCGTTGCGGCAATGGCCTCCGGCGGCATGGATACCCTGCCCCACAACGGCGCAGTGATTACCCTGTTGGCCGTGACTGGACTGACGCATCGCCAGTCCTATCGCGACATTTTCGCCATCACCCTGATCAAAACCGCGGCGGTCTTCGTGGTCATCGCGCTGTACGCGGTGAGCACGATGACGTGATTGCAACGCCCCTTCGGGCTATAATGCCGAAATCCCTTCGCCAACAGGCTCGGCCCGATAACGCCGGGCCCTTCTTATGTCCATCGAAAATCTGCGCAATATCGCC
>JAFEFR010000111.1 GCA_018240485.1 Pseudomonadota bacterium
CTCATCCACGATTTGAAAAACTGCAATCCGCAGGCATCGATTTCGGTGAAGTTGGTATCCGAAGTCGGTGTCGGGACCGTTGCCGCGGGCGTTGCGAAGTGCAAGGCCGATCACGTCGTGATCGCCGGGCACGATGGCGGCACCGGCGCGTCGCCGTGGTCGTCGATTCGCCATGCCGGTTCGCCGTGGGAGCTGGGGCTCGCCGAAACGCAGCAAACACTGGTGCTCAATCGCCTGCGCGGTCGCATCCGCGTGCAAGCGGACGGGCAGATGAAAACCGGTCGCGACGTCGTCATCGGCGCCCTGCTCGGCGCCGACGAATTCGGCTTCGCCACCGCGCCGCTGGTGGTGCAGGGCTGCATCATGATGCGCAAGTGTCACTTGAACACCTGCCCTACCGGCGTCGCCACGCAGGATCCGCAACTGCGTCGGCGCTTTACCGGTCAGCCCGAGCACGTCATCAACTATTTCTTTTTCGTTGCCGAAGAAGTGCGCAAGATCATGGCGCAACTCGGCATCCGACGCTTCGAGGATCTCGTCGGTCGAGCCGACCTGCTCGACACGCGTGCGGGCATCGCGCACTGGAAAGCACGCGGGCTGGATTTTTCGCGTGTGTTCCATCGCCCCGAGGTACCCGACAGCGTGGCGTGTCGGCATGCCGAGGAACAAAACCATGGCCTCGATCGCGTGCTCGATCACGTTTTGATCGACAAGGCCCGGCCTGCGTTGGAGCGCGGCGAAAAAACCCGCTTCATCGTCGATGTGCGCAATGCGAACCGCAGTGTCGGCAGCATGCTCTCGGGCGAATTGGCGCGCCGTCATGGCCATGCCGGCCTGCCCGATGACACCATCCATGTGCAACTGGACGGCACCGCAGGGCAAAGCTTTGGCGCTTTTCTCGCCCGCGGCATCACGTTCGATCTCGTCGGCGAGGGCAACGACTACGTGGGCAAAGGCTTGTCCGGCGGCCGTCTGATCGTGCGTTCGCCGAACGATTTCCACGGCTTCGGCCCCGA
>JAFEFR010000112.1 GCA_018240485.1 Pseudomonadota bacterium
ACCGCGCGCAGCGACTCGGACAGCATCGAGCGCACCATCGGCTTCTCGCCCGCGGGGAACACGTCGATGATACGGTCGACCGTCTTTGCCGCACTCGATGTGTGCAGCGTGCCGAACACGAGATGCCCCGTTTCCGCCGCCGTCAGCGCGAGGCGGATGGTTTCCAGATCGCGCAACTCGCCGACCAGAACGTAGTCCGGGTCCTCGCGCAACGCCGAGCGCAGCGCCTCGTTGAAGCCGTGCGTGTCGCGATGCACCTCGCGCTGGTTGATCAGACACTTGTTCGCGGTATGCACGAATTCGATCGGATCCTCGATGGTGAGAATATGACCGTATTCGTGTTTGTTGATGTGATCGACCATCGCCGCGAGCGTGGTCGACTTGCCCGAACCGGTCGGCCCGGTGACGAGAATCAAACCGACGGGTTGATCGATCAGCTCCTTGAAAATCTTCGGCGCGCCGAGATCGTCGAGTGAGATCACCTCGGACGGAATCGTGCGGAACACCGCGCCGGCGCCACGATTCTGATTGAATGCATTGACGCGGAAGCGCGCCATGCCGGCGATCTCGAACGAAAAGTCGATTTCGAGGAATTCTTCGTAGTCGCGGCGCTGCTTGTCCGACATGATGTCGTACACCAGCGCGTGCACCTGTTTATGCTCCAACGCCGGCATGTTGATGCGGCGCACGTCGCCGTCGACGCGGATCATCGGCGGCAACCCGGCCGACAGATGCAGATCGGAGGCCTTGTTCTTGATCGAGAACGCCAAAAGCTCTGCGATATCCATGCCTGCCCCTTGGTAATTGCGCGCGACGACCCGCCGCCGCCTCGGGGGAGTATAGCGTGCGCGCGGCATGCCGAAACACGAACGGTTCCACACGTTCGCCCCAAGCCACCTGAACGTCCTCGCACCGACCTTGCTGCAACGCGGAAATCGACCGCACGATGCAACGTGGCATGCCCAGCCCGTCCGCTCATGACGGCTCATGCCCACGATCCCTGCACGACACGGGCACATTGCCCGTCAACGCCTCGTCGAGCGAAAGTCATGGCGCGTATCCGATCGGAGCCGCTCATCCCGCATACCTGAAAGGTTTGATAGACTGCGAGCCACGGTCTTCGGGGTGGATGACGCGCCGGCATGTCGCCCACCGAACGGCGACGATCGAGCCCGGCATCGACTTTTCGCATGAAACGCGTGCTACTTCCTCGCCCCCATCGCATCCGCTTCGCAGGTCGCGTGGCAATCCTCCTGCTCCTGCCCTGGATGGCGTTGGCCGTCGAACCGCCGCCCGGTGGATTGCGCAACGCCGCGGAGTACATCGTCGGTTTCGTGCGCTACGTGTATTGGCGCGACGAAGGGCGAATCGATGCCTGGACCGTGTGCATCGTCGGCGACGCGCCAGTCACCGAGGATCGCGTGTACGCCGACCATCAAGTCCGTGGCAAAGCGTTTCAGGTCAAACGCATCGCAAAAGACGCCGCCTTGTCCGAATGCCGCATTCTCGACCTGACTGCCCTCGCGACAACGGACGCCACCAGCGTACTGGAACGCACACGCCATCAACCGATCCTTGCCGTCGGGACGGGCACGCCCTTCTGCACCGCGGGGGGGCAGATTTGTCTTCGCATGGATCGGGATCCCATCGCGGGCAGGCAAGCTTTCGAAGTGAACGTGTCCGCGATGCGCGAAGCCTCCCTCGACGTCAGCGCACGCCTGCTCACCCTCGGCAGCTCGCGCACCGCACGGGAAGGTACGCCATGATTCCAATCAAAAACGAAAACGCGAACGAGCGACCGACCAAGACGTCGGCTGCCCACATCGACCGCGCCCTGTTGTCGATTTCGGCGTTGGCGATCTTCATCATGGGCGTCGGCGCGTTTCTGATCAGCTATCACATCTTGCGCGAGCAAGCCTTGCGTCACCTGCAAACCCTGATCAGCTTTACCGCTTCGCAAAGCCAAAGTGCGATCGAATTTCGCGATGAACGCACCGCGCTCGATATCCTGCAATCGATTCCCGAGGGCGAGGGCGTAAGCCTCGCCGAAATCCAGGATGCCTCCGGCACCGCACTGGCGCACATCGACGCACGCACCGACGACGCCTTGGGCCGATTCGCCACATGGGTCGGTAGTGCGCGCATCGACCAGGACGTCGTCGTCGAAGGCAGGGTTATCGGTCGCGTCGTGCTCGAAGGCGGCAGCGCGCCGATGCTGCGTGTACTGCAAACCCTGTTGTTCTGGTTTCCCGTCGGCATGCTCCTGGTCGGGCTTTGCGCGCTCCTGTTCGCGCGCATCTACACGCGTCGCTTCACGCACCCGATCCGGCAACTGCGCACCTTCGTCATGCAGCTGATCGAAAATCGCGATTTCAGCCAGCGCGCACCACCGTCATCGCTCGCCGAAGTGGAAGATCTCCGCCTCGAATTCAACACGCTTCTCGACGAAATCGGTCTGCGCGACCGTCTGCTCTTGCAAAGCAACGCATTGCTGCGACGCCTCGCCTACCTCGACGCGCTGACCAACTTGCCCAATCGCGCCATGTTCGAGCAGACGCTGCAGAAAACGGTCGAAGCCTGCGACCGCGACGGGACACGCGCCTGCCTGTTCTACATCGACGTCGATGCGTTCAAATCAATCAACGACAACCTGGGTCACGCGGCAGGCGATGCCTTGCTCGTCCAGATCGCGGATCGACTGCGTGTTTGGCGCCCACAGGAAACGACCGCCACGCGCCTGGGTGGCGACGAATTCGTCGTGCTGCTCGCACCGCTTGACGATATGATCGATCCGACACTGCTTGCCGTCGAATTGCGCTCCGCCCTCGCCGCGCCTTTGCACCATGGCGAATGCGTGATCTATCCCAGCACCAGCATCGGCACGGCGATCTACCCCGACGCGACGCGCGACATGGACGAATTCGTGAGCGTCGCCGACCATGCCATGTACGCCGCGAAAAACCAACGTCACCTGCAAGGCCGCACTACTCACTGGCAGTCGGTTGCAACACTGGATACACCATCGCCGACTTCGGACTTGACCGATTCGAATCCCTCCACCCACTGATTTCTCCCATCACTTCACGCCTGCGAACAACCAACCCCCATGACTTTCTATTCCGATATCCGCGCTGCCAAGCCATCCGCACCATTGCGCACCATCGCCGTTCTGGCCGGCCTGCTCATCCTGCTTGCCGGCTGTGCTACACCAGCACCGAAGCCAAGCCTTGCTCAACGTCAGACGCAAACACTGACCCAACTCGGTTTTCATCCCGTCGATGACGGCTGGATGTTGGCGCTGCCCGCGAATATTTCGTTCGACGTCGACAAGACCGACATCAAACCCGAAGCGCATGCGACGCTCAGGGACTTCGCTCGCCAACTGCTCGACGTCGACATCCGCCAGCTGCGTACGGAAGGGCATACCGACAACGTTGGCCCGCGCGACTACAACCTGACGCTGTCGCAACGCCGTGCGGCGGCCGTCGCCGACGTCTTCCTCGCCTCCGGCTTCACCGCGAAGAATGTGCAGTCCAAGGGTTTCGGCTTCGATCACCCACAGGCCGACAATGCCACCGAAGCCGGGCGTGCGCAGAACCGGCGCGTCGAGATCATCGTTCCCTCCGATGCCTTGGCCACACCATGAATTCCTCCCATCCGCCATCGCGCATCGCCTTCATCGGCGGCGGCAACATGGCGCGCAGCCTGATCGGCGGGCTCGTGCGTGCCGGCGTCTCCGGCACGCATTTTGCCGTCGCCGAACCCCATGTCGATCTGCGCAATGCGCTCGTCCACGACTTCGGCGTCATCGCCTGTGCCGACGGCGCCAGCGCCGCGAAGGATGCCGATGCGATCGTGTTCGCGGTCAAACCACAGGTCATGAAAAGCGTCTGCGTTGAGTTGCGCGATGTCGCCCAAGCGCGCCGACCCTTGATCGTGTCGATCGCCGCCGGCATCCACATCGATCAAATCGACGCCTGGCTCGGCGGCGACCTTGCGATCGTGCGCGCCATGCCGAACACGCCGGCCTTGATCGGCGCCGGCGCTTGCGGCCTCGTTGCGAATGCCCGCGTGGACACAGGCCAGCGCGCGCTGGCGCAAGGCATCCTCGATGCCGCCGGCGTCGTCGCATGGGTCGACGACGAAGCGCTGATGGATACCGTCACCGCCCTGTCCGGCTCGGGGCCAGCGTATTTTTTCCTGCTCGTCGAAGCGCTTGAAGACGCTGCCGTTGCTCAAGGCCTGCCGCGCGAGACGGCGCGCCTGCTGGCCGCGCAAACCTGCCTCGGTGCCGGGCGCATGCTGCGCGAAGAGTCCGCGGCGCCCGCGGAATTGCGCCGCCGCGTGACCTCACCCAACGGCACCACGCAAGCTGCGATCGAGAGTTTCGAGGCGAGCGGCCTGCGCCAAATCATCGCCCGCGCGGTCACGGCGGCGACCCTGCGCGGACAGGAATTGTCCGCCCAACTCGGCGACTGAAACCTCATGCCTTACCTGATCAACGCAGAAACGTTTCTGGTGCAAACGATCTTCGACATTCTCGTCGGCGTGTTTCTCGTGCGCGCGATGCTGATCGCGGTGAACGCCTCGTTTCATGATCCGATTTGCCAGTTCGTCTACAAGTTCACCAATCCCGTGATCGCGCCGCTGCGCCGATTCCTGCCACGCCGCGGCAAACTCGAACTCGCCTCGCTGCTCGTCGCATTCCTGCTCGCGCTGATTGAATTGTTGTTGCTGCTCGCGCCGGTCGCCGGGCTGCGATGGAGCGTCGCGGGGTGTTTGCTGGGTGCGCTTGCGGGCATGCTGAACATCGCGCTGTGGGTAGCGCTCTGGGCCCTGCTGATCCGTGCCGTGCTGAGCTTTTTCGCCGACGAGCGCGCGCATCCGAACGTGCGCGTGCTGGTGCAGGTCACCGAGCCGCTGGTGCGCCCGTTTCGCCGCCTGCTGCCGCCGCTGGGCGGCGTGGATCTCTCATTCCTGCTTGCCAGCATCGCGCTGGTGCTCGCGCGCCTGCTGGTGATCGCGCCGCTGACCGACCTCGCCGCGCGCGTGTAAGCGCGCCCCGCCTCAACGTGCATCGATGTAGGCGCGCAGTCGCTCGACCTGATGCGCCAGCACCGCGTCCACGTCGTCGCGCACGGCGGCAAGGCCGCCCGGATAGTAGCCGTCGACGAGGTAGCTCATGTCGACTTCGCTACCCTCACCCGCGTGCTTGATCGTCCAGGTCATGGTCGCATTCACCGCGCCGGATTGCAGCGGCCCCAAACCGCCGGACAGGCGCAACATGCGCCCCGGCATGGCCGCAAGCACGGTCATGTGTTGCACGCTGCCGCCGTCGGCGAGTTGCTCGCACCAGCAACCGCCCGCGCGCGCATCCAGCGACAAGTTCGAAGCGTTGCCCGAATAGGTGTGGCTCGCATCCCACCAGCGCGCGACGCCGGTGATGGCGGCATAAACGCGATCTGGTGCCGCGCGCGTGTTGAAGGCGTATTTCAACTCGATGTGACCCTGCGCAGAGGACACCGTAGCGGCAGCCGACCCGGTGACCATCGCGCTTGGTGCGGGTGCGGGTGCGGGTGTCGGTGTCGACTCGGCCTTGGCCTGCACACTCGGCGCAGCGGCAGGCGGTTCCGCCGCGGCGGCGGGGGCCTTGTCCGCATGGCCGATCAGCGGAATGTGCGAGCAAGCGCCGATGCCAAGGGCAAGCGCAGGGATCATCAAGGCTTTCGCATACGAGTTCATTTTTTCTCCCAAGGCTTGCCGTGTTTCGTCACTGCCGCTTGCGTGCCCAATCGAGGATGATGCGATGCACGGCGTCGAGTCCATCAAACACCGCCGCCGGGCCGGGCTGCAGAATGAGTGGCGATTTTATCTCGTGCAACTCGCCCTCGCGCACGGCGGGAATCGCGCTCCAGCCCGGCCGTGCCGCGACTTTCTCGGGCCGAAAGCGTTTGCCGCACCACGAGCCGAGGATGACATCCGGCGCGCGTCGTACCACTTCGGCGCCATCGGCGAGGATGCGGTCCCGCGCCAGCGATTGCCGCGCCAATTCCGGGAACACGTCTTCACCACCCGCGATGCGCACGAGTTCGGCCACCCATCGTATGCCGGTGATGATCGGCTCATCCCATTCCTCGAAATACACCCGTGGCCGCTGCGGCAGCTGGTTTGCCATTTTTTCCACGGCGGCGATTTTTTCTTCGCCCGCGCGCGCGAGCGCTTCGGCTTTGTCGCCTGCGCCGACCAGCGCACCGAGCCTGCGAATGTAGTCGAGGATGCCCGCGACCGAGCGATGATTGCTGATCCACACTTCGATACCAGCTTTGATCAAGTCGCGCGCGATGTCGGCCTGAATATCGGAAAAGCCGATGACCAGATCCGGTTGCAGCGCCAGAATTTCGCCGATCTTCGCACTCGTGAACGCGGAGACTTTGGGCTTTTCCTTGCGCGCGCGTGGCGGGCGCACGGTGAAGCCGGAGATGCCGACGATACGCTGCTCCTCGCCGATGGCGTAGAGCACTTCGGTCGGCTCTTCGGTCAGGCAAACGATGCGTTGCGGGCCGCTCATCCTCGTGCGCTTACGGATACAACAAGCGCTTGCTCCAACCCGCAACGCTGCGCTCGTAGCGCACACGGTCGTGCAAGCGGGCGCGCTGGCCGAACCAGATTTCGATCATGTCGGGCGCAAGGCGATAGCCGCCCCAGAATGGCGGACGAGGCACGTCGCCGGCGGCGAAACGTTGCTCGGCGTCGACCACGCGCGCATCGAGTTCGGCGCGATCGCGCAAGGTCTGCGATTGTTTGGATGCCCACGCGCCGATGCGGCTCGCGCGCGGGCGCGAGGCGAAATACGCATCGGCTTCGGCCGCGTCGATCTTCTCGACGGCACCCTCGACGCGCACTTGCACCACATGCCGCAACTGTTTCCACAAGAAGCACAGCGCCGCGCCGGAGTGCGCTGCCAACTGCTGCGCCTTGGCACTGCCGAAATTGGTGTAGAACGTGAAGCCATGTTCATCGACGGACTTGAGCAGCACGATGCGTGCGGACACGCGCCCGCTGGCATCGGCGGTCGCCAGCGTCATGGCGGTGGGTTCGGGCTCGCCGGCGGTGGTGGCTTCGTCGAGCAGGTCGCGAAATTGGGCGATCGCTTCGAGGTGGATCGGATCGGAATCGTTGTGCGGCGTCGTCATGCGACGATGCTAGCATGCCCGGCCCTCGACCCGCCGCGGACTGCGGCGAGTCGACGCAGTCCGTCAATCGAGCACGAAATTGACGCGCATGTTGACCCGCCATTCGCAAACCTTGCCGGCATCGTCGGTGATGACCTTGATGTCGTTGACCCAAGCGCCTTTGATGTTGTTGATGGTCTTCGCTGCACGCTTCAGGCCGTCCTTCACTGCATCCTCCAGGCCCTTGGGCGAGGACGAACTGATTTCGATCACCTTCGCTACCGTCATGACGCCAGCCTCCGTAGTCGATGCGCGCGACGACGCGCCGCGCGTGCGACGAAGTCTAGTGCGCAAGGCGCGGGAAGGCTTATGCGGTCGCAGCAAGCGCCGGCGGCGGTGGGCGCGGCCCGCGCGGCAGCCAGCGCAACCACACCAGCCAGAACACGAGCGCGTCGAGAATGATCAACGCCTGCCAGAGATACAGATGGAACCACTCGAACCAGACGTGATTCCACTCGTTCAAGTAATACAGACTGATCAAACGCACGAGATTCAACGACTGGATCGCGAAAAAGCCGGCGACGATGCCGACCAGCTTGTGCTTCCACGGCGAAGGAAACGCGAGCACCGCGGAAATCAGGATGATGATCGCCTCCACGCCGCTGCATCCGGCGACGATTTCGATGCCGCCGCCGTTCAACGTGTTGCGCATGATGTTGGCCTGCGCGGCGACGTTGGCATCCCACAGATGCATGATGCTCACGCACACATAGGCGATGCCCGTGGTCAACGGCAGGATCACGTGCTCCTGCACCGGCTGATACAAATCCAGCGGGAACAGCACGACCAAACAGAATAGAAAAATCAGAATGAAACGCAGCATGCCGGCATTTTACCCGATTCCATCGCACGTACACGCAACGCACTGCGAGTGCGCTTTGCTACCATTCCCGCATGAATCCCGCCCCCAGCCTTTTTCTCATCGGCCCGATGGGCGCCGGCAAGACCACGGTCGGACGGCGCCTCGCCGCACAACTCGACCTCGCCTTCTTCGACCTCGATCACGAAATCGAAGAACGCAGCGGCGCTGCCGTCGGCCTGATCTTCGAGCTGGAGGGCGAGGCCGGTTTCCGCAAACGCGAAACCGAATTGCTCGATGAATTCAGCGCCAAACCCGGCATCGTCCTCTCCACGGGTGGCGGCTCCGTTCTTGCCGCAGAAAACCGCCGACATCTGCGCGAACGCGGCTACGTGGTTTATCTCGAAACCACCGTCGAGCAACAATTGAAACGCCTCGCGCGCGACCAGAAACGCCCCCTGCTCGCCGCACCGGATCGGCGCGAGCGTCTGCTCAAGCTCGCCGCCGAACGCGAATCGCTGTATCGCGACATCGCCGACCTCACTGTGCCGACCGGGCTCAATTCGAGCAGCGCCGGCGCCGCGCGACGGCTCGCCGAAGAACTGACGGGTCGCTGGAGCCGCAGCACAACGTCGATCGCCGCAGGAACCAACGCATGACGCTCTCACCGCATTCGTCGTCGACCATCGAACTCACCGTCGAACTCGGCGCGCGTCGCTATCCCATCGCCATCGGCCACGGCCTGCTCGACGACGGCGCGCGTCTGGCGAGTGCCATCGACGGGCGTCATGTGCTGATCGTCAGCAACGACGTCGTCGCGCCGCTGTATCTCGACCGGCTCACGGCGGCGATTCGCCGCGGCTGCGAAAACGTACACATTTCCCAATGGATACTCGCCGACGGCGAAGCGCACAAAACGCTCGCCTCCGCGGCGCGCGTGTTCGACGCGCTCGCAGCGATGAAGGCCAACCGCGACGCGACCATCCTCGCCCTCGGCGGCGGCGTGATCGGTGATCTCTCAGGCTTCGCAGCCGCCTGCTGGATGCGCGGCATCGCTTGCGTGCAAGTTCCGACCACGCTGCTGGCCATGGTCGATTCTTCCGTCGGTGGCAAGACCGCGGTCGATCTGCCGCAGGGCAAGAATCTCGTCGGCGCATTCCACCAGCCACGCGCCGTGATCGCCGACATCGGCACGCTTGCCACCCTGCCCGCCCGCGAACTGCGCGCCGGTTTTGCCGAGGTGGTGAAATACGGTGCGCTGGGCGATGCGGATTTCTTCGCCTATCTCGAACGCAACGTCGACGCGCTGCTCGCGCGCGATGCGGATGTTCTCGCCGCCACCATCGCCCACTGCTGTCGGCAAAAAGCCGGCATCGTCGCGCGCGATGAAACCGAGCAAGGCGAGCGCGCCCTGCTCAACTTCGGCCACACCTTCGGCCACGCCATCGAAACCGCAATGGGCTACGACGGCCTGCGCCACGGCGAAGCGGTGGCCGTCGGCATGGTGCTCGCGGCGCGACTGTCCGCCAATCTCGGCCGCGCCCCCGCCGTCGATGCGCAGCGCCTCAGCGCCCTGCTCGACCGGTTTGGCTTGCCCACGGCGATGCCGCCCGGACTCGATCCAGATCAACTCATCGACTTGATGCGTCTGGACAAAAAAAACCTGTCCGGCACGCTGCGCCTGATACTTTGGCGTGGCATCGGCCAAGCGGACATCGTGCCCGGCATCGATGCACGTGCGATACGCGCCGTGCTCGCCTGAGTTGCGCACACCGCACGCGCCGACTCACGGAGCGAATGTCACCACGACGTGGACAGCCGCGTTAGGCTGCGGAGCTAGGGAAACTCTGATTTTGCCGTGTGGTCGAAGCGTGACCAGAGAGTGGAGTGTAAACGATGGCACAGCAGCTGACCTTGGCAACCCAGGCCGATGCGGGGTTCGAGCAACACCGC
>JAFEFR010000113.1 GCA_018240485.1 Pseudomonadota bacterium
CCGTTGAAATTGATCGGCGCGGCGGTGCCCGCATAGCCCTGGTAGTTCAACACCTCGGGCACGCCGTCGAGCGCATGCGCAAGCTCGATCAGCACGCGGTTGGTCGCCTGCAGCGTGCTGCCCTCGGGCATGTCGACGACGACCTGGAATTCGGATTTGTTGTCGAACGGCAGCATCTTCAGAACCACTGCGCGAAACACCACCAGACTCGCCGCGAGCACGACCAGCGCGCCCATTGCCGCGAACAGGATGTGCCGGCGACGACGGCCGCGGCCGGGATCGAGGAACGGCGCCATCAGCCGATGGAACAGGCGCGACAGTCGGCTTGCGCGCGGTACGCCATCGGCCTGCGCAGGCGCATGCGGCGCGTGGCGCAACAATTTCAGCGACAACCACGGCGTGACCACCAGCGCGACCGCGAGCGAGAGCAGCATGCCGGCCGAGGCGTTGATCGGAATCGGGCGCATGTAGGGACCCATCAATCCTGAAACAAACGCCATCGGCAGCAGCGCCGCAATCACCGTGAACGTGGCGAGGATCGTCGGTCCGCCGACTTCGGACACCGCTTCGGGAATCGCCTCGCGCAACGTGCGCCCGCCGAGCGCCATGTGACGGTGGATGTTTTCGACCACGACGATCGCATCATCGACAAGAATGCCGATGGAAAAAATCAGCGCGAACAGCGACACGCGGTTGATCGTGAAGCCCATCGCCCACGATGCGAACAAGGTCAGCATCAGGGTGATGATGACGGCCGCGCCGACCACGGTCGCTTCGCGCCAGCCGAGTGTGGCGAGCACCAGCAACACGACCGAAAGCGTCGCGAACAGCAACTTGTGGATCAGCAGATCGGCCTTGTCGGTCGAGGTCTGGCCATAGTCGCGCGTGACTGTGACGCGCACGCCGGATGAAATCGACACACCCTGCAAGGCTGCCACGCGCGCAGCGACCGCTTGCGTGATGTCGGCGGCGTTGGTGCCGGATTTCTTGGTGATCGCAATCGTCACCGCCGGCGCCATGCCGGTGGCCGGCCCGGTCTTGCCGGGCGGCGTGCCAAACCAGGCGTAGCGACTGGGAAGGTCCGCGCCGCGCGTTACGCGTGCGACGTCGGACACGAACACCGGCTGCCCGCGCGCGACGCCAATCACCAATTGCGCGACTTCATCGGCATCGGCGAGATACGCGCCCGCCGTGACCGGCACATCGCGATCGCCGGCCACGCGATCGCCGGCCTGCTGCACGAAGTTCGCCGCCTTGAGCGTGCGGTCCAC
>JAFEFR010000114.1 GCA_018240485.1 Pseudomonadota bacterium
GCCCGCATCGACCCCGGCGACCGCATTCAGATCCTGGCGCCGATCGTCATTCGACCGAGCGCCGATGAGGTCGCCACCGCCCTGCGCGCGACCGCCGTGGCCGAGGTCGACGACAACGACGAACACGGTTTCCTCGCCCGCGTCGTCACCGACCCGCACCGTCTGCGCCTGGACATGCCCTACTATTCGTTTGGCAAGATTCTGACCCGCAGCCACAAGTAAGCGAGTGCTTCCCGCCATGAGCGTAACCTGGAACGACAATGCCCCGATCTATCGCCAATTGCGCGACAAGGTTGTGGCGATGATCCTCGACGAGGTTCTGCGGCAGGGCGACGCACTGCCGTCGGTGCGCCAAGTCGCGGCCGACTTCCAGCTCAATCCGATTACGGTATCCAAGGCCTATCAGGAACTGGTCGACGACCACCTCGTCGAAAAGCGCCGCGGCCTGGGCATGTACGTTGCCGAAGGCGCGCGCGAAGCCTTGCTGCGCAGCGAACGCGAACGTTTTCTGCGCGAAGAATGGCCCGCGCTGAAAGATCGTCTCGCCCGTCTCGGACTCGACCTTTCCACCCTGTCAGCCACCACCACGAATGCAAACGGCACATCCCATGAATGAGGCAAGCGCCAGTTCTCCGCAGATCGTTCGCGCCCGCGGATTGACCCGCCGCTACGGCACCACGGTCGCACTCGATCACGTCGATCTCGACATCGCCGCCGGTCGCATCGTCGGCTTGATCGGCCCGAACGGGGCCGGCAAAACCACGGCACTGAAGGCCATCCTCGGCTTGTCCGAGTACGACGGCGAGCTGTCCGTTCTCGGCCTCGATCCACGCACGCAGCGCAGCGAGCTGATGCAACAAGTGTGTTTCATCGCCGACGTAGCCGTATTGCCGCGTTGGTTGCGCGTCGGCGAGGCGATCGACTTCGTCGCCGGCGTGCACCCACGCTTCTCGCGCGAGCGCTGCCTGGCATTTCTTGCGCGAACCAAACTGCAACCGAAACAGCGTGTGCGCGAATTGTCCAAGGGCATGATCGTGCAGCTGCATCTCGCCCTGGTGATGGCGATCGACGCCAAACTGCTTGTGCTCGACGAGCCCACGCTCGGGCTCGACATCCTCTATCGCAAAGAGTTTTACCAGAACTTGCTCAACGACTATTTCGACGAGCAGAAAACGATTCTCGTCACCACGCACCAGGTCGAAGAAATCGAACATATCCTGACCGATCTGATTTTCATCCGGAACGGCAAGCTCATCGTCAACGCCAGCATGGACGAAATCGGTGAGCGCTATACCGAAGTCATGGTCGGGCCGGACAAAATCGAAGCCGCGCGCGCATTGGCGCCGCTCAACGAACGCCAGATTTTCGGCAAGTCGATTTTCCTGTTCGATGGCGTGCCGCAGGCACGTCTGGCCGAACTCGGCGAGTTGCACAAACCCAGCATTGCCGATCTGTTCGTCGCGACGATGAAAGGAACCTACGCATGAACGCGCCCACTCTGCCGACCCGATCGAATCCGATGCAAACGTTTCTCTGGCTCCTCAAGCGCGAATACTGGGAACAACGTGGCGGCTTCTTCCGGGCGCCGCTGATCGCTGGCGGCGTGATGGTCGCAATCCTGCTGCTCAGCATGATCGTCGCTGAAACCACTGCGGTGCGTCACGGCATCAATATCGGCAATCTCAACCTCGACCGCATTTCGACCAGCATGACGCACGAGCAGATCGCGACGTTCAATTCCGGACTGAATGCGGGCCTCATGGGCATGTCGATTCCGATCATGGCGACGCAATTTTTCGTCGTGTTCTTCTATTTGCTCGGTGCGCTCTACGACGACCGCCGCGACCGCAGCGTCCTGTTCTGGAAATCGCTGCCGATTTCCGATCTCGACACCGTCCTGTCCAAGGCCGTTTCGGCCACGCTGATGGCGCCAACGCTTGCCATCGCCGCGTTGATCGCGATGCATATCGCCGTCCTGATTCTGCTCAGCGTTTACGCCGGCATCCACGGGGTCAATCCACTGCCGCTACTGTGGAACCCGGCACCATTGCTGTCGATGTGGATCAAGCTCGTCTGCCTGATTCCGGTCAACGCGCTTTGGGCGCTGCCGACCATCGGCTGGTTGCTGCTGTGCTCCGCGTTTGCGCGCTCCAAACCCTTCCTCTGGGCGGTCGCCGTGCCGCTGGGTCTTGGCACCATCTTCGCCTTCACCGATCTGCTGCGACAATTGTCGATCCCGAGTTCATGGTATTGGAAAAACATCGTCGGCCGTATTCTGTTCGGCATCGTACCGGGTGGCTGGCTCGGCGTCGGCGGCAACGGCACGTTGCGTGCCATCACGGGCGGCAACGGCAACGACATCGAACTGGACAAATTCGACATCGTCAATTCGGTGCTGAGCTGGGGTCACATTTTCGACGCGTTGGGTTCGCCTGAACTGTGGCTCGGCGCCGCCGCGGGCATCGGTTTCATTGCCGCAGCGGTGTACTTCCGTCGCAAGCGCACCGAGGCCTACAGTTGATCGCCGCAACCAAGGTCTGCACCATGAAAATTCATCATGCCGTACTTCTGCTCGCCGCCACGATGTATCTCGGCGCATGCTCGTCGAGCGATGACGAGGGATCGGTACTCACGCATTTCGGCCTCGACAACGGCGTGCTCGTGGTGCATGCGCGCGATGCCACGGATGCGACGATCGACGCGACCGGCCGTTTAACCATTGCCGGCAAATCGATATCCACCACGCCGGAACAGAAAATACTGCTGCAACGCTACTACGTCGTCGCACTGGCAGTACGCGAACAAGCCTTCACGACCGCCAAGGCAGGCATCGCCACGGGCGCACAGGCCATCACGAGCGTGGCCAAAGGCCTCGCCAACGGAGACCCGGATACCATCGACAAGGAAATCGACGCGAAAGCGGCAAAGGTCGATGCTGCCGCCACGCAACTCTGCAAGGCACTTGCCGAAGCGCGTATCGCCCAGGAATCGCTGGCCGCCGCGCTGCCGCAATTTCGGCCTTACGCGACGATCAGCGCCCACGAAATCGCTCACTGCGACGGCGCAAAATGAGTTCGCCGACTCGCGTCGAACGAATGAGCCGCGTCCCCGACTCGCCTCATCCGTTCGATTCCGTCTTCGCCGCAATCAAAGCCTTTCGCTGACGATGCGGTAAGCGTCGCCTTCCTTGACCACGCCGGCCTGATTGAGATCGATGTCGCCATCGAGCCAGTAACGATCGAAGTTGAGGTCGTTGCGGCGGAAAATCACGGCATGATTGCGATAGACGTAGAACAGGTCGCCATAGCGCAAATCCTCTGCGCGCAACTTCGCCGTGATCGCCTTGGCATCGTTGAAGTGCTTCTCCATGTCGACGCGAACCCGCCCTGCCGGAATGATCGTTGCGAGAATCCGCGGCTCGGTGTGCATAGCGCGCAGGCTCGGATTGGCGACATCGCGCAAGGGTTCGTCGACGCGGTAACGGTCCGTCCCGGTCTTCACGATTTCGACTCGATCGATTTGAAGATCGCCGTCGATCCAGAACAGTTGTGAGCGGGCACGATCCCGTCTCACCACGGCGCGCACCGGGCCATGCACGAAGATTTCATCGCCCTTGCGCAATTGCATGGGGCGAAGCGTTCCCGTCGCGGGAGCGCCGAGATTGAGTTGGTTCTCGAACGCGCGCTGGGTCGTCGCGATTTCGGCACCTGTCGACTTCGGTTTTTCCGCCATGCCGGGATGGTGCGCGGGCGCGATCGTGGCCACCTGGACCGCTGGCGTCGCGTCGACGGGCCGGGTTTCAACTGGCGGCGGGGTGTGGTGCGACGCTGCAGGCTTGATCGACTCCGCGGGAACAACTTGCGGCTTGGCCGTCGCCGATGCGTCGGCGATTTTCGCCTCGCCGCGTGCGGCGGGTTTCACCGCTTCCGTCACTTCGGTCGGTTTTGGTTGCATCGCCGGCTCGGCCGCTTTCGGCTTCGCTTCGGCGGGCTTGGCGGCCAACTCCGACTTCGCTTCGGCAGGCTTGGCAGCCAACTCCGGCTTCGCTGTCTTGTCGCCATCCACCACGCGGATCAGCACGTTTTCGAAGAAGGCATCGCTGGTCTTGACCTGCACGCCTGGCGCTGCGGCCCGGATTTTACTCGCCGCGCGCGCCTGCCAGTACGGCGGCGTCGTTACCACGATGCTCTTGCCGCTGGCCGCGGCCTGACGCGCGATTTCGGCGAGCTTGGCGTCGGCGGCACCGGATTCGAAATCCTTGCCGGGAATGGCGAATTCCTGGGCAACCAACGCCCCCGATGCCAACAAGCACCCCGCAACCGCAACGAAAATTCTTTTGAACGACATGGTTCAGCCCCTGTACTAACGAAGCGGAATTTTAATGCCGCGCCGCAGTCGCGTGAATATGCCTTCGCTTCCCACGCGCCTGATCCCGCCCGATTTCGTGACGAACGTCTCACAATGGCGGCATTTATCCGCCGCTGGAACCGCCGTGCACGCCGCCGCGCGTCAATGCGGCGGGGTCGAGCAGTTTCTCCAGCTCGGCGCGTGGCAAGCCCGTGACCTCCAGCGCTACATCGAGAATCGGCTGCCCCTCCTTGTAGGCCCGCTTTGCTGCCGCCGCCCCTTTTTCGTACCCGATGACCGGGTTCAATGCGGTGACGAGAATCGGGTTGCGCGCCAGCGCGTCGCGGATACGCTCGGTGCGCACGCGGAATCCGGCGATCGCACGATCAGCGAGCAGACGCGAGGCATTCGCGAGAATTTCTATACTTTGCAACAAATTATACGAAACCACCGGCAGCATCACGTTGAGCTGAAAATTGCCGCTGGCGCCGGCGAAAGTGATCGTCGCATCGTTGCCAATCACCTGCGCCGCAACCATCGCCACCGCTTCCGGAATCACCGGATTGACCTTGCCCGGCATGATCGATGAGCCCGGCTGCAAGGCCGGCAACTCGATCTCGCCGATGCCGGCGAGCGGGCCGGAGTTCATCCAGCGCAGATCGTTGGCGATCTTGTTCAGCGACACGGCCAGGGTCTTCAGCTGGCCGGACAACTCGACCGCGGTATCCTGCGAGGACAGGCCTTCGAAAAAATTCTTCATCGAAACGAAACGCACGCCGGTGGCCCGACTCAACGCCTTGCAGACGCGCGGGCCGAGTCGGGCATCGGCATTGACGCCGGTGCCGACAGCCGTGCCACCGAGCGGCAGCGCGCGCACGCGCGCGAGTGCATTTTCGATGCGTGCGATGTTCGATACGATCTGCGCCGACCAGCCCGAAAGCTCCTGACCGAAGGTCACCGGCATCGCATCCATCAGGTGCGTGCGGCCGGTCTTGACCACTTTTCTCAGTTCCTTCGCACGACGATCGATCGTCTTGCGCAGGTGCTTGAGCGCGGGCAGCAGCTTTTCGCTGACCGACAACGCCGCACTGACGTGGATCGCGGTCGGGATCACGTCATTCGACGACTGGCCGTTGTTGACGTCGTCGTTCGGATGGATTTTCAACCTGGGCGTGGAAGCGAGATGCGCGATCACCTCGTTCGCGTTCATGTTCGACGAGGTCGCCGACCCGGTCTGAAACACATCGATCGGAAATTGCGCATCGAATTCGCCCGCCGCGACGCGGTTGGCCGCCTTGCCGATCGCCACCGCTTTGACTTTCGGCAAATGCCCGAGATCGCCGTTGACCTGCGCCGCGGCGGCCTTGATCAGGCACAGCGCACGGATGAATTCGCGCGGCATCGCAAGGCCGGAGATCGGAAAGTTATCGACGGCGCGCTGCGTCTGCGCGCCCCACAGCGCCGAGGCGGGAACCTTGAGTTCGCCCATGCTGTCGTGTTCGATGCGAAACTCGCTCATGCCAAACCTCTCTTGCTCTCGTCCGATGTGCTGAATGCGAGTTTGCGCCGACACAGGATGAAATCAAGCCGGATCGAACCGGAACCGAGAAGCGCTCGATCAATGCGGCAATAGTCGTTTGGCCTCGTTGTCCTCGACCAGCCAATCCCTCAATGCCAGCGCCCGAGCGCAACGAGGCTTGCCGGGCAGGTCATTGGCTCGAGACGACTTTCGCGCAATGGTCGAAGCCAAAATCCAATGCTTCGCGGGTATCCGACCGACTCATCGCCCACCCAACTCACGCATGCGGCAAGAGTAAGTGAACCTGACCCCCTTCAATAATCGCACCGAACCGGTATACGAGGCGTGGCTTCGGAGCGGGAGGCTACACCGCGGCTGGTATCATACACATTGGATTTTCACGGACCTGCCATGACCCACTCCACGCTCACCGCCCTGTCGCCGCTCGACGGCCGCTACGCCGCCAAGGTCGAATCGCTGCGTCCGATATTCAGCGAATATGGCCTGATGCAACGCCGCGTTCTCGTCGAAGTGCGTTGGCTGCAGGTGTTGGCCGACGAGAAATCCATCGGCGAAGTCGCTGCGTTTTCCACCGCGGCGCGCGCGAAACTGCAGGCGATCGCCGACGGGTTTTCCGTCGCCGACGGCGAACGCGTCAAGGCCATCGAGCGCACGACCAACCACGACGTCAAGGCCATCGAATATTTCATAAAGCAGCGCATCGGCGACGATGTGGAACTGACGAAGGCCAAGGAGTTCGTCCACTTCGCCTGCACCAGCGAGGACATCAACAACCTCGCCTACGCACTGATGCTGCGTGACGCGCGCGACGGCGTGCTGCTGCCGGCGCTCGACGGCGTGATCGCGAAGCTGCGCGAGCTCAGCACGGCGAACGCCGCGCTGGCGATGCTGTCGCGCACGCACGGCCAGACCGCGACGCCGACCACACTCGGCAAGGAACTCGCCAACGTCATCGCGCGCCTGGATCGTCAGCGCAGGCAGATCGCGGGCGTGGAAATTCTCGGCAAGATCAACGGCGCCGTCGGCAACTACAACGCGCACGTCATCGCCTATCCCGAGGTCGATTGGCCGGCACTCTCGCAGCGTTTCGTCGAATCGCTGGGCCTCGCGTTCAATGCCTACACCACCCAGATCGAGCCGCACGATTTCATCGCCGAGCTGTCCGATGCGATGCGCCGTGCGAACGTCGTGCTGATCGACCTGTGCCGCGATGTCTGGGCCTACATTTCGCTCGGCTACTTCAAGCAGGCGCTCAAGGCCGGCGAAGTGGGTTCCTCGACGATGCCGCACAAGGTCAATCCGATCGACTTCGAGAATGCCGAGGGCAATCTCGGCGTCGCCAACGCCTTGCTCGGTCACTTTGCCGAAAAATTGCCGATCTCGCGCTGGCAGCGCGACCTCACCGATTCGACCGTGCTGCGTACGCTCGGCACCGCGTTCGGCCACACCCAGATCGCGCTCGACTCGCTGCTGCGCGGCCTGGGCAAACTCCAGGTGAACGATGCGCGTCTCGCCGCCGATCTCGACGCGAGTTGGGAAGTGCTCGCCGAAGCCGTGCAGACCGTGATGCGCCGCCACGGCCTGCCCGAACCCTACGAACAATTGAAAGCATTGACCCGCGGCCAAGGCATCACGCGCGCATCGATGCGCGAATTCATTGCCAGCCTCGCCCTGCCCGAGGCGGACAAACAGCGCCTGCTCGATTTGACTCCGGCCAGTTACATCGGGCTCGCGCAATCGCTGGCAAGCGGCATCTGATCGCGACTTGCAAGCGGATGTTCTTTATTCGCTCGCAAAACCGTGGCCACCAAACTCAGGCCTTGACCAGCCCCTCCGCCAGCATCGCCGCATGCACGGCGGGACGCGCGGCAACGCGTTTCTGGAACGCAAGCAACGCCGGGAATTCCGTCAAGTCGAGCTTGAGTCCGCGCGCCCAATTCGTTACCACGAACAGATACGCGTCGGCCGGCCCGAATTTGTCGCCGACCAGCCACTCCCGTTGTGCCAAGATGTTCTCGATGTAGCGATAGCGCTTGCGCAAATACGCTTCGCGCTCCACCAAGGTTTCCTTCGGCGTGGTCGACGAAAAGAACGGGCTGTAGGTTTTGTGTATCTCGCTGGTGATGTAGTTCAACATCTCCTGCAAGCGCGCGCGTGCCAACGTGCCGTTCGGCGGCGCGATGCCGCTCTCCGGCTTGAGGTCGGCCAGGTATTGCGAAATGGCGGGGCCTTCGGTGAGCACCTCTCCGTTGTCCAGTTCGAGTGCCGGCGCCGAACCTTTCGGGTTGATCTTCGTGAAATCCGCGCCCGTTTCAGTCGTCTTGGTTTTGAGATCGACTTTTTCGAGCGTAAGCGGCAAGCCGATTTCGCGAGCGACGATATGCGGCGCCAGCGAACACACGCCCGGAGAAAAATAGAGTTTCATGATGCTTTCCTGTGTTGATTTGCGATGCGGTTGTTGCCCCCGCCGCGTAGCTGTCGCGATCGGGATCGCCGTATCCTATTACCACTTGGTTACGTTTGGATACCACATAACCTGAAATTACTGATAAAATCCGATATCCCGCAAGATACCTGCGAACTACCGAGTAACCAGACATGGGCCTGCC
>JAFEFR010000115.1 GCA_018240485.1 Pseudomonadota bacterium
GCCGGATCGGCGAACGCCGTCGGTGCCCCAGCGAGACCGGCAAGCCCCAGCCCCGCGCTCAACAAATCGTCCGCGCCGCCATGCGTGGTGATGCGAATGGGGCCGAGCAGAAATTCGGGCATGGTTTTCTCCGGCAACGATGGGGCGCCTGCGCAAGCGGCAAGCAGAAGCGCGAGGGCGGTCGACACGGTACGCAGCATGACAGGCATCGGCGCATGCTACGACTCATACCGGGCTCGCGCATCGTACGATAGTCCATGCGTGGCGCTCGACCCGCCGCCGGACAAAGGGTAAAACGTTCGCCATGCCGAGTGTTCTCATTGCCGACGATCATCCGCTGTTTCGCGCCGCACTGAATCAGTCGGTGCATGCCGCCCTGCCCGAAGCGGAAATCGCCGAAGCGTCGGATCTGCCTTCGACCATGGCACGGCTTGCCGACGCGCCGGATACGGACATGATCCTGCTCGACTTGCACATGCCGGGTAGCCTTGGCGTTTCGGGCCTGGCGCGCGTGCGCGGACAGTTTCCCGCCGTCGCCGTGCTCGTCGTCTCCGCGCACGACGATGCGCGCATCGTGCGCCGCGTACTCGACCATGGCGCCGCCGGCTTTGTGTCCAAGGGCGCGCCGTCGACCGAAATCGCTGCGGCGGTCCGATGCGTTCTGGATGGTGACGAATGGATTCCGCCGCACCTGGCTGCGCAGGTCGCCGCATTGCCGATCGACACGCACGAACGCACACTCGCCCGACATCTCGCGCAATTGACCGAGCAGCAGCATCGCGTTCTCGCCCTCGTCGCCATCGGCTTGCTCAACAAACAGATCGCCGACCGGTTGGGCATTCAAGAGCGCACCGTGAAAGCGCACCTGAGCGCCATTTTCGAACGTCTCGGCGTGCGCAATCGCACGCAAGCCAGCGGCTTGCTGCGCGCATTGGACGACATCGACATGCAACGCGGTGGCATGGATGCGTTGGACGAGGCGCGCGCAGACGACTGAAGCGCCCTGCCTTCACGGCGTGCCCACACGAACATCGACGGCGTGTCGCAACACCTGCCGCAGCGCAAGCGGCTTCACCGGCTTGTAGAGCACGGCCAGCCCAGCCTCCAGCAGACGTCGCCGCAGCGGCGGATCCCGATCGGCCGTCAACACGATGATCGGCACACTGCCAAACCGAGTGCGCAAGGCAGCCAATGCATCGAGCCCGGTTACACCGGCATCGAGGTGATAGTCAAGCAGCACGACGTCCACCGATTCGGTCAGTGAGAGCGCCTGCGCGACCGAACGTGCGCCCTGCACGCGCCACCCCCAGCCTTGCAGCAGCGCGCTCATGGCGGCGAGCGCCGCCGGTTCGTTGTCGAGCACCAGCGCGGTTGCCACGGGCAGTTCGCGTGGCAACGGCGCTTTGGGTACCTCCGGAGGGATGCGTTGCACCGTATGCGGCAGCTCGATCGCGAACACGCTGCCCGAGTCGGGCCAGGAACGCAGCCTCAGCGGATGCTCCAGCAAGGCAGCCATGCGTTCCGCGATCGCCAGCCCCAGACCGAGCCCTTGACCTGCGGTCGCACCACCGCGACGGAACGGCTCGAAAATGAGGTGCTGCTCCGCTTCGACGATGCCCGGCCCCGTGTCCCAGACTTCCACGCGCAGCATGGCACCCGCCCGCCGACAACCGAGCAGCACCCGACCGCGCTCGCTGTAGCGCACGGCATTGGCAAGAAAATTCTGCACCACGCGCCGCAGCAATTGCGGATCCGAACGAACCCACGCTCGCGTGCGAACGCAGCGCAATCGGATACCTTGTGCGGCAGCCAGCGCGGCAAATTCGGCGGCGAGCGGGTCGAGCACCTCGGCCAATGCGAATTCGCGTGGCTGCGGATGCAAGCGTCCCCCTTCCAGGCGAGCGATGTCGAGCAGCCCCGCCAAAAGATTTTCGGTGGCTTGCAACGCGTCGTCGAGATGATCGACCGTGGCAAGCGACGCGCCTTCGGCCAGCTCGGGGCGCAATGCGTGAGCGAACAACTGTGCGGCATGCAGAGGTTGCAACAGATCGTGACTGACGGCGGCGAGAAAGTGGGTCTTGGCCACATTCGCACGTTGCGCGGCAAGCGTCGCCTCGGCCAATTCGCGTGTTCGCTCGACGACGCGCTGCTCCAGGGTTTCGTTGCTGCGCCGAAGTGCCTCTTCGGCTTTGCGAAATGCCGTGACGTCGGTAAACGTCGCCACATAGCCCCCTTCGGGCATCGGATTGCCGCGAATCTCGACCACGATGTCGCCCGCAAATCGCCGTTCGGACAGATGCGATGCGCCCGATTGCAGGAACGCCAATCGCCGCGCGAGTCGCTGTGCGACATCGCCAGCCCCGATCAATCCTCTGGTGATGTTGTACTGGATCAGGGTCGCAATGGGTGCCCCCACCTTGAGCAATCCATGCGGATAGGAAAACAACTCGGCGTAGCGCCGATTCCAGGCGACGATGCACAACTGCGCATCGACCACGCAGATGCCCTGACTCATGTTCGCCAGCGCCGCGCTCAACACGCGTCGGTTGAAACGCAGATCCTCCGCCGCCTCATCGACGATCGCGGCGACCGCATCGAGTTCACCGTGACGCTTGTGTCGCATCACATCGAGCAAGAGGCTCGCGGACGATGCGCCTATGACCGCGGCCAGCTCGTGCTCGATCGCCGCGATCTGTTCGATGTTCGCGCTGCCCACGAGCGACTGCGTGCCGAGTGCCGCATCGACGCTCGCCGGTGGCAGGAAGCGCAAGGCCAGCGCACGCAGACGCGTCGCCTCGACCGCACCGACCGCGTCGCCGCGCATGCGTCGGCCGTAACGGGTATTCGCCACCGCCGCCAGCACGACAACATTCACGATCAGCCCCAAGGTGACGGCGCGACTGATCCGACTCCAGTCGGTCAATCCGAACAGCCCATCCGGCGCCAGCCAACCTGCGGCAGCGGGGCCGTGCAAGAACCCATTCGGCACCATTGCGAGGAGGCCCGGCGACAACACATACAGCCAGACCAGCGTGCCGGCAGCCAGCCCCCAACCGACGGCGCGCGGGCCGAGTTGCGGGCGATACAACGCCACCAGCGTGGCCGGCGCCAGCCCCGCCAGCGCAGAAAATGAAATCGCGCCAATGTCGGCAAGCGCATCGTTGCCGGCCAGCAGCCGACTGTAAAACCAGGCCAATCCGATGATCGCCGCGATGGCGAAGCGTCGCTGGCCCAACACCGCACCGCGCAAATCGTCGCCCGCCTCGCGCGCCCAGTGCGTGCGTACCAGCAGCGGCGCAAGAAAGTGGTTGGCGACCATCAAACTCAACGCCAGCGTGGCCACGACGACCATGCTCGTTGCCGCACTCAGCCCGCCGAGAAAGGCGAGAATCGTCAGCAGGTCGTAGCCTTGCACATGCGGCAGGACAAGCACATAGAGATCCGACGGCACGCCGATCGGTCGCAACGCGGCATCACCCAAACGCGTGATCGGCAGAATCGGCAATGCGATCAGCACCAGATACAACGGAAACAACCAACGCGCCGTCGCGACATGACGCGCATCGCGGCATTCGACGACGCCGGCGTGAAATTGATGCGGCTGGGTGAACATCGCCAGCGCGCCGAGCAGAATCAGGGCAGGAAAGCCGCCGCTGTCGGTCTGCCCATGCTCCGTCATCGCCGGCACGGCTGGCAGATGTGTCGGCAACAACAGCATGGCGCCGAGCGAGAGCATCGCAGCCAGTTTGAACAGCGACTCGAATGCCAACGCAAGCACGAGGCCGCGATTATGCGAAGTCGCCGCCGCTCGGCGTGTGCCGAAAAGCATGGCGAACACGGCCATCACCACCGCCGCCCACAATGCACCATCTTGCCACGCGGGCAATCCGGGAAAGTTGTCGTGGCCGAGCGCGCCATAACTCATCGCCACCGCTTTCAGCTGCAATGCGATGTACGGCACGATGCCGATCAACATCACGGCGGTGACGAGTGCCGCCAACCCCGAGTGTCGCCCCAAGCGTGCCGCAATGAGGTCGGCGAGAGAGCCGGCGTTGACCTCGCGCGCGAGTTCGACCAAGCGCACGAGCAACGCCGTGCCGATCGCATACAGCGCGATGGCACCGACGAACGTCGGCGGCAACCACCAGCCGGATCGGCTGGCCTGCGTGACCGTACCGTAAAACGTCCATGATGTGCAGTGCACGCCGAGCGAGAGCGCGTAGACGACGGCCCAACGTCGCTCGAACGCGTGAGGGCGGCGCTCACCGTAGATGGCTACGCCGAACAGCACCGCCAACCAGAGCAACCCGGCGACGACGACCAAGCCGGTACTCAGCATCGGCCTGCGCTCCCGCGCGGCGAATCTGTTCCAGACCCGGTCACGTCTTCCGCCATTTGTCGCATCGCCTCCTCACCCGCATCGGCGAAGAGCATAACCCAGGGTGTTGGAAGTATCCGCGCTCAGTTCGCGCCGTCGGGCACCACGGCCAACGCGCGCAGCAACCGATGCAACCACTGTTGCTGCACGCCGTTGCGCGTGTCGTAGTCGGCACCGGAATAACCCCACCAATCCCAGCACGCTTGTGGATTGAGCGGCATCAGGCTGCTGCGCGTCTGTGGGTAGATCACCGCGACATCGTAGGCATCGGCCCAGCGATTGAAGCCGGCATCGCGCACGAAGGCTTCGCCCACCGCCTGCGCATTCTGCTTGCAGCCGTGGAACACGATCATCAGCCCGCAACGCTGCCCCTTCAGGCAAGCCTGCGGCAAGTAGGCGTAACCGCTGTCGGCGAGGAACGCATCCTTGCCTTCAGACAGGAAAGGCTTCTGCGCGAACGTGCGCAATTCGCCGCTCGCCGCCGATACGGCGTGTGGCGCGGCGCCAAACAGGTGCGCGAAAATTTCCGCTGCCGCATCGAATCCGCAGTGGCCGAGATACGGCGACGTCGATTTTTCGCAATCATCGCCTTTTTGCACCACCGGCAAGTTGTGCGCGAACGCCCGCTCGCCGTCGTACTCCACTTGCATGCCGGACAATGCCGGCGTTGCGGCGCGCAGACGCTCGTAGAACGTGGCCGATGCTTGCGCCACGGGAGCGGCGACGAGCCCATCCAGCTTGCCGTGCAGAACGTAGACGCGCGCCTTGGCCAACGCCTCCAACGGCCCGATCAGCCCCTCGCTCGCCCGTTTGTGCGCACGCGCGACCAGCACGTCGACATCGATCGGCGGCTCGCCCTTCATGCAGGCGCCCAACGCCGTTTCGAGCTTGCCATCGGCACAGCCATAAGGGCCGCCGGCGACGAGCGCCGCGCCGACAAACGCGCGTGGCCAGGCCAGTTGCGTCTGCGTGGCCATGTAGGCGCCGGAGGAAAGGCCGGCCACGCCAACGCGGGTCGGATCGATGTTCAACTTGGGCAGCGGCGTCTCCGCGCGTGCCGCGCAAGCGGCGAGCGCGGCGGCAAGCAGAACGAGGCCGGCGCGACGAAGGACAACGGGTGAATGACGCACGTAATTCCTCCTCAGAAATTGTAACGCGCGCTGACATACCAGTTGCGCGGCCAGCCGAAGTACGCGGTCTGGATGTTGCCGACGCTGGAGAACTCCTGACCGTCGGTCTTGTAGGTCTTGTTGGTCAGGTTGCGCACACCGCCGCGAACTTGCCAGTGCCCGTCGGCCGAATCGTACACGCCGAACGCGCCGACCAGCGCGTAGCTCGGCTGCATCAGCCCCGGGCGATTGTCGACGGACAACCAGGTGTCGTCGCGATACGACACATCGCCGCCCACGGTGATCGCGCTGCCGCCAGTGAGATTGAAAGTTTGCGTCAGCGCCACGCGCGCCGTCCATTCCGGTGAGAACGGAACATGCGCATGCAGGCTGGCCAGCGCCGGATTGAGTTGCACACGCGGGTCGATGAAGTTGGCGTAACGCGCATCCAGATAGGCTATTTGCGCCGACAGACGTGTGCCTGTGCCGAACAATGCGGCGCCTTCGAATTCGACGCCATCCATCTTGAGCTTGGCTGCGTTCAGTACCGGAAACGCAAACGTCGGTGTCGGCGAACCCGGATTGAGCACTTCGGACACGCGCGCCTGAAAATCACGGTAATCGCTGTGGAACGCGGCAACGTTGCCTTGCAGGCGGTTATCGGCGGAACGCATCTTCAAACCGGCTTCGTACGTCCACACGAACTCCGGATTGAACACGGCATGGGTCACTTCTGCAGCCGAGTTCGCGCGACCGTTGAAGCCGCCGGATTTGAAGCCGCGATTGGCCGAAACGTAGGCCATGACCTGATCGTTGAACTGTTTTTGCAGCGAGATCGATGGCGTCCACGCCGTCCAGTCCTGGCTGCCGGAAAACGCGAGCGTGCTGTTGACCAGCCCGGGCTTGATCTGCGGCGTCCAGAAAATGCTGGTGCTGCGATCATAATCCTTGCTCTCGCGCGTCCAGCGCAGGCCGGCGGCGAGCGTCCAACTTGGCACGAATTCCCAGTTCACATGCGCAAACGCGGCGTAGCTGGTCGTGGTCAGATCGTCGTCGATGGTGCGCAGGAACCCGATCTTGCTGCCGGCAAGCGCAAACAAATCGTTCGCATACGCTTCTTGATGTGAGGGCACATGTTCGCGCATGCCATACAGGCCGTACACCGCCTGAAGGTTGCTGCCGTTGTCGTACTGCAACTGGAATTCCTGACTCGCCTGTTTCTGCGGGAAGCCGACGAATACATCACCGAGTTGAAACTTCGAGGCATCGATGTCGATGTAGGAGGTGCTGGTCAAGCGGCGATAGGCGCTGATGCTCTTGAACGTCCACGCATCGGAGAGTTTCCAGTCCGCATGCAAGGACACGCCCTTGTGGGTCAGCCCTTGGCCCTTGTCCGGCGCGAACGAGGTGCTGGTGCGAAAGTCATATTCGCCAGCGGGCGCCGGCAACAGCACGACCGCACCCTTGACGAAATCGGTCTGGATCAACGGCGCCGTGGGCTCGCCCAAGGTCAACGCGGTGTTCTGGCGCGTGTAGTCGATCGCCAACGTGGCCTTGAAATTGTCGCTCGCCTTGTATTGCAACTTCGCTCGCAAGGATTTGGTGTCGTCATCGTTGTAATGTTTGCCGGTGGCCGGATCACGCACATAGCCGTCGTTGCCGATCACGGCGCCGGCGATGCTGGCCGACCATTGCTCGTTGAGCGCCCCACCGGCATAGAAACGCCCTTCCGCGCGACCGTGATCGCCGAAGGTGGCTTCCACCGAGGCGGCGTTGCCGTCGCTCGGATCGCGGGTGACGATCTTGATTGCGCCACCGGTCGAATTCTTGCCGTACAGCGTGCCTTGCGGGCCGCGCAGCACTTCGACGTGATCGACGTCGAACAGACTGACCAGCGCACCCTGAATGCGCGAGTAGTAGATGTCATCGACATACATGCCCACGCCCGGATCGAACGTCTGCAACGCATCCGGCTGCCCGATGCCACGAATGAACACGTTGACCGAGGTGGACGAACCGCGACCCTGAACGATGTTCAAGCCCGGCACCGCGCCTTGCAAGCCATCGATGTTCTGCGCCTGCATGTCTTTGAGATCCTGCTCACTGAACGCGCTGACGGCGATCGGAATCTTCTCCGGGTTTTCCGAACGACGCCGCGCGGTGACGGTGATGCTTTCCAATTGGGCGGTCTCGCCCGGAGTTGCCGTCGTTTTCGACCCATCGTTCTGCGAATTCGGCGCCGCCGCATCAACCGCCTCTTCCGCATGCGCGCCCACGGCCAGGGCTGCGAGGATGGCCAAAGCAAGCATTTGTCTTTTCATGGTTCACTCTCTACGTACGAAGGCGGCAGAGCCGGGTCGCGCAAGGCTAGTCGCGTCGCGTCGAATGGGCATGTGTACTTTCGTACAGTGGGCCGCGCGCCGTGCCGTGCCGATACTCCGGCGGTCGTTTCGCGCAGGAGGCACCATGGCGTTTCTGATCGTACTCGCGGCACTGGCCGGGCTCATGGCC
>JAFEFR010000116.1 GCA_018240485.1 Pseudomonadota bacterium
AAATTGCGTGGAGAATCGAACCCGGGGTCACAACGCAACACGGGGTAACGCAATGAACACCAGTATAGCCGTGCGCGACAGCGCGCGCGGAGCCAGCTTTTTTGCATCCTTCACTCGCACGCTGCGCGTCACCTCACGCTGCCTGCTCGTGCTTCTGCTCGCACTGTTGGCGTCATCGGCGTGGGCTGCGAGCACCACGGTTGTCATCAGCCAGCTTTATGGCGGCGGCGGCAACAGCGGTGCCACGTACAACACAAAATACGTGGAGTTGTTCAACCTGAGCGCATCGCCGCAATCGCTGAATGGCATGTCGCTGCAATACGGGTCCAAGAGCGGAACGACTTGGAGTAGGTTCACCTTGCCAAACGTGTCGCTGGCACCGGGTCAGTACTACCTCGTGCAAGTGGGTAGCGGCAGCAGCGGTTCGCCGTTGCCGGTCACGCCGGACACGACCACGACGTCGATCACGCCTGCCGCCGCCGGCGGGAAAATGGTGCTGATGGGCGACACCTCTACGTTCACCGGGGCCTGTCCCAGCGGGGCCGTCGTCGACTTCATCGGCTATGGCACCAGCGCAAGCAACCAAGCCAACTGCTCCGAGCCGATTACTACGCCGGCATCCGCCAACAACGTTCCGGATCTGTCCGCAACCACTGCAGCCATTCGAAGCAACCACGGCTGCACGGACACCGACAACAACGCGGCAGACTTCAGCGTCAGCGTCCCGAGTCCGCACAACTCGCAAACCACTGCCAATCCGTGTGGCGGCTCGACCAATCCCGCCGTTGCGGCCAAATCAGCAACGCCCGCGCCTGCCGGCGGCAGCAGCACCTTGAGCGTAACCGTCACCCCGGGCACCAATCCGGCCAGCACGGGCCTCAGCGTCACGGTGGATTTGACCAACATCGGCGGCGTCAATAATTTCGTGCTGTACGACGACGGCACCCACGGCGACGCCGTGGCGGGCGACAATGTATTTACCGCCACTGCGAACGTCGGCGCCTCGGTGACGCCCAATAACTACCCGCTACCCATCACTGTCCGCGATTTTCAGTTGCGCACGGCGGCCGCGGTGCTCATCAACATAACCGTCATCCCGCCCCCGGTTGCGAAAACGATCATGGAAATCCAGGGCCACGGCGCGCGCTCGAGCTTCGCCGGTAGCGGCTCCGTGCTCGGCACGACGTATGTCATCACGCCCAGCGGGAGCAA
>JAFEFR010000117.1 GCA_018240485.1 Pseudomonadota bacterium
CCGAGCGCCATGCCGCGAGCGGCGGCGGTGCCGGTCAGGACGAGACGGCCGCTCACGCGCCCTCGTCGAACTTGCGCTGGAACAGGTCGATCATGGCATCCATCGCCGCCGCTTCGTCGGCACCGTCGGTGCGCAGCACGATCGGATTGCCGACGCCGGCAGCGAGCATCATCACGCCCATGATGCTTTTCGCGTTGACTTCGCGGCCGCGAAAAATCAGGAAGGCATGGCATTGATAGCCTTGCAGCAATTGCACCAGTTTGGCCGAGGCGCGCGCGTGCAGGCCGAGTTTGTTGCTGATGGTGACTTCGCGTTCCAGCATTCGTGATTTCCGTGCGGTCAGTCGATCTTGATGCCCGCGCGACCGCCTTGTTCGGCGGTTTGCGCGAGTTCGGCCAGCGATTGCTCGGGATAATTTAGCACGCGCAACAGCATCGGCAGATTGAGGCCGGAAACGCGTTTGCTCGCGACGCCGGTGGGCGCGATGCGGTCGAGCACGTTGCTCGGCGTGGCGCCGAACACATCGGTGAGCACCAGCACGCCGTCGCCGGAATCGAGCGCACGGATGCGCGCAGCGGTCGCCTCCATGGCGAAGTCGATGTCGGCGCCGGGAGGGATGGCGAGCGCGTCGACCTTGAGGCTGACCCTGCCCAGCAGGTGGCGCGAAGTTTCGATCAAGGCATCGCCCATGCTTTCGTGGGTGAGCAAAAGTATACCAACAGCCATCAATCGAGCTCCCGATGGAAGGTGAGCACTTGCTCGCGCGTCGCGCGGAAGTGTTCGGCGAGTTTTTCGGCGAGGTAGACCGAGCGATGGCGCCCGCCGGTGCAGCCCAGGCAAATCGTCACGTAGGAGCGATGCTCGGCATCGAAACGCGGCAGCCACGTATCGAGAAAGGTGCGGACTTCGCCCAGATATTGCCCGACTTCCGGCTTGGCCGCGAACCACTCGCGTACCGCGGCATCGCGGCCGGACAAGGGTCGCACGCGTGCATCCCAATGCGGATTCGGCAAACACCGTGCATCGAAGACGAAGTCCGCGTCGGCCGGCACGCCGCGTTTGTAGGCGAACGATTCGAACAGCAGCGACAACTCGCCGCCGACCATGCCGAGTTCGGTCGCCATCAGGCGACGCAGTTGGTGGACGTTGAGCTCGCTCGTGTCGATCACGCGATTGGCGATGCCGGAAACGGGCTTCAGGCGTTTGCGTTCGAGCGCGATCGCATCGCTGAGCGAGCGTCCCTCTCCGCTCAGCGGATGACGGCGGCGCGTGTCGGAATAGCGTTTGAACAGGATGTCGTCGCGGGCATCGAGAAAGATCAACTCGTATTCAATGCCCTGTTGTGCGAGCGCGGAAAGTATTTCCGGCACGCGTTGCAAATCGTCGCTGCGATTGCGCACATCGATACCGACGGCGAGGCGCGGATGCAACTGCGCATCACCCACTGTGGTCGCGGCGACGAATGCAGGCATCAGTGCGGCCGGCAGGTTGTCGACGCAGTAGTAGTCGAGGTCTTCCAGCGCGCGCAACGCAATCGTTTTGCCCGCGCCGGACATGCCGCTGATGACGGCAAGGCGTGTGGTGGCGTGCGCTGGTTTTTCGGTTTTTCCTTCGTTGCGGATCGGGTCGGGAGTCACCACGGCGATTGCCTCAGCATTTGATGCGCTTGTCGATCGAGGAAGGTTTGTGCCGGGTCGATGCCCTTGGTCTTGAGCATGTGGTTGCGCACGGCGGCTTCGACGAGCACGGCGAGATTGCGGCCGGCCGCGACCGGAATCGTGGCCTGCGGCACCTTGGTGTCGAGAATTTCGCGGTAACTGTTGTCGCCGTAAATGCGTTCGAGCCCGGTATCGTCGGCATCGGTTTTTTTGGTCGTGGCGAGGTGAACGATGAGGCGCAGGTATTTGGAGGGCTTGACTGCGGTCTGGCCGAACATTTCGCGCACATTGAGGATGCCGAGGCCGCGGACTTCGAGCAGGTCCTGCAGAATTTCCGGGCAGGAACCGTCGATCACGTCGGGCGCGATCTGGGTGAACTCCGGTGCGTCGTCGGCGACGAGACGGTGGCCGCGCGTGATCAGTTCGAGCGCAAGCTCGCTTTTGCCCGAGCCCGATTCGCCCGTGATCAACACGCCGATCGAGTAGACCTCCATCAGCACGCCGTGCAAGGTCACGCGGCGCGCGAGCAGGCGGGCAAGGTGATATTGCAGATAGGTCAAAAGTTCGTGGCCGCGCTTGGCGCTGAGCCAGATCGGCGTTTGGCTTTCGTTCGCCGCGGCGAGGACGTCGGCGGGCACGTCCTGATCCTTGGTCACGATCAAGGCGGTAGGCTGGAAAGCGACGATGCGTTCGATCGCCTCCCAGCGTTCGCGCGGTTCCAGCCCGTTGAGCCAGTTCAATTCCTCGGTGCCGACGATCTGGATCTTGTTCGGATAGATGATATTGAGATAACCCGCCAACGAGGGCCGTCGGGCCTGTTTGTCCGCCGATGCGACCGTGCGTTTCTCGCCGGCCGCGCCCGCGATCCAGCGTAGTGCGAGGCGTTCGCAGACTTTATCGAACAATTCGCGGGCGGTGAGGCGTTCCATGGGAAGATCATCGGAGCGGGAGCGTCATTTTGCCAGTTCGAGGAAGCGGTGGCGACTTGCCGTTGCTGGCGTCGGCACAAACGAAAAGGGCGCGAGGAGTTTTCCTCGCGCCCTTCGGCTTGGAATGCGGCCTGTTCGAGCGCATCAACTGGCGTAGCGCGCCTCGCGCACGACTTCGCGGTGGTGATCGTGGAGTTTTTCCTTGTGTTTCTTCACCTGGCGATCGAGCTTGTCGGTGAGGCCGTCGATGGCGGCATAGAGATCGGCGCCGGTTGCGTCGCCATGGATGGTTTTGTTTGTGCCGCAGCGGATGGTGGCTTCGGCCTTGTGGAAGAGTTTTTCGACGGAAAGAACCATGCTGGCGTCTTGCAAGTGCTCGAAATGTCGGACGATGCGCCCGAGCTTGGTTTCGGCGTACTCGCGCAGGGCGGGGGTGACAATGAGTTGATGCCCGATAACGTTGATCTGCATGACGAAATCCTCTTTTGTTGAAGTTTCACTGATGCCCGTCCGTCGAGGCGGGCAAAATTTCAGACCGATGCATGGGGAGTTGGTTCCGTTGCCTCCTTCGTGATGAGTGGGTCGGGTTCGATCATAGCGCAGAGGCGGCCAGACACAAGCGGCCGCGTTCCGAGGAGGAGGGGATGTTCATGCCCTCGCGGTATTTGGCCACGGTGCGTCGCGCCACTTCGATGCCGCGCTTGTTCAATTCAACGGTCAGGGCTTGATCCGACAAGGGTTTGCGTGGCACTTCGGCGTCGATCAATTTCTTGATCATGGCCTGGATCGCGGTCGCCGACGCAGCGCCGCCGTCAATTGTGCCAACGCCGGAGGAAAAGAAAAACTTGAACTCGAAGGTGCCG
>JAFEFR010000118.1 GCA_018240485.1 Pseudomonadota bacterium
ATCGCCGACACGTTGCTCGACCGGCAATATTGGTCGCCGGAAGATCCGCAAAAACACCCCTACGACGACACCGCCTGGTCGCTCGGCGACATGTTCGGCAGCGAGGTCGTGCGCGTTGTCGACCCTGCAATTCTCAAATCATCGATGGAGCCCTTACGCGAACCGATCGCCGCTCGCGGGGGCGTGTCGGGCAATGGCGACGTGTATCTGATCGACAACCATGCCGACACCGCGCTGATGACCTTGCGCTATGCGTTCAAGGGCGCCGATGTCGCCATTGCGGAAAAGCCCTTCGCCGCGGCAGGCCGGCATTTCGGCGCCGGCGCATGGATCGTCCGTAAAGTGGACTATGCAGCATTTTCCACAAAGCTCGGCGAACTCGGCCTCGATGCCGTCGCCGTATCCGCCGCCCCCGAGGTCGCCACGCACAAGATTGGCGTGCCGCGCATCGCGTTGATGCACACCTGGCTTTCGACTCAAACGGAAGGCTGGTGGCGGCAGGCCTTCGACAAACTCGGCATTCCCTACGACTACATCTCCACGCAAACCGTCGCCCGCACCGACAACCTGCGCAGTCGATACGATGCGATCTTGTTTGCCCCGATCGGGGCCGGTAATTCACAGCTCATCTTGAACGGCACGCCACTGTGGGGCGATGCGATCCCCTGGAAGAAAACCGCGCTGACACCGAACATGGGCATCGACCAAACCGACGATATTCGCCCGGGCCTCGGCGCGTCCGGCCTCGATCATCTGCAGCGCTTCCTGGATCAAGGCGGCCTGCTCATTGCCGCGGAAGATGCGGCGAAATTCGCCATCGATGTCGGCCTTGCGCCGGGCGTGTCGATGGCGCCGCGCAAAGACGTCAAGGTCGTCGGCAGCATCTTGCGCGGCGCGACCGTGGATGCGACCCATCCTATCGCCTACGGCTACGATGGCGAATTCGCCATGTACAGCGCACATGGCGCTTCATTCAAGCTCAGCAATCGGCTCATTAGCGACGAGCATCTGCCGACGGCGAAGGACACTCAGCGGCCGACCGGTCGCGGCGGCCCCGACGACATCGATACGCCCGAGGGGCGCAAGGCGACCGAGGTCGACGCCCTGCCGGCGCCCAAACCCTGGGAGGCCACGCCGCTCAACAGCAATCAGGCGCGGCCTGGACCGTTCTTCCCTTACGCCGTGATTCCTGAAAATCAGCGTCCGCGCACCATCATCCGTTTCGGCAATGCGGACAATCTGCTCATCGCAGGGTTACTCGAAGGTGGCGCATCGCTTGCCGAGCATGCTGCCGTCGTCGCTGCGCACCATGGTCGCGGCCACGTCGTGCTGTTTGCGACCAATCCGATCTGGCGCGGGCAAACCGTCGGCACGTACGGTCTGGTATTCAATGCGATCCTGAATCACGACAATTTGTAACGCCATGCCGTGCATCGATACCGCGACCAACGGCAAGGGCGCCACCTAGGCCGTCTGTCGTCGGGGTACGTGGTGGGCGACCGGAAACTGGTGGACGAGTTCGGGCCGCAGCACTTCCCGGAAGCCGCGTTCGAATTGCGCATAGTCGATCTCCCCCAGTACCGGCATCAAGGCGCGGTACAGGTAGGCCGGGTCTTGCGTCAATCGCGGAAAGTGCAGGATCGTCGTGGGTATCGCATGCCGCGCCAAGGCGTACATGAGATTGTAGAGTTTCAGCGTCAGCGCCATTTCCTGATGCGCGGGATTGGCGGTGCCCCAAAGCCCGCCCGGAACCGCGCTCGGCACTCGGCGCAGGTTGGTGACACGCGCATGCACGTCGCGCCGGCTTTGGGCTGCCTGATACAAATCGCGCACGGGAACGAAAGCGTGGTCGATGACGTATCGTCCTTCGGCCATGAAGGTGTCGAGGCTGTCGCAGAGATGCGGGCTCTTGATGATGTACGGCGCGTCAGGATCGGACATGGCCCACTCCATCCCCGCCGCACAGTGCGCGTAGTAGCGTTCGCGACGAGCGCCGAATCCGGTGTCGAGACCGAGCCGCGTGAGCAGTTCGACGAGAAAAGTGGTTCCCGCCCGCCCCGTTCCGGAAATGATGCAGTGATGGTGCAACATGAATTCGCGGATGCTGAAAGATGATGCCGCAAACTCTAATGACTCCGGCTTGCGGATGATGAAAGCAGATGTAACCTCGCGTTTCCAACTCGGGGATTTTCAATCGCAGCCGACGCAGCCTTTGTCGAAATGCACACTCCCCACAAGCCCAATTTTCTTTTGACAGCCCCACGTCTACTTCATTGCCACAGCACTGCATTGCACCTCGACCTTGGCGCCGAGCGCGAGCCCTGCACTGGCATAGGCCATGCGTGCGGGGAAATGCGTGCCGAAATAGCCGCGATAGATGTCATTGAACACCGGCCAGTCGGCGATGTCGGCCAACGCTACCGTACACTGCACGACGTGATCGAAAGAGGAGCCGTGGCGCGCGAGGTTGGCGCCGATGTTGTCCATGACCTGCTTCGCCTCGACCTTGATGCCGCCACCGACGAGCTTGCCGTCGGCGCCGATGCCGATCTCCCCGGACAGGTACAACATGTCGCCAACGCGTACTGCTTCGGAGAACGGATAGTTCTGCCCCGGCGGCGCCTTGCGCGCGAAATATTCCGGCTCGACCGCCGCCGCACCGACGGTTGCCAACATCGCGGCGGCCGCCATCAAGGTTTTCATCTTCGAGAATTCCATCGTCAGGTTCCCCAGACTTCTTGCAGCAAACGGGCGAAATTGCCACCGAGTATTTTCGCGATGCGTGCGTCGGAATGCCGGCGCGCGGCGAGCAACTCGGCGATGCGCGCAAAGCGATCTGCGCGATTGAGATCGGGCAGGAAGGTGTAAACATTCGGGTCTTCGCCCGGCGCGGAAATGCCGGCCTTGCGCCGCTTTTCGATCTGCTCGGCGAATTCCTTCTTGAACTTTTCGGTGACGGCCACCGGCGAGATCGAACCATCCGTACCGATGCCGACATGATCCTCGCCGCAGACGTCGATCGCGTGCTCGATGTGCGCGATCAGATCGGTCGCCATCGGCTGGCCCTTGCCGCGCAGAAACGGCATCAGATAGATGCCGACGTAGCCGCCCTTGCCGGCGACCGCCTTCAATTCCGCGTCGGTCTTGTTGCGCGGATTCGCATTGAGCGCCGCGCAACCGGTATGCGTGATCGCGATCGGCGCTTTCGACGCCGCGGCGGCTTCAAGCGTGGTGCGCTCGCCGGCGTGCGAGAGATCCACCAGCGCCTTGCGCTCGTTCAATTTCTCCACGAGCTTGCGACCGAATGCTGACAAGCCCGCGTTGCCGGGCTCCAGGCAACCGTCGCCAACGAGATTGCGCTTGTTGTAGGTGAGTTGGTAGATGCGGACACCGAGATTCCAGAACGTGTCGAGACGATCGAGGTTCTCGCCGAACGGCGTGGCATCCTGGAAACCGTAAATCAGGCCGAGACGATTGCTGCGCTTGCATTCGGCGAGATCGGCGGCACGGCGAACCTGCAGCAGCCGTTCTGGATGCGCGGCGATCTGCGAATTCCAGTAGGCGATTTCGTCGATGGTGCTCTCGAATCCGCGCTCGTAACTGCCGACGCCGGTGGAGTTGACCGTGAGATTGACCGCGGTCAGGCCCGACTTGAGCACGTCTTCAAGATCGCGCGCGCCAAGCTGGTTCGAGTCGTCGTCGATCGAACCACCGGGGCTGCCGAGCGTGTCGATCACGATCGCATCGCCGTAACCCGGCCAACCCGTCGCGGACGACGCGGCTGCGGCAATCGCGCGACGCGAGGACAGCGGCAACAACGCCGCTGCACCGACGCCGGCGGCAAGAGAAAGAAAACCGCGACGCGGCAGGACGGAATTCATCGTTCAATACTCCGATCGAGGACGCGGGATTGTGCACCGTTCACCGCCGCGGTTGCCAGCAAACCGCCACTGAACAGCCATGGCATGCGCACAGGCGAAGCGGCATTCGCGACCCATTTCACGTATCCTATTGCATTGCCTCGATTTCCTTTCAGGAGCTTGTCCCGTGGATAGACGTCAATTCGTAGCCGGAACGATCGCCGCCCTCGTCACCGCCCCGGTGGCCCGCCTCGCCCGCGCCAGCATTTCCGGCGCGGAAAACAAGGTGCCGGTGCCGTTCACCTGGGACATGAAGGTGCCGATCGACAATCGCGAAGCCTTCGTGGAGTGGGCCGTCAAAAATCGCGGCGAAGATCCGAAATTCCTCGCCAAACGCTGGAACCGCATGTACGCGATGATCCAGAACAAGGATCTGACCGACGAGCGTAACAAACGCGCCTTCCTGCTCACGCCGCGCGAAGATTTCTGCCGTCCGGTCAATCGCGCGCACGCCTACGACTCGGCCTTCCTCGACATCGGCTACGGCGTGACCATCTCCGGTCCGCACGCGGTCGGGCGCATGACCCAGGTGCTCAACGTGCAGACCGGCGAGAAGGTGCTGGAAATCGGTACCGGCTCGGGCTACCAGTCGGCATTTCTCGCGCATCTGACCGACAAGTGCTACTCGATCGAAATCATCAAGCCACTGGCCGAGCGTACGCGCAGCGTCTATGACGAATTGATCGCCGACGGTTACACCGAATTCAAATCGATCACCAGCAAGCAGGCCGACGGTTACTACGGCTGGGAAGAGAACGGCCCGTTCGACAAGATCGTCGTCACCTGCGGCATCGACCACATCCCGCCGCCGCTGCTCAAGCAATTGAAACCCAATGGCGTCATGGTCATCCCGGTCGGCCCGCCGGGCGCACAACGCGTATTGAAGGTCGTCAAGCATCAGGCCGCGGACGGCAGCATCACCGTCTCGCGCAGCGACATTTTCAACAAGATCGTGCCATTCGTGCCATTCACCAAACTCGTCGACGGCGAGATCAAGGGTGCGCACAACGGCGACGC
>JAFEFR010000119.1 GCA_018240485.1 Pseudomonadota bacterium
CGCATTACCAGCATCGGACGGTTCGTCACCAACAAGTTCGCGATCATGGACGGCGGCAATCCGAAGAACTTCGACAGCCTGCCCATCGACCAGCAAGACCGGATTCGCAAGTCAAACCTGCTGATCTACGAATGCGAGGGGACGGAGACCGAGATCAAGCAGTGGTTCGAGACGATCAACATCGCCGGTGTGCCGCTCAATGAGCAGGAGCTTTTGAATGCAATCTACTCCGGGCCGTTCGTCACCAAGGCCAAGGAGGAGTTCAGCAACAGCCAGAATGCGAACATTCAGAAATGGAGTGCATACGTCAAAGGCAACGCGAACCGGCAGGATTTTCTTGAGCGGGCGCTGGACTGGGTAAGCAAGGGCGATATCGGCTCTTACATGAGCGCGCATCGCAACGATGCCAATATCCACGAGCTGAAAACGTACTTCAACAGCGTGATCGACTGGGTTTCGACTGTGTTTACGGATGTTCTGGCGGAAATGAAGGGCTTGGAGTGGGGCAGACTATACGAGCAGTACCATGGCAAGCGCTACGATCCGAAGGAGATGTCGGATCGGGTCAACGAGCTTGCCGCTGATGACGAAGTGACCAATCGCAAGGGAATCTTCGAGTACCTTCTAGGTGGTTCGACGGATACGAATCTGCTGGCGGTTCGGGTGTTCGACAATACGGTGAAACGGGCGACCTATACGAAGCAGACGCAGGCTGCGGAGGCGAGTGGCAAGTCCAACTGCCCTCTGTGTGCGACCGGGCACGATGCGAACAAGAGCAGAATCTACACGCTCGCCGAAATGGATGCCGATCATGTTTCCGCGTGGAGCAAGGGAGGCGATAGCTCGGCCAAAAACTGCCAAATGCTCTGTGCCACACACAATCGGGCAAAAGGCAATCGGTAGCGGTTCGCCCAAGGCGGTTACAATTGGCCTTTCGCCAAGTGCGTACTTGAGCGAAGGAGTTTGACGAACAGCGACAGGCTCGCGACAAAACGATGGTGTGAACACAACGCCATCGCTCGCTACATTGCTTCGGACACCACGAGATGCGTGCTGATGAAATCCCAAATGCTCGAACGCGAAGCGCTTCGATTGCCGTTGAAAGATCGGGCACGACTGGCATTGCGCTTGGTGGACGGTCTCGACGAAAGCGTTTGGCCCAGACACGGAACCGATCCGATTTGGCTTGAACAAGCGATGCGTCATGCGCGCAACCTCGCGGAAGAAAAAGCGCCGATGCCCCCTGCCGACCCGCAATGACTCAGGCCACTCACCACACCCTCACCCTCGAACCGAACGACGGCGAGCGCCTCGCCAATCTCGCCGGGCCGCTGGATGCGCATTTGCGCCAGATCGAAATGCGTTGCGGCGTGGAGATCGCCAATCGCGGCAATGTGTTTCGCTTGAGCGGCGCGGCGGCGAAAGTGAAGCTTGCCGAACGCGTGCTGCGCGATCTGTTCGAGGCGACGGCGAGCGAGGCGCTCGATGGCGCGCAGGTGGCGTTGCGTCTGTCCGAGTCGGGCCTCGCATCCGCCGACGACAAGGGCTTCGAGGCGCAAGAAGTCACGATCAAGGTCAAGCGCGGTACGGTGCGCGGGCGCGGTGCGAATCAGCAGAAGTATCTGCATGCGATTGCGCGGCACGATATCAACTTCGGCATCGGCCCGGCCGGCACCGGCAAGACCTGGCTCGCGGTCGCGATGGCGGTCGACGCGCTCAACGATGCGCGCGTGCAGCGCCTCGTGCTCGTGCGCCCGGCGGTCGAGGCGGGCGAGAAGCTCGGCTTCCTACCGGGCGACCTTACGCAGAAAGTCGATCCGTATCTGCGTCCGCTCTACGACGCGCTCTATGAAATGCTCGGCGTGGATCGCGTGGCCAAATTGATCGAGCGCAACGTGATCGAAATCGCGCCGCTCGCCTATATGCGTGGGCGCACCTTGAACGATTCGTTCGTGATTCTCGATGAAGCGCAGAACACGACGGTCGAGCAGATGAAGATGTTCCTGACCCGCATCGGCTTCGGCTCGGTCGCGGTCGTCACGGGCGATTTGACCCAGATCGACCTGCCCAAGCCGGTGAAGAGCGGCTTGCGCGACGCCATCGAGGTACTGGCCAAGGTCGAAGGCATCAGCATGACGTTTTTCGAGGCGAAAGATGTCGTGCGCCATCCGCTCGTGCAGCGCATCGTGCGCGCGTACGAGAGCCGCGCATCGGATAGCGAAAATCGGCAGATGGAAAGCCCGCCAACGCAGGAAACGCAATCGCACGCGAAGAACCGGAAACCCTCTGCGACGATGCCATCGTCGACGGAGAAGGTGGGGTGAGGGGCGCTGCTGTGCACCATCATGTGTCGATCAGCTACGGCCTGCCGCGTCGCGGCCTGCCGGCGCCGGCCTCGTTGCGGCGATGGGTCGCGGCCGCCCTTGTTGGCGCACGTCGGCGCACATCGGTCGAGCTCGCCATCCGCCTGGTCGATGCCGCAGAAGGTCGCGAATTCAACCGCCGCTATCGCGGCCGCGACTATGCAACGAATGTGCTGTCGTTTGCCGCCGAACTGCCGCGCGGCGTCGCCCTGCCCTTGCTGGGCGACCTCGTGATTTGCGCGCCCATCGTCGCGCGCGAAGCCGCAGAACAAGGCAAGCGCGTGCGCGACCACTACGCGCACATGACCATCCACGGCGTACTGCATCTGCTCGGCCACGATCACGAAAACGATCGGGACGCACACGAAATGGAAGCGCTGGAACGCCGCATTTTGGCCGGACTTGGCATCGACGATCCATACAACTAATTGAATTTGTTAGTTTTATTTTTCTGTCGTAATGTGTCTTGTATACTGTGCGACCGCCCAAACGGGCTTTACGCGCAGTGAAATGAACGAACCCCCGAATTCGGCCCCACCGCGAACGTGGTTGGATCGGATCAGCCAGTTGGTCTCCGGCGAGCCACGCAACATCGACGAACTGCTCGAAGAATTGCGCCACGCCCAGGCCAATGGCCTGCTTTCCAACGACACCTTGTCGATGGTCGAAGGCGCCATTGAAGTGGCCGACCAGCAGGTCGGCGAAGTCATGGTGCCGCGTGCGCAAATGGTCGTTTTGCCCCTGGATGCGCCATTCGACGAGATCCTGCATCGCGTGGTCGAATCCGGCCATTCGCGCTTTCCCGTGCACGGCGAGGATGCGGACGAAATCGTCGGCATCCTGCTGGCAAAAGATTTGTTGAAAGCGCTCGCTGGCAGCAACACAACACCGGATATTCGCCCGTTGCTGCGCCCGGTGGCGATGGTGCCCGAATCGAAACGTCTGGATATCCTGCTCAAGGAATTTCGGCAGTCGCGCAGTCACATGGCGATCGTCATGGACGAATACGGCGGCGTTGCCGGGCTGATCACGATCGAGGATGTGCTCGAAGAAATCGTCGGCGAGATCGACGATGAACACGACGAGGAAGACCCGACGCGCAAGAAGCTCATCCAGCCTCAGGCGGATGGTCGGGTACTGGTCCATGCCTTGACTCCGATCGTCGATTTCAACGAGCGCCTCGGCAGCCGTTTCTCCGACGACGAATTCGACACGATCGGCGGCATGGTCACCAGCGAATTCGGCCATCTGCCGGAAATCGGCGAGGAAATCGCACTGGGCGGATTCCATTTCCATGTGACCCGTACCGACGACCGTCGCGTGCTGCAATTCATCGTGCGGCCGAGCGATGCGTGAGGGAAACCCCGCAAGCGGCCTCGTCACGCCGCGCGCAAAGAGCACAAAAATCGGAATGGTTTCGCGTCGTTGGCGCGCGTGGCGGCCATGCGTTCTCGCCTTGCTGACCCTGCTTTCTTCCGGCGCCGCTTTCGCCCAAGGCGAAAATCTCGGCGTCTCGCTCATCACCTTCGGGCCCGGCGAAGAAATTTGGGAGCGTTTCGGTCACAACGCGATCGAAATCCGCGACGACGCCAGCGGCGCGGCGCGGCTGTACAACTACGGTATGTTCGACTTTGCGCAGGAAAATTTCTTTCTGAACTTCGCACGCGGTCGCATGCTGTATCGCATCGCCGTGACCGACCCGGCCGAAGAATATCCGAACTACATCGCCGAAGGCCGCTGGATCGTGCGCCAGGAATTGAATCTGACGCCTGCGCAGCGCGCAGGACTCGCTCGGTTTCTCGACACCAACGCGCGACCGGAAAACGCGCAATACCGCTACGACTACTTCCGCGACAACTGCGCCACACGCGTACGCGATGCACTCGACGCCGCGCTCGGCGGCGCCATCAAGGCGGCGCTCGTCTCACCCTCGCGCGGTTTCACTTATCGCATGGACGCAGATCGGTTGATGCGTCCGGATACCGCCCTGATGCTGGCGATCGACGCCGGCCTCGGCCCATTCGCCGATCAACGTCTGTCGTACTGGGACGAGAGTTTCGTACCGATGGAATTCATGCGCCATGTCCGCGACATCGTCGTGCACGACGATACGGGCAAGTCGATGCCGCTGGTGGCGAACGAAACCTTGATCAACAAGGGCCACCTGCCCGATCCGCAGGAATTTCCACCGCGTTGGGGCTGGCCCGCGCTAACGACGGGTGTTGCCCTTGCCCTGCTTCTGCTGGGTCTGTCGCGTGCGCGCGAGCGCACACTGGCACGCATCGCATTCGCAACCGGCACGGGCGCGATCGGTTTGCTTTGCGGTATCGGCGGCGTGATCCTGCTCGGCCTGTGGGCGCTGACCGACCATGTCAGCGCCTGGCGCAACGAAAATCTTCTGCTGCTCAACCCGCTCTGCCTGCTGTTGCTGCCCGCGTGGTTCAGCGCCTTGCGGCGACGCTGGCAACCCAGCCGTTTCGCCAGGCGCATCGCCATCACCGTAGCTTTCTGCGCCGTATTCGCCTGGTTCGTCAAAGTACTGCCGGGTTTCGTGCAGGACAACTGGCTGTGGCTCGGCCTGTTGCTGCCGGTGCATGTCGGTAACGCCATGCTGTTGCAACGCATTCCTCACCCGCGACACTGAGCCGTCGCACGCGCGCCGCACTTTTCCTACCAATCGCCGGCAACAGCCTGCCAGGCGGCGATCGCTGCGAGCCCTGCCGTCTCGGTACGCAGGATGCGCGGACCAAGACGCAGCCCATGAAAGCCGGCCTGCCGCAGTTGGGCGACATCGTTGCCGGAAAACCCGCCTTCCGGGCCGACGCACAACAAAATCCCATTTTCCACTTGTGGAATCTGGCGCAACCGCACGTCACCTTCCGGCAACAAGGCAAGACGCAACGCTGGATGCTCGCCAAGATCGCCGAGCCAGCGATCGATGCGCAGCGGCCTGCCAATCTCGGGCAGCCGGGTGCGACCGCTTTGCTCGCAAGCCCCGGCAACGACGCTGCGCCAGTGCGCGACCCGGCGTTCGGCGCGCTCCTCGTCGAGCTTGACCTCGGTGCGCTCGGTGACGAGCGGCACGATGCGCGCGACGCCAAGTTCCGTTGCTTTCTGAAGTATCCAGTCCATCTTCTCGCCACGCGCGACGCCCTGAGCCAGGGTGATGTCGAGCGGCGATTCGCGATCGACGAGGTGCGCGTCGCCGATTTCCGCACTCACGGCGTGCTTGCCCAGTGAAGCCAGCGTCGCTTCGTATTCGCGACCATCGCCATTGAACAAAATCAACGGGTGCCCGCGTTCGAGGCGCAGAACGCGCGCCACATGTTCGCCGGCCTGCTCCGGGAGCAAAACGACGTTACCTGTCCGCAGCGGCTGATCGAGATGGATACGAGGAATGCGCATGCCGCGATTGTAATGCAGCGCCCGGCCCGAAGCGCCGCTACGGCATCGTCGCAAGATCGATGCCCTGCGCCGCAACGTCGACCATGAAATCGATTTCATCCAGGGTGACGACATACGGCGGCATGAAGTAGATGATGTCGCCGAGCGGGCGCAGCAGGGCGCCGTGCGTCAAGGCATGGCGATAAACGCGCAGACCGCGGCGTTCGGCGGATGCGAATGGCGCGCGCGTCGCCTTGTCGCGGACGAGTTCGACGGCGGCGATCATGCCGGTCTGGCGCACTTCGGCAACGTGCGGATGTGCGGCCAATGGCGCAAGCCGTTCGTGCAGACGCTGCGTGAGAATGCGATTGCGCTCGATCACCGGTTCGTCGCGAAAAATCGCAAGCGTCTCCAGCGCGGCACGGCAGGCGAGCGCATTGCCGGTATAGCTGTGCGAGTGCAGAAACGCCTTGCCGCTCGCGTACTCAGCGTAGAACGCAGCGTAGACGTGTGCCGTCGTCAGCACCGCCGAGAGCGGCAGGAAACCGCCAGTCAACCCTTTCGACAGACAAAGAAAGTCGGGTGTGATCGCCGCTTGCTCGCAAGCGAACAAGGTGCCGGTGCGACCGAAGCCGACCGCGATCTCGTCGGCGATCAAGTGCACGTCGAATTCGTCGCAAAGTTTGCGCAACCCGGAAAGATACGCCGGATGGTACATGCGCATGCCGCCCGCGCATTGCACGAGCGGCTCGACGATGATCGCGCTGACTTCGTGCGCATGCCGTTCGAGCGCGGCACGCATGTCGGCGAGCTTGCGCAACGAATGCGCCTGCCAGCTTTCTCCCGCTTCGCGTTCGTGGCAATCGGGCGAGGACACGAAGATCGGGTCGCCCAGCAGCGGCGCGTAGGTCGCGCGATACAGCGGTACGTCGGTCACGCCGAGTGCGCCGAGGGTTTCGCCGTGATAGCCGCCGCTCAAGGCGATGAAGCGGGTTTTGCCGGCGCGGCCTTCGTTGCGCCAAAAATGAAAACTCATTTTCAGTGCGATTTCGATCGCGCTCGATCCGTTGTCGCCGTAGAACACACGCGCAAGGCCCGGCGGCGCAATGCGCAGCAATTGCTCGGCCAGCTCGATGCCGGGTTCGTGGCTGAAGCCGGCGAAGATGACGTGTTCGAGCTTGTCGAGTTGGTCCTTGATCGCCGCGCCGATGCGGGGATTGGCGTGACCGAACAGATTCGTCCACCACGACGAGATCGCATCGAGATAGCGCTTGCCGTCGTGATCGACCAGCCACGCGCCTTCGCCGCGCGCGATCGGCGTCAACGGCAGACGCGCGCCGTCGACGTCGGCGTGATCCTGCATCTGCGTACACGGATGCCAGAGCACGGCGAGATCTCGCGCGGCCCAGTGGCGGGAATCGGAAGGCAGGTGTTGCAAATCGGATGGCAAAGTCATTTTGCTATGATCGGCTCTCGACCTCACGCACACAAGACTCGCGCGCCATGCCGACCGATGCCTTTCTCGATTCCGCGCTCGATATCGCCAAGCAGGCTGCGCAAGCTGCCGCCAAGGTGATCGCGCGTCACTGGCGCGCCGGCATCGAAGTCGAACTCAAGGCCGACCAGACGCCCGTGACTCTCGCCGACCGCGAAGCCGAGGCGGCGATCAAGCGCGTGTTGCGCGAGGCCTTTCCCGACCATGCGTACTATGGAGAGGAAGAAGGCCATGATGGCGATGGCGACTTCCTCTGGTTGATCGACCCGATCGACGGCACGCGCAGTTTCGTGCGCGGCTATCCGATGTTCTCCACCCAGATCGCGCTGATGCACTGCGGCGAACTCGTGCTCGGTGTGTCGAGCGCTTCGGAATTCGGCGAAATCGCATGGGCGCGTCGCGGTGGCGGCGCCTTTCTCGACGGCAACCCGATTCGCATCGCATCGACCAACGCATTCGATGCGCAAACGGCGATATCGTTCGGTAATGTAAAAACTCTGTCGCGTGGGCCGGGTTGGAACGCATTGGCGGGATTGATCCAGCGTTGCGGACGCACCCGCGGCTACGGCGATTTCTACCACTACCACCTGCTCGCCCGCGGCAGTCTGGATCTCGTGATCGAATCCGACGTCAACATCCTCGATATTGCCGCGCTTGCCGTGATCGTGCGCGAGGCCGGCGGCATCTTTACCGATTTGACCGGTCGTGAACCGACGCTGGCGACGACCAGCGTGCTCGCTGCAACACCGGCCCTGCACGCGCAGGCGTTGACGCTGTGGCTCTGATCGTACGAGCGCGCGCCGCCCGAAACGTCAGCGACGCTCCGTCAAACCAGCGCCGCCACCATCACGCGCTTGCCGTGGCGCAATTGCTCGTAGCCGTCGCTCGGCACCGGCAGCACCCACGCTTCGCGGAAGCCGATCGCACGCAACAGCCAAAGCAACCCTTCGGTGCTCGGCGCAAGACAGACGCCGGTCACGCTCGCCTCCGGCGCGTGCGTCTCGTCGACCTCGTCGATGATGCCGAAACAGCCTTTGAGCGGACGTACGTATTCGTACGATCCCCAATCGACCATGCCCGCCATGTGCGGCACGACCTGGGTTTCGATCACACAGGCCCGTCGCGCGAGCGCGCGCGCAACGCGCAATGCGCCGATCGGGTTTTCGAGGTGATACAGCAGCCCGAACATCAACACGAGGTCATGCGTGCCGTCCACATCCGGCTTCAACGCGAACACATCGCTTTGGCGCGCGCGCATCGCATTCGATTGATAGATGTCCGCGAGCAGTGCGGCATCTTCGACATGTTCGCGTCGCGCATCGACGGCCTCGACGCGACCGAAGCCCGCGCGCGCCAGTTGCAGCGAAAACCAGCCCTGATGACACGCCAAATCGATCGCGCCGAGCGCACTGCGATCGTCCGCGAACCGGTCGGCGAGAAAAGCGTCGAGCATCCGCGCGCGCGTATGATGGATCGCATCGACACGACCGTCGTGCGAACTGGTCAGCTTGCGCCCATCCGGCAAGGTCAGCGGATAGAACCAGTGTTTTGCCAGCGCGCGCGCATACAGCGCATCGCGTTCGGTCGTTGCTGTCGACATGGAGGCTCCAGAAAATGACGGCGCTGCCGCACGCCGCAAGCACACGGCGCGTTCGTCGCGGGGCGAAAATGATAGCAAGGCGCGGCGAGGATGGGCTATTCCATCGCCCGTCGGCTGGCGTACGCAAAACGCCCGCGATTGGCTTCGCTCAAAGATCCAGCGCCTGTGCGATCTTGTTCTCGATCCAGTGCAAATCCGGAATCACGGCCTGATCGCTGCGCACCAGCACGTGTGCGCCGATACCGGACGCCAGTTGTTCGCCATCGTCGGTGCGCACGAGCAAATCGGGTGTGACCATGGTCAGGCGCGGCAAGCCTTGCGAGATGAAACCAATGTGCGGAAGCTTCGAGCGGCCATCGAGCGTACGCAGAACGGCCACGCGCGCCAGCCGCAAATCTTCCTTCGCCCCCGTGCCGGTCAATCCGGAAAACGACACGACCGGAACCTCATGATCGCGCCACGGTATGCGTCCAAGCAACCACGACGGGGCGTTATCGATCGTCTCGATGTTGTCGAGCGATGCGATTTCCGCCACGATCGCATTCGGCAGCAGTACACGGGAGCCGCCGACCGGAATGAGAACGGCGTGAATTTCGCGCGGCGAAGCTGAACTCATGGTATTCCTCGTGGTTTACTGCGCCGCTGCGAGCAGGTCGCGAATGTTTTTGATCAACTCGACATCCTGGTACGGCTTGCCGAGATAGCCCTCGACGCCGATCTCCTTGGCACGTGCGCGGTGCTTCTCGCCGGTACGCGAGGTGACCATGACGATCGGTATCTGACGCGTGCGTGGATCGCCTTTCATGTGCTCGGCGAACTGATAGCCGTCCATGCGCGGCATTTCGATATCGAGCACGACGAGATCGGGCAGGCGATCGGCCAGCTTTTCGATCGCATCGATGCCGTCCTTTGCGGTGACGACATCCATTTCCTCGCGTTCGAGCACGCGCGTGGTCGCCTTGCGCATCGTGATCGAATCGTCGACGACCATGATCAGACGACGACGATGCGCACGGATTGCCGCTGGCGCGACCGCAACAGGAGCGCCCTGCGCGCGCAGTCCGGCGACGCGACGCAGCAGCGGCACAAGATCGAGAATCATGATGACCGAACCGTCGCCCATGATCGTGGCGCCAAGAATCCCCGGCACCGAAGTAACCTGCGGGCCGACCGACTTGACCACGATTTCGCGGGAACCATGCACCGCATCCACACGCACGGCGGCGCGTTGATCGCCGCTGCGCACGATCAGCAACGGCAATGGCACGTCATCCGCAACGACGGGAGAAATTTCGCCGAGCTGCGGGGCGAGATCGATGATCGGATAGGACACGCCGGAATAGACGTACTCGGGCTCCTCCGCCGCCATGCGCGAATCGAGTTCGCTGCGGGTGACGTGCACGGCGCCCTGAACGGCACTCATCGGAATCGCATAGTTCGCATCGCCCAAGCGCACGATGATCGCCTGAGTAACGCCGAGCGTAAACGGCAATCGAGCGGTAAAGGCTGCACCGCGTCCCGGATTGGACTCGATCGAAAGCGAGCCGCCTACTTGCTTGATCTGGTTCGCCACCACATCCATGCCGATACCGCGTCCGGCAACTTGAGTCAGGCTTTCCGCGGTGGAGAAGCCGCTGGTCAGGATGAAGGCGTCGAGTTCCTGATCGGTAACTCTGGCATCCGGCAAAAGCAGCCCGCGCTCGATGGCGCGCCGGCGAATCGCCGCACGATCCAGTCCGCGACCGTCGTCGCTGATGCGCAGCACGATTTCGTTCGCCTCGCGCGCCAGCGAAACGCGCACATTGCCTTCGATCGGCTTGCCTGCGGCCAAGCGCTCCGGCAGGCTTTCCAGGCCATGCGCGACCGCATTGCGCAGCATGTGTTCGATGGGCGCTTTCATGCGCTCCAGCAACGTGCGATCCATCTCGCCGTGCGCGCCTTCGACGCGCAGCACGGCTTCTTTGCCGAGCGAGGAAGCGGTCTGCCGCAACGTCCTTCGCAGTGCCGGCACCAGCGAATCGAATGGCACCATGCGCGTACGCATGAGACTGTCTTGCAGGTCGCCGCTGACGCGAGACTGTTGCATCAGCAAGGATTCGGATTGCCGGGTGAGTTGGTCGAACCCGACCTGGATGGCGACCATGTCCGACATCGATTCGGCCAAACTGCGCGAAAGCTGTTGCAATTGACTGAAGCGATCGAGTTCGAGCGGATCGAAACTGGAGGCATCACCCGCACGCTGGAAGCGCGAGGCCATTTGCGCTTCGGCCTCCAATTCCAGCCGGCGCAACTGTTCGCGCAAGCGCGAAACGGTCGTTTCCATTTCGACCACGTTGGCGCGATAGCTGGCGATCTGCTGCTCCAGTCGCGAGCGATAGATCGCCACTTCGCTGGCGCCATTGACCATGGCGTCCAACTGCGTCGCCCGCACCCGAATGTACTCGGCGCCGACGAACGCCCCTCCCGTTTGCTGAAGCGCGGTGGCGACCGGCTGCGCAGCTTCCGTCAATTTCTCCTCGGCACTGCCTTCCGCGCCATCGCCCTCGCGCGATCGTTCCGATGTCGCGCTTTCGCTTCCCGATACGGCATCGATCGCGGCGACGTTTTCCGTCGCGGGCGAATCGCCTGGGGAAACCGCTTCGGACTCGGCGTGCGACAACGTTTCGATATGCCCTATCAGCGCCGTTGGCATCGTCGTTGGCTGCTGCGCTGCGGTGGCCTGAACCAGCGAATGCAGGGTGTCCAACCCTTGCTCGACCGCCTGCATCATTGCTGTATCGAGCATTTGCCCACGCTCGACGACCCCTTCGAGCAGCGACTCCAGCGCATGACCGAGATCGCCGATCGTCGGCAGTGACGACATGTTTGCGCCACCTTTGATCGTGTGCAGATCGCGACGCAATTCGTCGATCAGACTGCCATCGCCAGGCTCTGCACGCAGGCGCAACATGAGTGCGTCGGAGCGATCGAGAATTTCCTGCGCTTCGAGCACGAACACGTCGAGCAGGTCCTGATCGATTTCCGGCATCGGGTGCACTTCGTCTGCAGATACGGCTTGCGCTCCCGGCGACTCTTGCGGAATCGATTCGTGCGTCATCGATTCGAACCCCGCACTCTGGCTGTACACGACAACCGGTTCCGGTGATTCAGGCACATGCGTCATCGCTTCATCCACATGCGGCTCGAGCGCGAATTCATCCCGTGCAGCCAGTTCGTCGGATATCGGCGCCGTTGGCGTTATCGGAGCTTCGCCCGACGTTGCCGCAACAGGCTCGACCGCCGACGAATGACCGCCGACCGCGTCGCCCGCGCCCTCAGCGGCGGATGTCGACTCTTGCGCAGACTCGAGTGTCTCCGCGGAAACCGGCGAATTCGTCACCCCTGCGGCCGCAGTCGCAGCTTGCGCAAGCAAGACTTCATAGGCAGTGAGCGCCGATTCGGCATCACTCGAGCTCGACGTCTGCGCCGTGTCGACGATGCCTGCCGATTCGGCAATGTGCGTTGTCTGCGGCAAGACCGCATCGAGCGAAGCCTGCGCCACTTCCTCGCTCGTATCAGGCGTATGAGGCGTATGAGGCGATTCATCGGCATGTTCGGATTCAACGACGATCGCTTCGTTGGCCTGCACGCCATCGCGCAGCGCGGAAATGCGCGCGACCAAGGCGGAGGTGTCCGGCAACTCACCCTTCCCTTCCAATGCGGAGAGCGCCTGCTTCACCTGCACGGATACCGCATCGAGCACCCCGACAGCGTCGGAATCGAGCAAGCGGTTGGCGTTGTGCGAACGCGCCAGCCAGCCTTCGAGCGGCGCGAGCAGATGCACCATCGGCGCAACTTCGGCCATCGCGAACGCGCCATTTAGCGTATGCACCGCACGAACCAGATTCTCGCGAACCGCGAGCGACTGTTCATGCCCCAGCGCAACTGCGGAATCAAGCACGGCAAGATGCGTTTCGGCCTCGCTGCGCAATACGTCGAGCAGCAAGCGATCGATGTGCGGCGCCTGCCGCCAAGCGTGCTGCGCCTCTTCGCCCGAATCGCCTGCCGCCGATACGACCGGCGCCACGGATTCGACGTGCTGTTCTGCGTCGGCAAAATGAGCGGCGGCAATCTGCGGTTCGACTTCGACGACGGGTTCGGGTTCGGAATCGGCAAGCAACACCGCCGGCTCCATGGATTCGATTTCGATCGGAATTTCGGACTCCAGGATCGGCTTCACCTCGAAGACCGGCGGTGGCTCTATCGCCACCCCGCTTGTGCTCGGCACCGGCACCGTCGTTTCCGCAGCGACAGCTTCACTGGAATGTTCGACTGCCTCATGCGTCCCGGGCGCCTGCATTTCATTCACGGCGGATTCGCCGACTGGCTCTTCGGATGCAGCGGCCTCACTCGTCGCCGGGCCGGCGAACCGAGTCTCGTCGACCGGCGAGGTATCGCCCGCGCAAAGTCGCTCGACCGCCTCGAAAAACCCGTCCATCGACACACTCGAACGCTCATGCCGGCTCAGTTCGCTGCGAAAACGCGGCAAAGCGCCGATCGCATAGGCAACGACTTGCAGCAGCGGCGCGCTCGCCGCAATGCTGCGATCGAGCACGCGATTGAGCATGTTCTCGATTTTCCATGCGAAATCGCCAAGCGCGACAGCACCGACCAGGCGCCCCGAACCCTTGAGCGTATGAAACGAACGACGCACAACTTTGAGATTTTCGGTTTCCTCCGGATCGGCGCGCCAGAGTGGAAAATGCTTGCGCAGATTCGCAATTTCATCGTCCATTTCGTCGAGGAATACCTGGCGCAGTTCTTCGTCGATCATCGGCGTTGAATCGGCAGGCGTCGACGCGACTGCCTGCGCTGGCGCTGCGGACTCCGCACTGCGGGCCGCGGCGCGCTCGGCCGGAGTCTTGATTTCGGGCCAATAGTCGAGCCGCGCAAGGTTTTCGCACGCCAGCTCGAGCACGCGATCGCGATCGCCGCGTTGCTCGCGCACCGCTTCGATGTAGTACTCGATCGAAGCGACCGCATTGGCAAGCGCATCGATTTGATCGCGCTCCGGCACATGCCGGTACTCGAGCAATTCGTTCTGGATGTACAGCCCGATCAGGTTGACCGGCTTGACCGCATCGCGCAGCGCGAGCATGTCGAGCGCTCCGGCAACTTCGGCGAGCAGAGCCGGCGCAGGGTCGATCTGCGAATGATCCCAGGCGCCATCGATGAAAGCGACGATACCCTGCTTGACCTTGGCGATGTTGACCAAAGCCTCCTGCATGAGGACATACAGCAGACGGACGACTTCGACACGCGGCACGATGTTCGTGGTCGGCTCACTCGCACTTTCGTCGGCGATACCCAACCGCGAAATATGATCTTCCAGCGAGGCTTCGACCACGAGCAGGTCGCCGGCGATGTCGAGCAGATTGTCCTCGTTCGCTTCGGCGTCGCCCGAAACGATGCGCTCGATCGCATGCCGCTGCTCGATCACGCGCTGCCTCGGCATACCCATGCCGAGCATGCCGAAGGTATCGGCCAGACCGCCGAGCGTCTCGGCTTGCTGGGCAAGATCGGAAAGATTGCGATTGGGCGAATGCAGGTAGACGTTGAGCGTCTCCTTCACCCGCAACAAATCCTCCCGGATGCTGCCCGCAACCGTATCGAGCAGCGCGCGGTTGTGTCCTGAAATCGAGCCGTGCGCGTGTTCGAGTTCTTCTTGCGTCGGCAGCAGATTATCGAGGCCGTAAAATTTTATTACCGCCTCGATATGCGAACCTCGCGGCTTCGCATGCGCGATGTAATAGAGCAGGTTTCTAACCTGATCCTTGGTTTGCGTTGCGGCAAGCGCGCGTTCGCCGTCATCGGACAGACGCTTGATCTCGCGATCGAGCTTGCCGAAAAGCAGCTTCATCGCAACGCTTGCCTCGATGGCATCGGTTTGCAGCCCTTCGACGGTGGCCCCGGCGACCCACCACAGGCGACGCCCTTCATCGCTTGCGCAGCCCGAATACAAAATGCCGAATATCTGCGCGATGCGCGCAAGCGGCGCCGTCGATGCGGGTTCGCGAATCCAGCGCAACAGCGAATGCTGGTAATCGTTGCGCAAGTTTCTCGCCGTGGTGCGCAATATCTCTGGATGCAGCGGTTGTTCCGCCGGTATCGGCAATGCTGCATCGATGTTCGGCGCAAACAGCACCGCTTCGCTGAGAAGTTTGTCGCCACGCGCAGCGCGCAGGTCGTTGAGCAGCGGCAGCAGAACGATGGGGATGTCCTTGTGGCCGCTTTGCAGACGCTCGAGATAATCGGGCAGCTGCAAAAAGCCGCGCATGAGCACGGAATAGACGTCCTCGCGCGCAGCGATGCTGCCGTCGAGGAGGCCGCGCGCGACGCGCTCCATCTCTTCGACCACCAGCGCCGCGCCATACAATTCGACCATGTGCAGGGTGCCATGGGTCGTGTGCAGGTCGCTCACGCAATCGCGCATCGCCTGTGTATCGGACGAATCGGCGGCGTAACGCTCCAGCGCTTGTCGCGCCTGCGCCAATGTCGAATCGAGCTCGGGCTTGATCCAGCCAAGCGTCGTGAAATCGGTTTCCTGGGGAAGATTCATCGTCCTGCCACCATCAATCCGGCAGCTTGAAGTCGGCGACCGAACGACGCAGGTCGGACGACAACTGAGCGAGGTTACCGACCGACTCGGCGGTGTGACTCGCACCGGAGGCGGTCTGCGCGGTAATGTCGGCAATGACATTCATCGTCGCCGACACGCCGGCGACGTCGCTCGACTGACGCTGGGCGGTAACCGCGATGTTCTTGACCAATTCGGCGAGGTTGCCGGAAACGCTCTCGATTTCGCCGAGCTGCGTACCTGCCTGTTCGGCAAGTCGAGCGCCACTGACCACTTCGCTGGTCGTCTGCTCCATCGAAGAAACCGCTTCGTTGGTATCCACCTGAATCGCGCTGACCAGGGTTTCGATGCGTCGTGTCGCCGCGGACGCTCGCTCGGCGAGTCGCTGCACTTCGTCGGCGACGACTGCAAAACCGCGGCCCGCTTCGCCAGCCGACGCCGCCTGAATCGCCGCGTTGAGCGCGAGAATGTTGGTTTGTTCGGACAGGTCGTTGATGAGTTCGACGATCGTGCCGATTTCCTGCGAGGATTCGCCAAGCCGCTTGATGCGCTTGGATGTGTCCTGAATCTGCTCGCGAATCGAATCCATCCCGGCGATCGTCTGACGCACGATCGAAGCGCCCTTGCCAGCGATACGCGCGGAGTTCTGCGCCACGTCGGCGATGTCCGACGAACTCTTCGACACGTCGCGCGCGGAGGCGGCGATTTCGTTCACCGCGCCCGACGCGCTGGTGATCTGCCGCGCCTGATGCTCGGCCGCGTCGGACAGGTGCAAGGCCGTGGCCTGTGTTTCGTTGGCTGCCGCTGCGACCTGCACCGAGGTTTCATTGATCGTGGTGACGAGCGAGCGCAGGGCGTCGATCGCGTAGTTCACGGCGTCGGCGATGGTGCCGGTGAAATCCTCGGTCACCGTCGCCTTTACCGTCAGGTCGCCGTCGGCAAGCGAACCCATTTCATCGAGCAGGCGCTGAATCGCCGTTTCGTTGCGCTTGTTCACCTCCGCACTCGACGCCAGACGCGCACGCTGGTCACGGAACAGTTTGAGCGCCAGGAACAACACGAGGAAGATCGAAAGCGCGGCGGCAACGAGACCGATCCACAGGTTCGGGAACGGCCGTTTGGTACCGAGCGCGGCGATGTGTTCGGACAGCGGATCCGCCTTGAACAACAAGGTTTGGCTATCGATCGACGCCTTGTCGGCGGCTTGCTTGACTGCTTGCAGCGTCGGCGCAGCCTCGAACAGTTTGGTCACCTGCGGCGCCAGATCGACCCACTGCTTGTTGATGTCGTTGAGAATCTCTCTCGCATTGGCGTTGTCGATCGCCTTGACGTTGAGATCGGCATTGCCATTGATGAGGCCGGCGAGTACGACGCCGTAAAACTGCGAATCGCGCTGCAAACCGGCGGCCGCAGAGGGCGAATCCTCACCGCCGGCGACGATTGCCTGTGCGCGGCGTTGCATGCGGTCTGCGTACAACATCTGGCGTGAGGCGATCATCACTTGCGTGCCCGAAGCGCCGCGCTCGGTCAGAATCTTCACCACTTCGTCCATGCGCGAATTGAGCACGGCGGTCTTGCGATTGAACTCGTCCGTATTCGCGGCGGTACTGAGCACCTGCTCCTGACTATCGAGCACTTTGGCCGCATCGGCGGAAAGCTGATCCCAGGCCTGATCGATTTCGGCAAAATCGGTTTTGAGCGAGGACGCGTCCGCGTAACCGCGCATGCCGGTGCGCGCATCGCCCTTCTTCAAGCGCACGAACAGATCGGCGATCGTGTCGCGCGTGTGCTTCAGACTTGCGAATGCGTCGAGGTTGCCGCCTGCCGCGTCGTTGCTCTGTCGCGAGAGTTGTTGCGACAAGACCTGCACGCGCGTGACCAACGCACTCGCTTGGGCGTCCTGACCCGCCGTGATCGACAAGTACATGAAATCGACCACCGCCACGATGATGCTGACGACAAGCAAAGCCACCAGCAAGCCATTGAACCCGCCCGTGCGCTCGGCGCCGCTACCTGCCCCTGTACTCATCTAACGCCACCTCGTTGCTGCATTCCATACACCACAAGCCGGGCACCCCCGACCGCCTCATGCGAGCACCTATGCCGCCTGCGAAAATTCGCCTGCGCGCACCAGCGCCGCCATGCTGAACTGTTCCCACCGGGTATCGCCGAGCGAGTAACGCTCGACGATGTAGCGCGTAAATCCATCCTGATCCCGCATCGCCGGCGTGCGTTGCTCGGCGCTGAAGTTGCGTTGACCGACGACTTCGTCGACGAGCAAGCCGACGCTGCCGCCGCTTTGCCGCACGAGAATGACGCGGCTGGTATCGCTGACGTGCGTCGCCTCGCCCGTCACGAACCCTTTCAAATCGACAAGCGGAATGAGGTTGCCGCGCACGCTGGCCACGCCGAGCATCCAATCGCACGCCCCCGGCACGCGCGTGACCTCGGGCAACGACAGGATTTCCACGATCTCGGTCAAACTCGATACAAGCTTGCGGTCGCCGACTCGAAACCCGACGCCGCGCCACAGGTTCGCTGCCACGGCAGCCTGCGCGGCGATGGCCTGCGCATCGGGATGCGCCTGGCTGCCACGTTCGTAGTCGACGAGTATCTCGAAAGGAGATTTCACCGGGTTGATCATGCGTCTGTGCTCTCCGGGAAAGGGTGCTTGTTGCGCGAACTCAGGCCGCCACGACGTGACGGCGGATGGCACCAAGCAGCTCTTCGCGCGTGAATGGTTTGGTCAGATATTCTTCCGAGCCAACCACACGTCCACGCGCCTTGTCGAACAAACCGTCTTTCGACGACAGCATGATCACGGGCGTCGCACGATACGTCTGGTTGTTCTTGATCAAGGCGCAAGTCTGATAACCGTCGAGTCGCGGCATCATGATGTCGACGAAGATGATTTGCGGACGATGATCCGCAATTTTTGCCAACGCCTCAAAGCCATCGACCGCCGTGATTACCTCGCAGCCTTCTTTCTTCAACAGCATTTCTGCGGTTTTGCGTATCGTCTTCGAATCGTCGATGACCATGACGCGCAAACCCGCCAATTCCAGCCCACTTGCAGATTCTTCCACGCGCTTTCCTCCACATTGCGCCGACTCGCCGCTTTCAAGACACAGCGACCGGGCAATGAACCGATGACCCCACCCCGTGCGCCCGAATCGGATCGCACGAAAAAAGGCACGTTCGAACCAGCGTGCCGTTTAATATCAAGCACGAGCCCCTGTCAAGCGGTTCATTCAACGGAGCGTCATGGCACACGTCGCGTGCCGGCATCGTCGATGCCGCATGCTGCCGTTTCCCTGCAAGCCCCCGTTCCAGTCGATGCTAGTATAGACATGCGATTTCCGAATAACGCGTGATGCGAGTCACAGTTTTCAACGAACCTTTAACGGTTCGCCCCCGTCCTCCTTCTTTGCGGCGCAGCGACCGATGACCACAACCTTGGCCGTGCTGATGGACCCGATCGAGTCCATCCACATCAAGAAGGACTCCACGTTCGCCATGCTGCTGGAGGCGCAGCGGCGCGGCTATCGGTTGCTCTATCTCACTCACGGCAGTCTCGCCCTGCGCGGTGCGGAGCCTTGGGCGCACGCAGCCCCGCTTCGGGTTCGCGAGGCGCCGCAGAACTGGTTCAGCCTGGATGCGGCGCAATGGCTCGATTTGCGAAGCGTCGATGTGATCCTCGCACGCAAGGATCCGCCATTCGATGCGCAGTTTCTTTACGACACGATGGTGCTCGAACTCGCCCAGGCCGGCGGTGCGCAAGTGATCAACGATCCACGCGGGCTGCGCGACGCGAATGAAAAACTGTTCGCCCTGCATTTTCCGCAGTGCCTCGCGCCAACTCTCGTCGCCCGTGCCGCCGACGAACTGAAACGTTTCGCTCGCGAGCACGGCAAGGTCGTGCTGAAGCCGCTGGACGGCATGGGCGGACGCAGCATTTTCCTCAGTTCCGGCGATGATCCGAACCTCAACGTCATTCTCGAAACGCTGACCCACGAAGGCCGTGAATTCGCCGTCGCGCAGAAATTCATCCCTGAAATCAAGGCCGGCGACAAACGGATCCTGCTGATCGACGGCGAACCCGTGCCCTACGCACTTGCGCGTATGCCGCAAGGCGACGAGTTTCGCGGCAATCTGGCACGCGGCGGCAAGGGCGAAGGTCGGCCGTTGTCCGAACGCGACCGCTGGATCGCCGCCCAGGTCGGCCCGGAACTGGTGCGGCGCGGCATGCGCTTCGTTGGTCTCGACGTGATCGGGGACTGGCTCACCGAGATCAATGTCACCTCGCCGACCTGCATTCGCGAGCTCGATGCGCAATTCGGCCTCAATATCGCCGGCCAGTTGTTCGACGCCATCGAACGCGGCCCCGCATCTGCGTGAGCACGCCCACCTCCGCCAGCGGCGAGCGCCTCAGCGTAACCCTGCTGTTTTCGATCATCGTTCACGCGATCATCGTGCTCGGACTGACATTCGACTATGCCAAACCGGCGCCCAGCCTGCCTTCGCTCGACGTGATTCTGGTGCAGTCGGCGAGTGGCAAGAAGCCGGAAAAAGCCGATTTCATCGCCAACGCGAACAACGAAGGCGGCGGCACGAACGAGAAAGCGGTCCGTCCGACCGATATCATTTCCGCGCCCATTCCCAAACTCCAGCCGGGCGTTGCGCCAATGCCGCTGGAGGTCGGTGCGCGCGAACCGCAACCCGCGAGCGAGCGCGAGGTGCTGACGCAGAAAAAATCCGATTTTGCCGTACGCACGCAAACGCAGGCGACCGAACGGCCCGATACCGCCGAACCCGATCCGCGCGCGCAAATCGATCGCAAGCTCGAAATGGCGCGTCTGGCGAACGAGCTGCACGACGACAATCGCCTCTACGCCAAACGCCCGCGCAAGAAATACATTTCGGCAAACACGAAGGAAGCCGCCGATGCAGCCTACCAATTCGGCTGGGTCGCACGCATCGAACGCATCGGCAATCTCAACTATCCGGATGAAGCTCGCCGCCGACAGCTGCAGAACGACAAGACGCTCAGCCTCATGTTGACCGTCGGCATCAGGCGCGACGGCAGCCTCGCCAGCGCCGATATCGTGCAGAGCAGCGGATTCAAGCTGCTCGATGAAGCCGCGATCCGCATCGTTCGGCTTGCCGCGCCATTCCCCCCCCTGCCTGCGCACGTCAACTATGACGAGTTGTACATCACCCGTACGTGGGAATTTCTGCCCGGACAATCTCTGAAAACCCATTGACTCTCTCCGGCGCGCGGGCCCGATCGGCGAGTACAATCCTCGCATGTTCCCCATCACCACTTTCGCCAATCGATTTTTGATCGCCATGCCGAACATGCGCGATCCTGATTTCGTGCGCGGCGTGGCATTGATTTGCCAGCATTCTGCGGATGGCGCAATGGGCGTGTTGATCAACCGCCTGTCCGAATACCGGCTCGGCGACGTGCTCGTGCAGATGGGCATCAAGCCACAACACGCGACCGTGGAGGACACGCCGGTATTGATCGGCGGCCCGGTACAGCCGGAACGGGGTTTCGTGCTGCATTCCGCCGAGGGAAACTGGGAGTCGTCGTACCGGATTTCCGAGACGCTTTGCATGACTACTTCGCGCGATGTGCTCGCCGCGATGGCCGAAGGCCACGGCCCGCGGCGAGCGCTCGTCGCCCTCGGCTATGCCGGCTGGGCCGCCGGCCAGATCGAAAACGAAATCAAACAGAACGCCTGGCTGACCGCCGATGCCGACGCTCGTATTCTCTTCGACGTCCCACTCGAACACCGTTGGGAGGCGGCGGCGGAATCGCTCGGC
>JAFEFR010000011.1 GCA_018240485.1 Pseudomonadota bacterium
CGAGTGGATTTCGTTGAGATACAGACGCCGACCGAACAGGGTTTCGACGAAGCCATCGCGGTGCGCCTGCTCGCGCGTGCGCTCCATGAAGTCGCGCACGCCGGGATAGCGCTCGAAGTAGCGTTTGACATAGTCGTTCGCTTCGCCGCGCTCGATGCCGAGTTGGCGCGCGAGGCCCCAGGCACTCATGCCGTACATCAGGCCGAAGTTGATCGCCTTGGCCGCGCGGCGCTGGTTCGCATCGACCTGCTCGGGCGGCACGCCGAACACTTCGGCGGCGGTGGCGCGGTGCACGTCCTGCCCGCCGTGAAACGCCGCGAGCAGGCCCGGATCGCCCGACAGGTGCGCCATGATGCGCAGTTCGATCTGCGAGTAGTCGGCAGCAAGCACCCTGTATCCCGGCGGTGCAACGAACGCCTGGCGAATGCGTCGGCCTTCCTCGGTACGAATCGGGATGTTCTGCAAATTCGGATCGTTCGAGGACAACCGCCCCGTCGCAGCGACCGCTTGGTGATAGCTCGTGTGTACGCGACCGGTGCGTGGGTTGATGGCCTGCGGCAACTTCTCGGTGTAGGTCGAGCGCAGTTTTGCCAGCGAACGGTAATCGAGGATCAATCGCGGCAACTCATGTTGGTCGGCGAGCGCTTCGAGTGCCTCTTCATTGGTCGACGGCTGCCCGGTCGGCGTCTTGATCGACACCGGCAGTTTCAACTCGTCGTACAGTAACGCCTGCAACTGCTTGGGCGAGTCGAGGCTGAAGTGCCGCCCGGCGACCTCAAACGCGCGCTGTTGCAGTTCAAGCATGCGCTTGCTCAACTCGTGGCTTTGCTGGCGCAGTTTGTCGGCATCGACGAGAACGCCGGTCTGCTCCATGCGCGCGAGCACGGGCACGAGCGGCATTTCGATGTCCTCGAACACCTTCTGCAGGCGCGGCTCGGTTTCCAGCTTTGCCCACAACGCTTCATGCAAGCGCAGGGTGATGTCGGCATCCTCGGCCGCGTAGTCGGCGGCGCGGCGCACCTCGACCTGGGCGAATGGAATCTGTTTGGCGCCTTTGCCGGCCACATCTTCGTAATGAATCGTGTCGATGCCAAGGTATTTTTTCGCCAGCGTGTCCATGTCGTGGCGATTGCTCGACGAATTCCACACGTAGGATTCGAGCATCGAGTCGTAACGCACGCCACGCATCGCGATGGCGTAGTTCGACAGCACGTTCATGTCGTACTTGATGTGCTGGCCCAATTTATACTTTTTATCGTTTTCCAGAATGGGGCGAAGCGCATCGAGCACCTCGGTGCGATCCAGCTGCGTCGGTGCGCCGGCATAGTCGTGCGCCAGCGGAACATACGCCGCATGTCCCGGTTCGATGGCGAACGACACGCCCACGATTTCCGCGCGCATCGGGTCGAGGCCGGTGGTTTCCGTGTCGAAGGCAATCAGCGGCGCCACTTCGAGCTTGCCCAGCCAGGTTCTGAAGTGATCCCGGGTGAGGACGAGTTCGTAGTTTCCCGCGCAGCGCACAGGGTGGGGTTCGGCAATCGTCGAATCCGCCGCCGCGCTTCGCTCAGGCAATTCGTCGTTCCTCACCATCGAATCGGGCTTGGCCGATGCGTCTTTTGCGATTCCCGATTCCCGATTCCCGATTCTCGCTTCAAGTTCCTTCAACGCCGCATTGAATTCGTAACGTGCATAGAAGTCGCGCAGTATGTCCGTATCCGGGGCGCGCAAAACCAAATCGGTGGGTGTCTGATCCAACGCAACATCGGTCTTGATGATGGTCAGCGCACGTGACAGCTGCAATTGCGGCAGCGCGCGACGCAGGTTTTCGCCGATCTTGCCGCCGATGTCATCGGCATGGGCGATCACGCCATCGAGCGTGGCGTACTCCGCCAACCATTTCGCCGCCGTCTTCGGCCCGCACTTTTCCACGCCGGGCACGTTGTCCACCGCATCGCCCATCAGCGCGAGATAGTCGGCGATCTGATCGGGGCGGACGCCGAATTTCTCCACCACGCCGGCTTCATCCAGGACCGTGTTCGTCATCGTGTTGACGAGTTTGATGTGCGCATCGACGAGCTGGGCCATGTCCTTGTCGCCCGTCGAAACGGTGACGTCGATGCCTTGCCGTGCGGCTTGCGTCGCCAGCGTGCCGATGACATCGTCGGCCTCGACGCCCGGCACGCGCAGGATCGGAAATCCCAGTGCGGCGACCAATCGCAGCATGGGCTCGACCTGCGCACGCAGGTCGTCCGGCATCGGCGGGCGATGCGCTTTGTAGTCCGGATACAACGCGTCGCGAAACGTCGGCCCCGATGCATCGACGACGAAGGCGGCATAGTCGGGGCGCGCCTTCAATGTGGCGCGCAACATGTTGAACACACCGAACAACGCGCCAGTCGGCTCGCCCGTGCGGTTGCTCAGTGGCGGCAACGCGTGGAACGCACGGAACAGATAGCCGGAGCCGTCGATCAAGGTCAGGGTCTGGGCGGGCATGCGTACGACGGGTTTCCTCGGGGCCGTGAGCTTGGGCCAGCGCGGCTCGATTTGCAATTGCGCCTCCGCACAAACGTGCTCCGTTTCATGTCGACTTCATGCGCGCTTTGCTATGCTCGCCACAAACACCCCGAGGGAGTGAAATCATGCGTATCCTGCTTTCCATCCTGCTCGCTTGTGGAGTGATCGCCGCCCAAGCCCACGCCCAGAACCCACCGAAAAACGACGATGGCCTGCCGCCCGTGCAGCCACCGCCGGCCATGGACGAGCCCGCAACGGCATCGCCGGTGCCCGTAACGAACGGCACAAAAACCGTGCCGATCGCGAACTCCGACGCACAGGCCCGCGCCGACGCGCTCGAGGCCCAGCGTCGTGCCGCACAACCCGTACCGGCGTTACCACCCGAACCCGAGAAGAAATTCGACAGCCCGGGGCTGCCGCCGGAGGTGCAGAAAGCCGCCGATGCGACCGAACTGCCCGTCATCACCGTGCGTCAGGAGGGCAACGAGACCATCACCGAGTATCGCAAGCACGGCAAGATTTTCGCCCAGTATTTCAAGTCCAAGGAAACCGGTTCGGAAAAATGGTACGTCGATCCGAACTACAAAGGTCCGATGCCGCCGGACATGCACAGCATGGGTGGTGTGACACCCGTCCAGTACAAAGTTTTTGGCTGGTGAGAACGCGCGATCGGTGCGTCACAGTGCCGCCAGCAACGCCTCGCGCGGCAGTTTTCCGGCGGCATTGCGCGGCAAGGCGGCGACCCGGCGCAGCGGTCGCGGCAGAAAAACCGGATCGATCGAGGCGCGCAACGCATCGAGAATTTGCGCCTCATTGAGCGTCGGCGCGACGACCAGTGCGGCAAGCCGGCGTACGCCGCGATCGCACGCTGCATTCTCTCCCGCATCGAGTTGAAACACCACGCCATCGACGACGCCTTCAATGGCAGTGAGGCGCCGCGTCAGGTCGGCCAACGAGGCGCGCTTGCCGGCGATGTCGAGCAAATCGCTGCTGCGACCGCGCAAGTGGAACTGCCGCCCGGGCAGCAGTTCGACGATGTCTTGCAGCACGGTTGGCTCGGAAAAATACGCCGCTTCGACGAGCGTGCCGTCGGGCTGCGAATGCAGCTCGACGCCCTCGTATAGCGTCCACGCAGCGGCAAGCGCCGTGCGGCGTTGCGCAATGACGCAGGTTTCGGTCGAACCGAACAATTCGGTCACGCGCGTGGCAAAACGCTGCTCGACGGCGGCAGCCAATTCGACCGACAGGGGGGCGGTTGCGGTAACGATGGTGGCGAGCGGCGGCAGCATCACGCCGGATTCGACCAGGGCGCGCAGGTGGAACGGCGTCGTCACCAGCACGCGCGGCGCCGGCATGGCGGCAAGGGTGGCGGCGACATCCGCCGGCAACAACGGTTGCGCATCTTCGATTGCCATTGAAGAGCGCAGCGGCAACAGCACCGACAATTCCATGCCGAACATGTGCTGCGGCGGCACGGTGGCGAGAATATTGGCGGTTCCGCCGAGGTCGCCCAAGGCAAGATGATTGCGTGCGCTCGATGCGCAAAATCCGCCCCAGGTTTTGCGATTCGTTTTCGATGCCCCGGTCGAACCCGAGGTAAAGCCGATGGCGACGATCTGGTCGGCCGCAATCGATGCGTCGGCGGCGATGGGGCTGCAATACGTCGTCCGGAGTGCTGCGCGCACATCCAGCGTGCGCGCGACCGGCGGCGCTTCATCCTCATCGACGAGCGCGTAGTGGTGCGGATAGGCGCGAACCATTTCCGCCAGCAACTTCGGTGCGCGTGAGGGCGGCAACAGCGTCGTCTGATTGGCCACGGCAGCGGCGCAGAATGCGACCAGAAAACGATAGCGCTGCGTACACAGGTTGAGCGCATGGTTCGCTTCGGGCAATGTCGCAGCGAGCGTGCCGACGTCGGCCAGAAATTCCGCAACCCGAATCTCGCGCTCGCCGCGACGAGCGAAGACGCGATCGAGATCCGGCTCGGCGAGTAATGGAATGCGTTTTTGCGTTCCCGGTGATGGCGTGTTTTTGAATACGACCGACATGTTGTTCCCCTCTGGCTCCTTTCCCCCCGGCTTTTCGATCACAAATCCGTGCCGCCCGAGGCACGCTTGCGTTAACCCCGGATTTCCTCGCCACTCACGGCGTTGCGGATGGGCGTCGGTCGCGCCTGCCCGCCGGTTTCTCCGGCCAGAATATAGGCCAGCTCGTCGCCAAATGCAGCCCGAACCGCCTCCGCACTGCGCGCCGGCGGCTCGCCGTGGCGGTTCGCGCTGGTCGATACGAGCGCGCCGCCGAACGCTCGACACAACGCAGCCGCAAGCGGATGCGCGGTCACGCGCAGGGCAATGCCGGCGTGCCCCCGCGCAAGCCACGTCGGCGTTGTCTGCGAACGTGGAAAAATCCACGTATGCGGGCCGGGCCACGTCGTTTGCGCGCGCGCGATCGCGGCCTTCGATGTGTCGCGCAGATCGATGAACGGCTCGACTTGGGCGAAGTCGGCTGCGATCAACAGCACGCCCTGCGTTGGCGGGCGCTGCTTGAGCGCAAACACGCGCGTCACCGCGGCCTCATCGAGCGGATCGCAACCCAATCCGAATACGGCCTCGGTCGGGTAGGCGATCACGCCGCCCGACTTCAAGGCTTCGACGGCCCTCGCCACGTTGCCGGAATCGCTTTCAGTCATCGCGCCATTGTAACGACAAGCGCGACATGCCACCGCCCACGGCAACCCGTCACGTTCCCGACAGAAAATCCAGGCTCGCCTGCCGCATCGCCGCGATGCCGACCGGCAAGGCACCTTCGTCGACGAAAAATTTCGGCGAGTGGTTGATCGGTGCGGCGGCGGCGTCCTGTCCGGCCGGAGTGACGCCAACGAAAAAGTAGACCGATGGCGCCTTGGCGGCGATGCCGAAGTAGGGGAAATCCTCGGACGCAGTCCAGCGTTCGGCTTCGATGACGTGGTCCTTGCCGAGCGCTTTTTCCAGGCTGGCGCGCACGCGCGCGGTCAACGCCGGGTCGTTGTAGTTGACCGGGTTGCGGTCCTCGTCGGTCTGCGGCAGATGCACTTCGACCGTCGCGCCGTTGGCCGCGGCCACGTGCTCGGCGATCTGGGTCAGGCGGGTCTTGATCTGCGCGCGCATGCCTTCGTCGAAGGTGCGGATCGTGCCGGCCAGTTCGGCCTTCTCGGCGACGATGTTGAACCGCGACCCGGCGTTGATCGTGCCGAAAGTGAGTACGGCCGGCGCGAGGTTGATGTCGAGCTGGCGGCTGACGATGGCCTGCGCGGCGGTGACGATTTCGGCGGCGGTGAGCACCGCATCGATGCCCTTCCACGGCACCGCGCCGTGCGACTGCTTGCCGTGCACGGTCATCTGGAAGGTATCCGAGCTGGCCATCGCACCGGCCGGGCGAATCGCGACCTTGCCGACGTTGTACGCGCTGACCACGTGCATGCCGAATACGGCGTCGGGATGGAAGTCGCGGAACACGCCTTCCTTGACCATTTGCGCAGCGCCGCCTTGCTCGCCCTGAGGTGCGCCTTCCTCCGCTGGCTGGAAGATCAGCATCACCTCGCCCGGCATCTCGTTTTTCATCTGGGCGAACATTTCGGCAAGGCCGAGCAGCATCGCCGTATGTGCGTCATGGCCGCAGGCGTGCATGATGCCGACGGTTTTGCCGAGGTATTCGCCGGTCGCTTTCGAAGCAAACGGCAGGTCGACCTGCTCGATCACTGGCAAGGCATCCATGTCCGCACGAATCGCCAGCTTGCGCCCCGGCTTGCCGCCCTTGATGACACCGACGACACCGGTGTGCGCGATGCCGGTGCGCACGGTGTAGCCGAGTTTTTTCAGCTCGTCGGCGACGATTTTTGCGGTACGCGTCTCGCGGTTGGACAACTCCGGATGCTGATGGAAGTCGCGCCGCCACGCCACGACATCGGTCAACACGTTCTGCGGAATCGTTGCGGCGGGTTCGGCGGCGACCAGCGTGCCGCTCATCGCCATGAAGGCTGCGAAAATCTGTTTTTGCATGAGATGTCCTCCGATCGAAAAGGCAGAAAGCCGTGCGGTCGTGCGATCAAACGCCCAACGCCAGATCGTCCGCCGCGACGCGATCGAGGCGGATACGGTTGGCGAACAGCGAAAACGCGAGCGACCCGGCGAGGCCGTGCGCATTCTGCACCCACGGCGGAATATACGCCGGCGGCGCGAGATAGTGCGAATCGAACCAGGGCTCGAACGCGATTGCATCGCGCAAAGTCATCTTGCCGGCGAACAGATTGCGACACAGTGCGAATTTTCCGTGCCGCAATGCCCAGCGGAAAAACGTGTGCACGGACAACAGGCCATGTAGATACACCGTGTCCTTGGTGAACGCCGCGCCGCCGCTCAACGGTGCGCCACGAAACACGCGCATCGCCGAGGCGAAGCTATCGGCTTCGGTTTGTCCTGATTCCAGGAAAAAGCGAAAGACGTCGATGAAATCCGCACCATCGAGCGCCTTGTCGATCGCCACGATGCGCAGCGAGATGCGTTTCAGGCGATCGATGTCGATTGCACCCGACATCAATTCGGCGAATGTCGCCAGGCCTTCTTGCGTGGCCGTGATCCGCGGCGAATTGAGGGCAAGCGATTTCAGATGCGGCTGGTTGCGCCCGTTCAGTGCGGTCAATGTGTGCACGAAGGCTTCGTGCTGGAGCAATTGATGATGATCGCCGATGGAAAAGCTCGCCCCTGCGCGCAGGCGGATGCGCGTGGGGCCGGCGGCGGCCTTGGCGGTCAAATCCGGATCGAGTTCGACGCGCACCGGGTCGTGGGTGAAGAACGCATCGATTTCGTGTTGCAACTCCGAGCGCAGCGCTTCGGCCGACAGACGTGGCGTGGCATCTTGGACGTCGAGCTCGCCACCCAGCTCGTCGGCGATCTCGATGAAATGGCGTGCCGCATCGAGATTGCTCACCGTGCCGCCCGGCAGGCAATCGCCGGGGCGGCCGAACAGACGCACCGAATGCTCGGTAATGGCTGGCGTACCGGCGGCGTCGAGCAGTTCGGTGGCGTAAATCCACGATTGTGCGGTGCGACGCAGATAGTCGCCGAGCGGATGTTTCGCGTCGGCGGCGAGGAAGATGTCGTGCAATGCCTCGCGCGCGGTGGAATGATCGGTTTTCGCATAATCCACTTTGGGAAAAAGTGGACTTTTTCGCTGCCATCCGGACAGAAACTGCGCCTGCACCGATGCCGGCCAGCTCACGACACCGAGCAGCTTGATGCCCTTGACCGCCGCGACAAGCGCACGGTCGAGCTCGCTCATTCGATCCAGCAATGCACTCTCGTCGGCCATGCCAGCGACCTCATTGATCAGGCCCTTGAACAGTACCAAGCAGCATACTTGATGCGAAGGTCACGCAAGCAGGCTTTGACGCGGTCTGATTCAGCGCCTGGGGTTTCCATGTGCTGCTCGGCAGCGGGATGCCGCTTGGCTTTCGTGCGTACTGAGCGATGGGTATCTGGCGACAGCATCGATGTCAGTCAAAAAGCTCCGATTCGAGAGCACGCGCCGCACGCGAAAAACTTAATCAACCAACGCACCCGCAAGCACGGTGAAGTCGACGATGTCGAGCGTTCGCGCGGCTGCAACAAGTCGTGGATTCGGACACGGGTCGAGCGTGGGTTGGCAGTGGTGAGGCGGCTGTGGGGGTTCAGCAAAGCGCGCTACCGAGGTTTGGGCAAGAATGCCAACCGTCGCTTCGTGGCCTTGGATCTGGCGAATCCCATCACGCATCGACTTGGCGCAGCAGCAGCCGATACGCCGGATTGTCGCTCTCGTCGCGATACGCGTAGCCGAGCCTTGCGAGGAAATCGGCAAACGCGGCGCGGTCGCCCGGTGGCACCTGGATGCCGACGAGGATGCGACCGTAGTCGGCGCCGTGATTGCGGTAGTGGAACAGGCTGATGTTCCAGGCCGGGTCGAGCGCGTCGAGGAAACGCGCGAGCGCGCCGGGGCGCTCGGGAAAGTCGAAACGGTAGAGCAGCTCGTCGGTGGCGAGATCGCCGCGGCCGCCGATCATGTAGCGCAGGTGCAGCTTGGCCAGCTCGTCATGGGTCAAATCGAGTGCTTCGAAGCCGCCGTGCGCGAAGGCTTCGGCGATGCGCGCCGGCTCATCGCGGTCGCGGATCTGCACGCCGACGAACAGCCGTGCACGCTTCGTGTCGCCGATGCGGTAGTTGAACTCGGTGATGCTGCGTGCGCCGAGCAGGGCGCAGAAGCGGCGGAAGCTGCCGCGCTCCTCGGGGATCGTGATCGCGAACAGCGCCTCGCGCGCCTCGCCGACTTCGGCGCGTTCGGCGACGAAACGCAGGCGATCGAAATTGAGGTTGGCGCCGCTGGCGATCGCGACCAGGGTTTCGCCGCGCAGGTTTTCGCGTTCGGCGTACTGTTTGGCGCCGGCGACGGCGAGCGCGCCGGCCGGTTCGAGCATGCTGCGGGTGTCGGCGAACACGTCCTTGATCGCCGCGCACAACGCGTCGGTGTCGACGCGCAACACTTCGTCCACATGCTCGCGACACA
>JAFEFR010000120.1 GCA_018240485.1 Pseudomonadota bacterium
CCGCGCTGGGCGACAAGAGTCATCGTCAGCAAAAAAGTGGCCATCAACACGCCAAGGATGGGCAAGTCCGCCTCGCCGAACAGGATCGCGGTCGACTTCGCGCCGACGCGCAGATCGTCGTCGCGATCGACCATCGCATATTCGGTGTCGTAGATCGTGGAGAACAGCACGTTGCCGAGAAACAGCAGCCAACACAGGGGCGGGGTCGAATTCGTCACCGCGGCGAATGCCATCGGGATTGACCAACCGAACGCCGCGCCGAGATACACCTGCGGCAGATGCGTGTAGCGTTTGGTGAAAGGATAGCTCACGGCAAGAAACGCACCGACGAAAGACAACTCGATGGTCAAGCGGTTGGTGAACAGCACCAGCACGAAGGCGAGCGCCACCAACGCGGCGAACACGGCGAGGGCCTCGTGCGGTGCCACGCTGCCGGCGGCGATGGGGCGCTCGCGCGTGCGCTTGACCTCGGGATCGAGCTTGCGGTCGGCGTAGTCGTTGATGACGCAGCCGGCCGAGCGCATGAGAAACACGCCGAGGGTGAAAATCAGCAGCGTTGCCAGCGGCGGAAAATCGCCGGCGGCCAGCCATAGTGCCCACCATGTTGGCCAAAGCAACAGCGCCGCTCCGATCGGTTTGTGCATGCGCGCCAGTCGGGCGTACTCGAAGACGCGTTCGCGCACTCGCGCCCAGTCGATGCGGTTCCACCACGCAGCCCCTCCGGATGCCGCATTCGCGGCCCCGAGCGCGCCCGGGGCGATCTTCTTCGATCGCGCGCTGGAATCGGGGTGTCGAGATGCGACGACCGACGCGGCGGCTTTCGGCGACTTCTTGCCGGGAACGGGCAATGGCAACCCATCCTGCGCGACGGGATTCGGCTTGATTCGCGGACGGCGACGTTGTTTGGGCGGGATGGGCGGATTCACTCGCCAAGTGTACGTCAGCCGCCCACTTGCTCGCATTCCTCATTGCCTGCGGCGTATGCTCGCGCGAACGTCCACGACGAAACGCTCATCATGCTGCCATCCCGCTATGTGCCGTTCGCCTTGTGCTTGCTGCTGCTCGTCGCCTCTCTCGTTCTGTTTGCCAACGGCGCTTTCTGGCGGTGGGGCAGCGCCCTCTTTGGCGCATTGACCCTGACCGGCGTGTGGGATCTCGCCCAGACGCGCTCGACCCTGCGACGCAACTTTCCGATCACGAGCCACATCCGCACGTTTTTCGAATTCTTCCGACCGATGCTGCGCCAATACGTGGTCGAATCCGACACCGAAGAAGTGCCGTTCTCGCACGCGCAGCGCACGCTCGTGTACCAGCGCGCGAAGAACGTCGAGGACAAGCGCCCATTCGGTAGCGAGTTGAACCTGTACGCCACACGCTACGAGTGGATCAACCATTCGCTCGCGCCGGCGAAAATCGACAGCCACGATTTCCGCATCGTCATCGGTGGCGCGCAATGCGCGCAGCCGTACTCGGCCAGCGTGTTCAATATCTCTGCCATGAGTTTCGGCGCGTTGAGCGCCAACGCCATCCGCGCGCTCAACGACGGCGCACGCCGCGGCGGCTTTTATCACGACACCGGCGAAGGCTCGATGTCGCGTTACCACCGCGAGATGGGCGGCGATATCTGTTGGGAGATCGGCTCCGGTTACTTCGGTTGCCGCAATCCGGACGGCAGCTTCAGTCTGAATGACTTTGTGGAGAATGCAAAAAACCCACAAGTAAAAATGATCGAAGTCAAACTCTCGCAGGGCGCCAAACCCGGCCACGGCGGCGTACTCCCCGGCGCCAAGGTCAGCGCCGAAATCGCCGAGGCACGCGGCGTGCCGATGGGGCAGGATTGCGTGTCACCCGCCGCGCACAGCGCGTTTTCGACGCCACTCGGCCTGCTCGAATTCGTCGCCCTCTTGCGCGAGAAATCCGGCGGCAAGCCGACCGGCTTCAAACTCGCACTCGGCCATCCGTGGGAATGGTTCGGCATTGCCAAGGCGATGCAGGAATCGGGCATCCTGCCCGACTTCATCGTCGTCGACGGCGGCGAAGGCGGCACGGGCGCGGCGCCCGCCGAATTTGTCGATCACGTCGGCGTGCCATTGCGCGAAGCGTTGCTGTTGATCCACAACACCCTCATCGGCCTTGATCTGCGCGACAAGATTCGCCTCGGCGCCAGCGGCAAAATCATCACTGCGTTCGACCTTGCGCGCACGCTCGCACTTGGCGCCGACTGGTGCAACGCCGCGCGCGGTTTCATGTTCGCGCTCGGCTGCATCCAGTCACAGCAATGCCACACCGATCACTGCCCGACCGGCATCGCCACGCAAAATCGCGGACGCTGGAAAAAACTCGACGTGCCCGACAAGGCCGAGCGCGTGAAGAACTTCCACGACAATACGCTCAAGGCGCTGAAAGAACTGATCGCCGCGGCCGGCCTGCACCACCCGGAGCAACTCGGCCCCGAACACATCATCCGCCGCGTCTCACCGAACGAAGTGCGCTCGCTCGCCGCGCTGTATCAGTACCTCGAACCCGGCGCGCTGTTGCACGGCGGCATGCCCGCGCATGCGGTGTTCCAAAGTTTCTGGAAAGACGCGCGCTCCGACACGTTCGCCGCACCGCGCGCGCTGCTCGAATTGCAGCAGACCAAATCGCGCTGACGCGCGAGTTTTTGTTACACCGCCGGACTTGATCGGCGCCGCCGTGCGGGCGTGCCGATCAGGTCGAGGAAGTTGTTGAAGACGTCGTGCGCCATCGCCTGCATCGCTTCGATGCGGGGATGCGTGTCGGCGCGGATCGACTCGGCGTCGCGGCCGAGTCCGGCGGCGATCAACTCGTCGCGATACGCGGGCAGGTTGAGCCAGCGCTCGATCAACGGTTTGTCCATCTCGATATGAAACTGGAACCCGTAGGCATTGCTGCCATGACGGAATGCCTGGTTTTCGCAATGGCCGGTGCGGGCGAGATGGGCCGCGCCTTCGGGAATGGAAAAAGTATACCCGTGCCACTGGAAAACGGGCGCGACACCGCCGAGCGGTGCGAGCACGGGATCGGCGCGACCAGCGTCGGTCGTTGCCAGGTCGTACCAGCCGATTTCGCGGGTGGTGTGGCGGCGCACGTTGCCGCCGAGTGCGTGCGCGAGCAATTGCGCGCCGAGGCAGATGCCGAGGATAGGCTTGTTCTGCGCCAACGCTTCGCGGATGATCTCGATTTCGGTTTGCAGATGCGGGCGTCGGTCGCGATCCTCGACGTTCATCGGCCCGCCGAGCACGATCAGGCCCTTGTACCGGTCCAGACGAGGTTTTGCCTCCGGCTGGCGCTCGAAATTGACGAACTTGACCCGGTGCCCGCGGCGGCGGATCAGCGGATCGAGCGTGCCGAGCGGTTCGGCGGCGACATGCTGGAAAACGAGAATGCGCGACATGCGCGCAGTGTAGCAATGGACGGCTAGACGTCCAAATTATTTTCCGCCCCCGCGCGGAATTCGCACGGGGGCGGAATCACCTCAGAAGCCGTAAACGAGATTCGTCGTCAGCAACTGGTCGGTCTTTTTCGCCGCCGAGCCGAACGGCAGCTGGGTGTTGTGACGCACCTGGTAACCGGCCTTCAACGCAAGATGATCGCTCATCTTCACCTGCAAGCCGAGGTCGTTTTGCAGGAAAGTGTTGTCGCCATTGCCTTCGACGAGGAAGGTATTCACCAGCGAGGTCGAGTCGTTGAAGTTGTGCTTGTAGTTGACCAAGCCACGCAGGACGACGCCGCTTTCCGAATCCGGCTGCGCACCCTTGGTGATCAGCGGCGGGTTGACCGTGGTGTTCACGATCGTCGGCGCGATCGGCTGGATGACCTTGTAGCCGGGGCCGACTTCGAAGGACAACTCGTTCTCGGCGTTCTTCAACACCTGGTAGCCATAACCGATCGAGGCAGTGTACTGGTAGGTGTAGGGCGAGAACGCATCGTGCTCATAACGCAACGCACCGACGACGTAGCTACGCTCGTCGAGCTTGTAGCCGGCCGAGGCACCGGCGTTGTAGCGATTGGCGGTCAACTGATAGCTCGACGTCGTGCCGAGGGTATAGGCGCCACCCGGGATCGACGGCGGCACGATGGTGTAGCTCTTCACGTCGCCCTTGTTGCGCTGGGCTTCGAGGAAGAAGTCGTACTTCCAGAGATCGTCTTCTTTCTTCAAGGTCAGCTTGGCGTTGAGGTTCTGCGACTTGGCGTTGCCGCTGGCCAGCGCGAGGCCGGCTTCGCCGCTGCCGTGCCAATTTCCGTCATTGGCGTCGGCCGCGTGCGCGGCGAACGGCAGGGCCAGCGCGAGGGCGCTGGCGAGAAGGGTCTTGTTCATGCGAGTCTCCTTGTAGGCTCTGCGAATCGATTCGCGAAGGGGTGCGCATTATGTCCCACGATAATGGCGCCGCCTTGCGTCAGCGTTCGTTCATTCAGGCGCGAATCATGAATAAGCAACAAGTATTCTTTGTCGCATAGTTTGCAAAGTATATTTTTCTTTGTCTCGATAGCGTTCATCGCCAGACTTCGCGGCATGCGAGGGTTCACCTGCCTGACCCGGCGAACCGTGCGCAGTTCGCGTACCATAGCCGCATGGATCGCTACGAACGCATACTGTCCCTGCACCGCATCCTCAAGGCGTCGCGCTATCCGGTGACGTTGTCGCACCTGCTCGGCGAATTGGATTGCTCGCGCGCCACCGCCTATCGCGATATCGCCTTTTTGCGCGACGCGCTCGGCGCGCCGATCGAAAGCGAGGGCGAGGCGGCATTCCGTTACGCCATTGCCGAAGCCGATCGCTTCGAGCTACCCGGCCTGTGGCTGACCAGCGAGGAACTGCAGGCTTTGCTCGCCCTCAACGAACTGGTCGGCCGCACCGGCCCCGGTGTGCTCGCCTCGGCGCTCGCGCCGTTTCGCTCGCGCATCGACAAGCTGCTGGGACAACGCGCAGACGGCGCCGCGCGCGCGATGCCGCTGGAGCGCATCCGCGTGATCGGCTCCGGCACGCGCAAAATTGACGAGGCGACCTTCCGGCATGTTGCCAGCGCCGTGCTCGAACGGCGGCGCCTCAAGTTTCGCTATCGCGCGCGCTCGACCGATCAGGCCACGCAGCGCGACGTCTCGCCGCAACGCCTGACGCATTATCGCGATAACTGGTATCTGGATGCCTGGGATGAAAGTCGCGATGCGTTGCGCAGTTTCGCCGTCGACCGCATCGGGGATGCGCGTGTACTCGATGCCATCGCAGTCGACCACGACGAAGAGGGGTTGAACAAACATCTCGCATCGAGCTATGGCATCTTTTCCGGTGCACCTAAGAATCTCGCGACCGTGCGTTTCTCCGCACACGCCGCGCGCTGGGTTGCCGATGAGCATTGGCATTCACAGCAGCAGGGGGCATGGCTCGACGATGGCCGCTACGAACTGAAGTTGCCGTACAGCAATTCCAAGGAGTTGCTCATGGACGTACTCAAGTACGGGCCGGATGCCGAAGTCGTCGCGCCGCCTTCCCTGCGCGAGGAGATGAAAATCCTGCTGCAATTGACCATCGGCGGCTACGCCGGAGCGCCCGCGTGAACGCCACGCGTGGCGCGCCGACCGTCTCGCTCGTGCTGGGCTCGGGTGGCGCGCGCGGCTACGCCCACATCGGCGCGATTGAAGAGCTGCGCGCGCAAGGTTTCGACATCCGCAGCGTCGCCGGCTGCTCGATGGGCGCACTGGTCGGCGGCATCTACGCCGCGGGCAAGCTCAACGATTTCCGCGATTGGTCGCGCAGCCTGCAACGCCTCGACGTATTGCGTTTGCTCGACTGGACGCTGTCCGGTGGCGGTTTCATCAAGGGCGATCGTGTGCTCAATCAGATCAAAAACCTGATTGGCGACGTGCGCATCGAAGACTTGTCGATCGCTTACACCGCCGTGGCGGTGGATTTATATGCGCAGCGCGAAGTATGGTTTTCGCGCGGGCCGCTGTTCGATGCGATTCGCGCGTCGATTTCGATTCCGACCATTTTCCGTCCGCATCACTACGAAGGGCGCACTCTGGTCGATGGCGGCCTGCTCAACCCAGTGCCGGTTACGCCGACGCTGCGCGACTTGACCGATTGCACCATCGCGATCGACATCAATGGCGGCGACGAAGAGGGCGATGCTCATGTCGCGGCACGGCGCGACGCCACCTTCGGCGACATGGACGAAGCGCTCGCCGCAAACGAACATGTCGACTCGGCATCGGCGAACGACCCGAGCCTTGCGGCGACGACATCGCGACGCAAGATCGCCAACTTCATCGATGGCCTGATCGAAAAACGCGAGAAGAAGATTGCAGCGAACGCCGCCGATCCGGGCACGCTGGAATTGTTTGCACGCACGCTCGATGTCGTCCAGCAAACAATCACGCGCTACAAACTCGCCGCGCAACCGGCCGACTTGATCGTGAGCATTCCGCGCAACGTGGCCGCGTTCTACGAGTTCCATCGTGCCGATGATTTGATCGAACTGGGGCGCGCGCGCATGCGCCGCGCCCTCGAACATTGGAACGTGCCGACGCGTCAGCGCTGAGCCCCGCACCCGCTCATTTGCGGCGCAGAAAAAAACGGCCCGCTGGGGAGAGCGGGCCGTTCGGGGTCGCAATGCAGAGGCCGGGGGTAGCGGCCTGGGGAGTCCTGCACTACGGGGTTCACGATACTGGAACAAGCTTACAAAAGCCTGACGACGAAGTAAGAAACTCCATCGCGACGCCCGTCTGCGTCAGGCCGGGTTTTATTCTCCCGCCGCAAGCGTCAGGCGGATCCGCGCACCACGCCCGCCCATGCCGGCGGCAATGTCCAACGTGCCTGCGTGCACTTGCGCGATCTCCTCGACGATCGCAAGGCCGAGCCCGTTGCCATCACGCGTGTTGCCGGGCAGGCGATAGAACCGCTCGAACACGCGCGCACGTTCGGATTCCGGAATGCCGGGCCCGTCGTCCTCGACTTCGAGAAAAGCGCAATCTGGGTGGTTTTGCATCGCCACGGCATCGGGCGAAATCGTGCCGCAACGGACGGTGACGCTACCGCCCGCCGGCGTGTAAGCGAGCGCATTGTCGATGAGATTCGCGAGGAGTTCGCGCAACAGCCAGTCGCTGCCGAGCACACGCGCAGGCGACGCTTCCAGGCCGAGATCGATCTGGGCGACAAGCGCACGATCGAAATGAGCGGCCACGCCATCCTTGGCGAGATCGGCCAGGTCGAGCGCGCGGAAATCATCGGCCGGGTTGGCCGAAGGCTCCGCGCGCGCGAGCGCAAGCAGTTGATTGGCGGTGTGTCCGAGCCGCTGCATGCCCGAGTGCAGACGATCCACACGCTCGCGCAAGGCGGGATCGGCAGCCCCGTGTTGTTGCAGTTCGTGCGACAGCAATTCGAGTTGTGCCTGCAAACCGGCCAGCGGCGTGCGCAACTGATGCGCGGCGTCGGCGAGAAAGCGGTGTTGCGCTTTCGCCGCTTCGGCGACCGTGGCGAACAGGCGATTGAGCGACTGGGTCAGCGGGCGGACTTCGACCGGAACCCGCCCTTCATCGAGTGCCGCGAGATCGTTCGCGGAGCGGCGCACGATCTGATCGCGCAAGGCAAGCAGCGGGCGCAATCCTGCGCGCACGCCGAGCCAGATCAGAGACAAGGTCACGAGCAACTGGCCGACATCACTCGCGATCATGTAACTCAACATGCCGCGTACGGCTTCACGCCGCTTGTTGGTGGTCTCGGCGACGCTGATCGATACGACACCGCTCGCATTGTGCAAGCGATAGCTCGCCACGCGCACGGGCACGTTGCGATATTCGGCATAGGCGAATGAAAGCGTTTCCGGACCTTCCGGCGCCACCGGCAAGCCTTCGTCGCCGGCAACGTATCCGCCTTCGGCATCCAGCACGAGATAATAGATTTCGTCCTGATTGTCGGCGCGCAAAACTGCGATCGCCTGATCGGACAGTTCGGATTTCACCTTGCCGTCAGCACCGATGTTCAAATGCGCGGTCACCGCCACGATGGAACTGGCAAGCACCTGATCGTAGGCGGCGTGCAGCGGCGGCACGGTCGAAAAATAGTCGACCAGCACGCCGGTGGCGAGCAACAAGGCGAGCGGCGCCGACAGCAACAGCAACAAACGCCGCCGGATCGACGGCGGCGCGAGCGCGCCCTCCCCGGCAGCCGCCGGGCTCAAGATTCGTCCAGACGATAGCCCAGTCCGCGCACGGTGCGCACCGCCACCGCATCGCCGAGCTTGCCGCGCAGACGCGAGACATAGACTTCGACGGCATTGGTCGTGATGTCGTCGCTCCAACTCGATACGGCTTGCTGCAAGCGTTCTTTGTGCACGACTTGACCGACGTGCAGCGCCAGGCATTCGAGCACGGCCCATTCGCGCGGCGTCAAATCGAGCGGCTCGTCGTCGACACGCGCTTCTCGTCGCGGCAAATCCAGTCGCAGGCCGCCGACCACGACGTGTGGATTTCCCGCCGCCTTGCTGCGCCGGACAAGGGCGCGACAACGCGCAGCCAATTCGGGCACGGCGAACGGCTTGACCAGATAGTCGTCGCCGCCGATGTCGAGCGCGTTGACGCGATCGGCCAAGCCATCGCGCGCCGTGACGATCAACACCGGAAGACTCTTTCCGGAACGACGCACGCGCCGCACGAACTCGAATCCGTCCATGCCCGGCAAACCCAGATCCACGAGCAGCAAGTCGAACACCTCGCGCGCCATCGCCGCATCGGCCATTTCCGCACTCGATACGCGATCGACCGCAAAGCCGCTCTGAGTAAGCCCGCGCACCATGCCGTCGGCGACAAGGGCATCATCTTCGATCACCAGAATGCGCATGTATTTCCCCCTGCCGGATCGGCTAGACCATTTGCGGAAGGATACACGCAGCGGAGGTTTGAAATTTCTGAATTGCGCCGACAGTCCACCATGCCGACGACACAGCACCTCGCCCCGCGCATCTCACGAATTCAGCAGGAACGGGTGCGGACGGAGCCGGTACGCCGCGCGCCCGCGCCACCCCAGCCACGTGAGCAAGACAAAAACCAGCAACCAATTCCCCGCCACCACGCCGGCGAAATCCCACGAGGCCAGAGAGCCCGGCTGCGTTTGCAGGAACGCGAGGCTCGGCGTCAAACAAATCGCCGTCAACCCGAGTACGCACAACGCCACGATGACGGTAGGCGAAATGCGCAAACCGCCGATCACATTGTACGCAAGGGCAAAATTCATGGCGATGGCGGCAAGGGTCGGCAGGGCAACAACCAGCAGCGACGTGGGCCTGTTCCCGCCCAGCAGCAGCACCGCACCATCGCACACGGCAAACGCAAGCATGATTCGCGACATCCAACCGGCGCTCGCCTGAAGCAAGCTGCGTTTTGCCAACGCACCGCCACCGAGGCCGGGAAGCGTGGCAAGCAAAGCGATTTCGCTGCCTGCATTGCGGTACAGCCGACCAAGGCGCGCCGGCACGATGCCCGCGCACATCGCGGGGACGAACAGACTCATCATCATCGCCGTCCAGTTGAGCGCAGGCCGCCAGCCGGAGAGGCTCAAACGCATGAAAACGCCCACAATCAGCATCGGCAACAGCACATAGAGATTCTGCGACAGACGCGCACGCAAGCTCTGCGGCGCGAAGGCCGCACCAAGCCAGACGCGCAGCGCCGCGACGGGTTGCCCCGGACCTGCGCCGCGCAGTTGCACTTGACGGTCGAGCCCGGTGCGCTTCGCCGCTGCGTACAAGGCGTTGACGTCGAAATTGCGATAACCGCCACCGATGCCGACCTGACGTTGCATCTGGATGACCATCGGCATGTTCCACTGCCCAAAACCGTCCGCATCGGCCACAAGCAGTGCGCGCCAGCGCCAACCGGCCAGCGTGACGAGCACGCAGGCGAGCACCCAGACGAACCCCGCAAACCCGGGATCGTTCCAGCCCGGAAGCACGTCGCGTATCGGCTTGGACTGCATCAGCGAGGGCAAGAACACGATGAAAATCGACGCCCAGCGCGGCAGCACTTGCCACACGATGCCACCGATGGCCAAGCACGCCAGCACGCCCGACACCGCCGCAAAACGCAAGCCGCTCAGGGCCGCGATCACTGTCGCCGGCAACACCACCAACGCGACGAATTGCATCGCAAGATTGAGCGCGACGGTGCGATCGACCCCCGGTACGCGTAGCAATCGCGCATCGCGTTGCAACAGCAGCGCACGACCGACGACAAAGGCCCACCAGAAGACCAGGCCAAAACCGAACACAAACACCGCAGCGGAGGCGGCGGATGTTTCGTAGTGCAGCAGCGACAAGGTCGCGATGGAAACGATGGCCAGCACGCCACCCATGAAGGCACGCTGCCCCGAATCGATCGTCGCGGTGGTCGTTTTCCACACCGTCATCGCGTTCATCCGGCGATCTCCACGAACAGGTCTTCGAGACCCAACACGTCCAGATGCGCCTCGCCCTCGCGCGCGATCACCGGCCAATCGCGATCTGCGTCGCGTTCGATCACCAGCGATAAGCCGCCATGGTCGAGTCGGCGGCGGTGAATTTCGCCGGCAAATGGCCCTTGGGATGCGAGCGCGGCGGGCAGTTGCAGACGTGCGTAACGCTCCTTGAGATCATCCAATGCCGTGTGCAACAACAGGCGGCCTTCGTGCAGGAAGGCGATGTGCGAGGCGACGCGTTCGAGGTCGGAGACGATGTGCGTGGAGAACAGCACGCTCGTGCCCGCATCGGCCGCACGCAACGCCAGCTCGCGCAACAGGTCGCGGCGCGCAACCGGGTCGAGCGCAGCCGCCGGTTCGTCGAGCACGAGCAGTTGCGGTCGGGTGGCCAAGGCACGAATCAGCTCCACGCGCTGGCGCTCGCCGGGCGAGAGCTTCGCCAGCACCTGATTGCGCGACAACATCCAGCGATCGAGCGTGTGCTCGACGTAGGCGCGATCCCAGTGCGGATAGAAGCGGCCGACGTAGTCGAGCATCTGGCCCACGCGCATCCAGGCCAACGCGTCGGGTTGCTGCGGCACGTAGCCGAGTTTTTCCTTGACCGCATCGCTCATCGCCAACGCCGGGCCGCCGAATACCTGCGCCTCGCCCGCATCGAGTTCGATCAGGCCGAGCATCGCGCGAATCAAGGTCGACTTGCCGGAGCCGTTGCGCCCGATCAGGCCGAGCACACTGCCGGGCTGGAGTTCGAGGCTGACATCCCGCAGCACGCATTTGCCGTCGTAGAACTTCATCAGGCCGTGCGAGCTCAATGGCGCGCCCTCGTTCGGCGCGAGTACGGCATTGTCCGTGGCATGGCTATGCATTGGAGTAGCGACGATATTCATTCTTCATCCTCCAGAAGGTCGCCGAGTCGGCGCAGCACCGGCTCGGGAGAAAGTTCGAGCTCGCGCGCCTGACGCGCCAGTTCGCGCAGATGCGGTTCGATCAGTTGCATGCGTTTGTCCTCGGACTGCACGCGCCGATGCGTGGCGGCGACGGCCATGCCCTTGCCGCGCAGGCGCTCCAGCACACCTTCGGCTTCGAGCAGGCTGTAGGCGCGCGAGACGGTCATCGGATTGATCGCGTGGACGCCGGCCACCTCGCGCACCGACGGCAACGGCTCGCCGGGCGGCAGCTGGCCGCTGGCGATCATGCGCCGCAACTGACCGACGATCTGACGGTAGATCGGTTCCGGTGCGGCAGGGCGAATCAGGAGCAGGGATACATCCATGTGTATTACTATATCAATACACTAAACAAACATCAAGCGCACGCCTTCCAGGCCGCCGCTGCGACACCTCGTCTCGCCACATCACCGCCATGCGGTGCCTGCACAAAGCCCGGGCAAGCCCTACAATAGGCACCGTTTCTCGACATCCCCCGCAAGTGAAAGCACCTCTCATTTCCCTGATCGAGCAGGCGTTGGCCAATCTGCGCAACGCCGGCACGTTGCCCGGCGACGCCGCCACCGCCTACGTTCTCGAACGCGCGAAGAACCGCGAGCACGGCGATTTCGCCACCAACGTGGCGCTGGCCCTGGCCAAGCCGGCGCGATCGAACCCGCGCGCGCTGGCGCAAGCGCTCGTTGCCGCGTTGCCGCAAAATACACTTTTGCAAAAAGTGGACATTGCCGGGCCCGGTTTCATCAATTTTTTCCTGAGCCCCGTCGCCTACCACGAAGAAATGCGGCACGCGCTCGACCAGGGCCCGCGCTATGGCAGCAACCGCTTGGCCGCCGGCCGCAAAACGGTCGTCGAGTACGTCTCGGCCAATCCGACCGGGCCGCTGCACATCGGTCACGGCCGCGCTGGCGCGGTCGGCGACAGCATCGCGCGCCTGTTGACCGTCAGCGGCGCAGACGTCGCGCGCGAGTTCTACTACAACGATGCGGGCGTGCAGATCGAGAATCTCGCGCGCTCCACCCAGGCGCGCGCGCGAGGCTGCAAGCCCGGCGATGCCGACTGGCCGGCGGATGCCTACAACGGCGACTACATCGGCGATGTGGCGCAAGCCTATCTGCGCGGCGACAGCGTGGCGTTCGAGAACCACGTCGTCGCCGGCGCGAAAAATCCCGACGATCTCGACGCGATCCGCCAGTTCGCCGTCGCCTACCTGCGCCGCGAGCAGAACGCCGACCTCGCCGCGTTCGGCGTGAAGTTCGACAACTACTATCTGGAATCCTCGCTGTACCAGGACGGCAAGGTCGAGGAAACCGTGCGCGAATTGATCAAGCACGGCCACACCTACGAAGACGGCGGCGCGCTGTGGCTGCGTACGACGGACTTCGGCGACGACAAAGATCGCGTCATGCGCAAGTCGGATGGTACGTTCACGTACTTCCTGCCCGATGTCGCCTACCATCTGGCGAAATGGCAACGCGGTTACACGCGCGCGATCACCGAGCTCGGCGCCGACCATCACGGTTCGCTGATGCGGGTGAAGGCGGGCCTGCAGGCGCTCGGCACAGGCATCCCGAAAGACTATCCGGAATACGTGCTGCACCAGATGGTCACGGTGATGCGCGGCGGCGAGGAAGTGAAACTCTCCAAACGCGCCGGCAGCTACGTCACCCTGCGCGACCTGATCGACGAGGTCGGCCGCGACGCGACGCGCTACTTCCTGATCGCGCGCAAATCCGATTCGCAGATGGTGTTCGACATCGACCTCGCGCGTTCGCAGTCGAACGACAATCCGGTGTACTACATCCAGTATGCGCATGCGCGTGTGTGCAGCGTGCTGCGTCAGCTCGACGAGCGCGGGCTGCGTTGGGATCGTGCCAATGGCCTGGCCAAACTGGCGCAACTCGACGGCGAACACGAAACCGCGCTGATGGTGGAAATTTCGCGCTACCCGGAGGTCGTCGAAGCCGCGGCGACGAGTCTGGAACCGCATCTCATCGCAAGCTATCTGCGCGAACTTGCGCAGGCGTTGCACACGTATTATCACGCGCACCAGTTTCTGGTCGACGATGTCGACGTGCGCGATGCACGCATCGCGCTGGCCGTCGCCGCGCGGCAAACGATCGCCAATGGACTCGACCTGTTGGGCGTCAGCGCCCCGGAGCAAATGTGATGGCAAGAAATTCCCAAGCGCAACGCAACAGCGATCGCCGGCAGACGCCTGCGTGGGTGATGATTTTGCTCGGCGTCCTGCTCGGTGTGGGCGGCTCCGTGGCGATGATGTTCGGCGGCAAGATCGTGTCCCTGCGCAACGCCAGGACGCTGCCGCAACCGAACCCCGATGCTGTCGCCCCGAAAGAAACCGAGAAAGCGCTCGCCGACGACGCGGCCAAGCCGCCGCCGCCCGCGCCGCCCAAGAACAACTTCGATTTCTACACCGCGCTGTCGGAGAAAGAAGTCGTGATTCCCGATTCGGAATTGTCGGCCAAGGCGCGGGCCGAGCAACAGCGCAAACAGCAGGCGCAGACGAGTGCGACGAACAACGGCACGCCTGCCGCACCGCCGGCACCGGCATCCGGCGGTCGCTACCTGTTGCAGGTCACCGCGACGAGCGATGCGGCGGCGGCCGATGCGCTCAAAGCCAAGCTCGCGATGCTCGGCTTCAGCGCCAAGGTTTACACCAGCACGGTCGATGGAAAAACCCTGCATCGCGTCCGTCTTGGCCCGTACGCCACCGCGAGCGAAACCGAATCTTCCAAGCGTGCGCTCGGCGAGAGCGGCATCAACGCGATTCCAGTCAAGGAAGCGAACTGATTCGACGGCACTTCGTCTGCATTCGCGGGCAGGCTCGGCACATCAGCCGACTGCCGCCTTGAAGGCCGCGCGCGCCGCCTCCAGCGTGTCGGCGATGTCCTGTTCGGTATGGGCGGTGGAAAGGAATCCGGCCTCGAACGCACTCGGCGCAAGGTAGACGCCGCGTTCGAGCATGGCGTGGAAAAAACGATTGAACGCGGCCGTATCGCACGCCGTGGCCTGCGCGAAGGTTTCGACTTTTTCCTGCGTGAAGAACAGGCCGAACATGCCGCACACGCGATTGATGCTGAACGGCACGCCGGCCTCGCGCGCCACGGCGACGAGGCCGTCGGTGAGCAGATTCGTCTTGCGTTCGAGTTCGGCATGGAAGCCCGGCGCCTGAATCACTTCCAACATCGCCAGCCCCGCCGCCATGGCGATCGGATTTCCCGACAAGGTCCCCGCCTGATAGACCGGGCCGCTCGGCGCAACCCGCTCCATGATCTCGCGCCGGCCACCATACGCGCCCACCGGCATGCCGCCGCCGATGATCTTGCCGAACGTGGTCAGATCGGGCGTGATGCCGTACAGCGCCTGCGCGCCGCCGAGCGCCACGCGGAAACCCGTCATCACCTCGTCGACGATCAACAGCGCGCCGTAGTGCGTGCACAGCTCGCGCAGACCTTGCAGATAGCCGGGGCGTGGCGGAATGCAGTTCATGTTGCCAGCCACCGGTTCGATGATGAGACCGGCGATTTCCTCGCCGCACTGCGCAAACAGCGTTTTTGCTGCATCCAGATCGTTGTATGGCAAAGTCAATGTCAGATCAGCCAGTGCTTTGGGCACGCCCGGCGAATTGGGCACACCGAAGGTCAACGCGCCGGAACCGGCCTTGACCAGAAACGAATCGCCGTGACCGTGATAGCAACCTTCGAATTTGACGATCTTGTCGCGCCCGGTCGCGCCACGCGCAAGGCGGATCGCCGACATCGTCGCCTCGGTGCCCGAGTTGACCATGCGCAGCATGTCGATCGAGGGAATCAGGCGCACGATCTCCTCGGCCATGCGCACCTCCAGCGGACTGGGCGTGCCGAACGACAAGCCCGCGCGTGCAGCTTCGACCACGGCGGTGCGCACTTTCGGATGATTGTGCCCGGCGATCATCGGTCCCCACGAGCCGACGTAGTCGATATAACGTTTGCCTTCGACATCCCACAGATACGCACCATCCGCACGCTCGGTGAAGAACGGCTCGCCACCGACCGATTTGAAGGCCCGCACCGGCGAATTGACGCCGCCCGGCAGCAGAGGCTTTGCACGCTGAAACCAATCGCGATTCGTGATCATGTTTTCCACTTTTTCAGTTTGTATACAAATTTGTAAATTTTCTGGCAGCCGACTCGGGGTCGCTTTTCGCGAACACGGCGGACACCGCCGCAAGAAAATCCGCGCCGGCCACGAGCAGAGGCGGTGCATTGTCGGACGTGATGCCGCCGATGGCCACCAGCGGCACGCCCAGCGGTTTTGCCTCGCGCAGCAAACTTGGCGTCGCGCAGCGCGCATGCGGCTTGGTCGACGAGGGGAAAAACGCACCGAAAGCAAGATAGTCCGCGCCGGCTGCGGCAAGTTGTCGCGCGAGCACGAGCGAGTCGTAGCAGGACACGCCGATGATCGCCGATGCGCCGAGTCGCGCACGCGCGGCGGCGACCTCGCCATCGTCCGCGCCCAAATGCACGCCCGCAGCGCCGACCGCATGCGCCAGTTCAATATCGTCGTTGACGATCAGGGGCACGGCGTGATGCGCACACAGTTCGCGCAGCGCAACCGCCTCGTGCAGGCGTCGCGCCGAATCGTCGGTCTTGTCGCGATACTGAAGCAACGTCGCGCCACCGCGCAGAGCCGCAGCGGCGACCGTCAGAAGATCATCGCGCGGGCCGTCGGTGATCGCATAGAGGCCGCGTCGACTCAAACCGGGGTGCATGCGCGCAAGTGTAACGGTAGAATACGCGCTTGTTTCGGCGCTACCCGCAAAGGGTGGGCGCCAATAACCCACCGTCGGCGATAGCCGCCGCTCGACCGCCGAGTTTTTGCAATGAATGCCGTATTGAAGAACGACGACACCCCGTTTCGCATGTTCATGTGCGTGGTCTGCGGCTGGATTTACGACGAAGCGCAAGGATGGCCCGACGACGGGATCGCCCCCGGCACGCGTTGGGAAGCTATTCCCGAAACCTGGACCTGCCCGGACTGTGGCGTGACCAAGTCGGATTTCGAGATGATGGAAATCCGGGCATCGTAAGCACCAGCCGTACACGACGATGACACCACGCCATCGCAACGATCCCTGACGCCGCTTTCTCGGGTACTCAGTTCAAGCGCGGCACGTTCGTACTGATTTCGGCCAATTGCAGTGCGACGGCGTCGGCATCCTCGGCTTGCGGCATCAAGGCCAGGTAGCGACGCAAATCCTCGTTCGCCGCGCGCACATGGCCGAGCTTGAGATAACACTGGCCACGGTCGCGGTATTCGCCGGGCTGGTGTGCGTCGAGCGTGAGCAATCGGTCGCAGCAGCGTAACGCCTTGTCCCATTGTTCGCGTTCGGCGTAGACGCCTTTCAGATTACGCAGCATGCGCGTGAGGATCGCGCGATGGCTTGCCGGTTCGAGCATGCGTGCGAGGCGCGCATCGTCGATGTCGTGCGTATCCAGATGCGTACGCGCGCGCCGCCGCAACTCGGCGGCATCGAGCGAACGGCCTTTCTGGAACGGGTCGAGCACGACGATGCCGTCGTCGAGCGGCAGGCGTACGAGAAAGTGTCCCGGAAACGACACGCCTTCGAGCGCCACGTCGAGCCGGCGCGCCAGTTCGATCTGCACGACCGCAAGCGAAATCGGGTTGCCGCGACGGCGATCGAGAACCTCGTTGAGATAGCTGTTGCGTGGGTCGTAGTAGTCCTGCTCGTCACCCGAAAAGCCGAGTTCTTCGAACAAGAATTCGTTCAAAGTCCGCAACTGGATCGCGGCAGCGGCGGTAGGGTCGAGGGTCTTGCGCAGGCGTTCGCCGTAGGCGCGCAGTTGCGCTTCGTAATCGGCGGCGGCGAGATCAGGATATTCGTCGCGCGCGATCAACAGCGTCGCGGAAAACAACGGAATGTCCTCGTCCCTGATTCCGCGCAAAGCGATCCAGGCGTTGTCCCCTTGCATGTCTTCATTCTCCAGGGCGGAGCCCGCCCGATGGTACTCGAAACAAATCGGATTTGTGCAATCCGCACCTCCGCGCGCAACGGATGTCAGAAATTTGTCAGAGCGCGGTCGCATCCGGTTCATGCTCGCCTGCTGCACTGGTCGAACACATAAGGTCGCACAAGAGTATTTGCAATGCGTCGATTCGTGCCGATGAGCGATGATCTGCTCTACCGTGACGGTGGCTTGCCGGGTCGACTCGTCCCCTACCGTGTCGGATTGGACTGCTGGCACGCGCTTGGCGCGGACGGCATTTACCACTTCGAAGACGCTCCGGGAGAGGCTATTGCCGAGCTTTCATCGCACGCACCAATTCCCAGCGTTAGCGCGGGGTTGGCTGCTTCCCCGAGGCAGGCGTTACCAACTTGATTTCAAAAAGGTTCGGCCAATATTTCCCGGTGACGAACAGGCGATCCGCCTTCGCATCGTAAGCAATGCCATTGAGCACGTCGGCGCCGGCGGTGTCGCGGTCGCTGCGCGAGAGCAGACCGGAGAGATCGATCCAGGCCGTCACCCGCCCCGTTTTCGGATCGATGCGCGCGATGCGATTAGTCTGCCAGACATTCGCATAGATCTCACCCTTGACCCATTCGAGTTCGTTGAGTTGATCCACCGGCTGCCCTTGCGCGGTGACGGCGATTGCCCTCGTTTGCCGCAATGTTTGCGGATCGAGGACGCGAATCGTGGACGTACCGTCGCTCATCAACAAGTTCTTGTCGCTGCGAGTCATGCCCCAGCCTTCGCCGGGATAGGCGAATTTTTTCTTGAAGTCGAAGGTATCGAGATCAAACACGTAGCCTTCCTGATTCTTCCAGGTCAGGCCGATCAATTCGTTGTTCCAATCGACGATGCCTTCACCGAACACGGCGCTCGGCAGATCGCGCTGGCGCAGCACGCGACCGCTGTTCAAGTCGACTTTCCGGATCGACGAGGCGCCATTCATGCCGGTACTTTCGTATAAATAGCCATCGCGAAAGAACAGCCCTTCGGTGAAGGCCGCGCGATCGTGCGGATAGATGTGCACGACGGAGTAGGAATAGACCGGAATCTCGGTCATCGAAGAAGCCGATACCGCTGCTACCCACATTGCCGCAATGCTCGTAAAGAAAGCCCGTTTCACGGCATGCTCTGGTTACCAATCAATACGACATCGGCACGTCGTCGTGCGAACAGGCCAACACAAACGACACCGGTGATTTGGTTGAGCTCCGCCTCAAATGCCGGCGGATCGTCGATGCGCAAACCATGCACGTCGAGAATGACGTTGCCGTTGTCGGTAACGACACCGTCGCGCCACACCGGCTGGCCGCCGAGTTTGACGATTTCACGCGCAACGTAGCTGCGCGCCATGGGGATGACTTCGATCGGCAGTGGAAATTTGCCGAGCACATCAACGCGCTTGGAGGCATCGATCATGCAGACGAATTTTTTTGACGCCGCCGCAACGATCTTCTCGCGCGTCAACGCCGCGCCGCCACCTTTGATGAGATTTTTGTGCGGATCGCATTCGTCGGCGCCGTCGATGTATACGCCCAGTTCGCCTGCGCCGTTGAGATCGATCACGTCGATGCCGAGTGCCTTCAGCGCTGCAGTGGATTTTTCCGAGCTCGACACGGCCGCCTTGATCCGATCGCGGATCTTGCCAAGCTCATCGATGAAATGCATCACGGTCGAGCCTGTGCCGACGCCAACGATGCTGCCATCTTCGACATAGCGAATGGCCGCCTGTGCGGCGAGACGTTTTTGTTGTTCTTGCGAAGTCATCATCGTTCCAGAGACAGAATGAAATCCCACTGTGCCTGTGTCAGTGGCAGTACGGACAAACGGTTACCACGTTGGATCAGAGGGCAATCCCGCATTTCCACTCGATCTTTCAATTCGGCCAGAACGATCGTGCGTTTGAGCTTGCGCTTGAATTTCACATCGACCAGCGACCAGCGCGGTTCGGCGAGTGCCGATTTGGCGTCGAAATAGTCGCTCTTGACATCGAACTGGGTCGGGTCGGGATAGGCTTCGCTCGCGACCGTTGCCACGCCGACCACGCCGGGTACTCCGCAGCTCGAATGGTAAAAAAGCACGCCATCGCCCTGCCGCATCGCACGCAGGTGGTTGCGCGCCTGATAATTGCGCACGCCGCTCCACGGCTCGGTCTTGCGCGCTTTCAAGTCATCGATCGAAAACTCGTCCGGTTCGGACTTCATCAGCCAGTGGTTCATGGGCGCGTCTCCGGCGGCGTGCAGTCGATCAGTTCTTTGTCGGTCGCGATGAAGTCGAGCGCGACATCCCAGTCTTGCTCGGGCAGCGTTGCGACCTCCTGAAAAGCGTAGCCGATTCCGACCAGCAGCGGTTCCGAAGGCCGCGGCTCGTAGCGCAGAAACGCGAAGCTGCGGTCATAGTAACCTGCACCCATGCCGAGGCGATGACCTGCGCGATCGAACGCGGTCAGCGGTACGAGCACGACATCGATGTCGCCTGCAGGCAACAAATCGTTCTCGGCACATTCGGGTTCGGGAATGCCATAGCGATTGGGCTTGAGGTTCGCACCCGACTTCAATGGTGCGAAGCGCAGCCGGCGATCCTCGCCGACAATCGGCAGGTAGTAGTGCTGTCCCCGCGCATTGAGCCGTGCGACCGTCGCGTGCAACGGCACCTCCCCGCCGACAGCCCAATAGCCGGCGATGCGTTGATCCACGAGAAATTCTGGAAGTTGTTCGAGACTCGCTGCGACGCCGCTTGCCGCGGCGATGCGTTCGGCCGGCGTCAAACGCACACGTTGCTCACGCATTTTCGCGCGGATGAAGGCTGGGGCGTCGACCATGCGGGAGAGTTTCTCAACCCGGATCAGAGCGGACTTTCTTGCATAAAAGCGGATTGATCATTCTTGTTCGATCCACTCTTCTCCGCCCTGGCGCATACGCCGCATATGCGGAAGTTTCTGTTGAGAAGTGCAGCCAGAGATGGCCGCTTCCTGACCTTGGCATTCATGGACGAACGCACAAATAAACCGCACAAATAAACGCCCTCCGCGATGCCGATGTACATCAAACGACCTTGATCCGAAGATCAGGTGGGAGGGCTCGCTGGTCGTCAGGCTTTCCGCACACGGCGGACATGCACACAGACTTTCGCACCGCCATCCCGGGGTCGTTTATAGGACCAAGGCGATATGTTTGGATGCGCTGTCGCACACCGCAGGGGACGCCGCGCTATTTTACGTGCGTCGCAAGCGCGCTGTCGAGCTTGCCGCGTAGCAACTGCAATTGCCGCGCCAAACTCCCGTCGTCGTTTTCGACATGTTGCCGAATCTGCATCAGCTCATGCGCAATGTTGAGTCCGGCCATGACTGCAATTCGATCGATGCCCGGCACGCGTGTGTTGCCGCGCACCTCTCGCATCTTGCCATCGAGGTAGGCCGCTGCAGCGATCAAGCCCGGTCGTTCGTCCGGCGTGCAGGCGATGAGGAATTCGCGATCAAGGATGCTGACCGCCACCGGTGTCGCCTCACTCATGCGTTGCTCTCCAGCGAGCGCAAACGCACGATCATCGCTTCGACGCGCGAGCGGGCCTGCTCGTTCTTCGCCAGCAAGTTTGCGCGTTCACCGTTGAGCTGCTCCTGACTCAAGCGCAAGCTGCGATTTTCCTCGGAAAGGCGATGCACAAGATCGATCAGGCGATCCAGGCGACCGCTGATTTCGGCAAACTCATTGGCGGAGTTGAACGACTCGGGCATGCCGGCACTATATGCAAGCATCCGCAAACGGTCAACGCAATGCGAAGACAACGATGTTGCTTCGTGTTTGAGCATTGTGCGCGTGAACAAATTGGGAGTGCCGCGCATAGAAAAACCCTCGAATCTTTCGACTCGAGGGTTTTGGATAAAGCCCCTGGCAGTGACCTACTCTCACATGGCTTAAGCCACACTACCATCGGCGCGAGTGCGTTTCACTTCCGTGTTCGGGATGGGAACGGGTGGGACCACACTGCTGTTTCCGCCAGGGAATCGTTGGGAATCGCGCAAGAAATCCATGGGATTCAGCGCCATTCCGGCATTGGGACTTGGGACGTAACTTGCGTCGAGCTCTCATCGAGCGACGTGTATTGAGTCAATTGCTTGGCGAGTTCTCAGTGAGTTCTTTCAAAGCCAAAGCGACTTTGAGTTATATGATCAAGCCACACGGATCATTAGTATCGGTTAGCTCGGCATTACTGCGATACACACCCGACCTATCAACCACCTAGTCTTGATGGTTCCTTCAGGGA
>JAFEFR010000121.1 GCA_018240485.1 Pseudomonadota bacterium
TCTCGCATCGACATTTGTAACGCCTTTCCCCCATCCGCCCCTGCCGGGGCACCTTCCCCCGAGGGGAGAAGGGGATCAGGAGATTTTATGAAAGTATTGGTCATCGGCAACGGCGGTCGCGAACATGCGCTGGCCTGGAAACTGAAGCAATCGCCGCGCGTCAGCGAAGTCGTCGTCGCACCCGGCAATGCCGGCACGGCGGCCGAACCGGGCGTGCGCAACGCGCCGATCGCGGCGACCGACGTCGATGCGCTGCTGCATTTTGCACAAGTGGAAAATGTGGCATTGACCGTCGTGGGGCCCGAAGCGCCGCTGGTCGCCGGCCTCGTCGACCGATTCACCGCGGCCGGCTTGCGTTGCTTCGGCCCGAGCGCAACGGCGGCGCAGCTCGAAGGCTCGAAAGCGTTTGCCAAGGATTTCCTCGCGCGCCATAAAATTCCCACCGCGCACTACGCCGTGTTCACCGACCTCGCGCTCGCGCTCGCGCATGTGCGCGCGCACGGCGCACCCATCGTGATCAAGGCCGACGGCCTCGCCGCCGGCAAGGGCGTGGTCGTCGCGACGACGCTGGCCGAAGCCGAGCGCGCGCTCGCGGACATGCTCGGCGCCAACACGCTCGGCGCGGCCGGCGCACGCGTCGTCATCGAGGAATTCCTCGATGGCGAGGAAGCCAGCTACATCGTGATCGCTGACGGCAAGCATGCGTTACCGATGGCAACCAGCCAGGATCACAAGCGCGTCGGCGAGGGCGATACCGGCCCGAACACGGGCGGCATGGGCGCGTATTCGCCTGCGCCCGTGGTCACGCCCGCAGTGGAAGCGCGCGTATTGCGCGAGGTGATCGAACCGACGCTGGCCGGCATGGCCGCCGACGGCGTGCCGTTCACGGGCTTTCTGTACGCCGGCTTGATGATCGATGGTTCCGGCGCGCCCAAGGTGATTGAATTCAACGTGCGTTTCGGCGATCCGGAAACGCAGCCCATCCTGTTGCGGCTGAAGTCCGACTTGGTCGATCTGATTGAAGCGGCGCTCGACGGACACCTCGATACGCAGCGCACGCAATGGGACACGCGCCCCGCGATCGGCGTGGTGCTGGCCGCGTACGGCTACCCGGGCACGGTGCGCACGGGCGACGCCATCGCTGGACTCGATACCGATTTCGGCA
>JAFEFR010000122.1 GCA_018240485.1 Pseudomonadota bacterium
CGCGCCAAGGGGGTGCGTACCCGTGGTGGCGAAAGCGTGCGTGCACGTCGCCGTGGAATTGCTCGTGCCCGCAGTCAGCGTCACCGTGCATAGCAACGTGCCGCCGGTGCAGACCGCATCGGGCGCGGCCGAGCCATCGCAAAACGTCACCGTGCCGCTGGGCGAATTGCCTGTCACGGTCGCGGCGATCGCCACCGGGCTGTTGATCAAGCCCGGGTTGGGCGTTGCGCTCAAGGTGAGCGTGGTCGATGTCTTGACGATGCTCAGCGTGCCGTTGACGAAGGTGAAAGCATAGTTCGCCGCCGCCAGCGTGCCTTGTGCGATGGCGATCGGAAATGTCGTGCCGGCGTTCGATGTCGGCGTGTCGGTCGAACTCAACGTCGGTGCGCCGCTCAATGCCGACGCGGTATCGCCGTTGACGAAGCCGCTCGGCGTCCAGGTGAATGGCGGATCCGCCGTGCCGTAAGCGCGCGACTTGTTGTCCGCAGTGATTGTCAGCGGGGCTTTGTTGACCGTCTGCGGCAGTGCGCTCGTGCTCGCGGCACCATAGTTGTTCGTATCGCCGCCATAGCTTGCGGTGATCGCATGCGTACCCGCCGGCAGGCCGGCGGCGGTGCTGCAAGTCGCAACACCCGTCGCAGGGTTCACTGCAGCGTTGCACGACCACGTCGCGCCCGCGCAGGCCGCGCCGGTTGCGTCCGCGCAGATCGTCACCGTGCCCGTCGGATTGGAAGTGTTGCCGAGTGTGGCGCTGAGAGTCACGCTCTGGCCGTAGGTGCTCGGGTTGGCGGAACTGGCAAGGGCCAACGAAGGTGCGTGGCACGCGCTGACGCCATACGGCGAGGCGATCCAGTTCGATGTCGCTCCGTTGAGAGCGAACCCCGTCAAGGTTCCGTTGAATCCATTGGCGGTGAAGTCCGGCAGGTTGGTCAATCCTGCATTGTTTGCACCCGGCGTGCCGACTTCGAAGTTGTAACCGAGGACCGGCGCAGACCCGATGCACGTTCCCGCACTGACCGCCGCAATCTGGCTGTCCGACAAGGCCGTCGGCCATACGACAAAATCGTCAAGGGCGCCGTTGAGGTACTGGGCCCCGCCGGTGCGGGAGCCAAGCGTCAGCTTTCCATCGACCGATCCGACGGTGCTGAAGCCGCCGTTCGTCGTCGCTGCCACGACGCCGTTGATGTACAACGAGGAAGTCGAACTCGCGGCATCCCAGCGTGCCGCAAAGCTGATCCATTGACCAGTCACAAGCTGTGTCGTGCTTTCAACACTAAACGGTCGGTCGTTGAGCACGGTATAAAAAAACAAATTGGATGCCGAGCCCACCGCCAGGCTGACGAAATTGGTGCTGGAACTCTGCGCAAAGAACACACGGCTGAATCCGGCGGCATCCGGGCGCAGTCGGCCGGTGACCGTAAAGCTGTTCTGCTGGAGATTGTTGAACAACGCGGGCAAGGTGGCGTCGACCCGGTCGTCGTCCCCGGCAAACTGGAGCGCTGTCGCGTAGGCGCCCGCGTGGACGAGAAAGCCCAGCGCAAACACGGCAGCCGTCAGCAGACGGCTCAATCCACACTTCCGCGCAAGGGCGGATGCGTCCTGCTTCCATACGCGAGTCCAAGCTTTACGCAGCAGCATATTTCCCCCAATGGTGTAGAGTCTGTGTCGAAATCGTGGCGAGCGAGGAGGGTTCGCGTGGTGCCGAAACGCAGGAATCGAAAGCCTGCTGGAAACCGGGCTCGTTCCAACCCTCAGCCGTCATTCTCGCCGGACCTGCGAGATGGGTCGCGACGCCGTTCTGCGCCGCCTGGATCGCCCCGCGCAGGGTGACGCAATGGCCGCCGTTGCGACCCGTGGAATTCCGCATTGCCGCTTCGCCGCTACCGGTGACTGTCCACGTCGACGCCCCCACCGACGACGCCATCAGCACCAGCAACCATCCCGCGCAATGCGTCAACCGACTTGCGGTATCGACCCCGAACATGCGTTTCCCCGTTGCACCGCAGCCAAGGCGATGCCAGTGTGATGCTACCCGATTTCGCACTCACGCCGCATGCCTGGAATGAGCGATTTTTCACCCACCCGTCGTGCTGGCTGGGGTCGCCCACCGCCGCCACCGCAGGGCGGCGGTGTTCGTCCGCGCGCCGTTGCGCGTGCCTACGCGCCCACGTTGCGCGCGCGCGCAAGGCCGATCATGACGAGCAAACTTCCGAGCAGGCCGAGCAACCAGGTCGACAGCGCGGGCGCGGGTATCGGCGGTGGATTCACCGACAACGCCAGCGCTTGCACGGTCGCC
>JAFEFR010000123.1 GCA_018240485.1 Pseudomonadota bacterium
CGCGCCTGCTGAAATACGTGCGCGAATACGGCGAGCCGAAGGATTTCGCCGACTTCGTCTATCTGAGTCAGGTTGCGCAGGCCGAAGGCATCGAGCTCGCCGCGCTACATCACCGCGCGAGCCGACCGCGCACGATGGGCACGCTGTACTGGCAGCTCAACGACGTCTGGCCCGGTGCCTCGTGGTCGAGCATCGACTGGTACGGGCGCTGGAAGGCGTTGCAGTTCCACGCGCGGCGCTTCTATGCCGATGTCGCCGTCGCCGCGCTGCGCAATCGCGGCGAGACGCGCGTGAGCCTGATCAACGATCTGCAACAACCGCTCGCCGCCGAGTTGCGTCTGCGCGTGTTCGATTTCGACGGCAAGCTGCTGCGCGAGGAGACCAAACCGGTGACGCTGGGCGCGGCCGGCGTGACCCAGTTCGGCGACTTCGCCGATGCCGACCTGCTGCGCGGTGCCGCGGCGAAGCGCACGCTCGCCGTGTTCGAGTTGCGCGACGGCGAGGCGACGATCTCGCGCGGCGTCGTCTATTTCGATGCGGCGAAGAACCTCGACCTGCCCGATCCCGGCCTGCACGCCGATATCGCCGCCGATGGCGAGGCTTTCCGGATTACGCTCACGGCGCAGAAACTCGCGCGCGCACTGTGGCTCGACTTCGGCGATCTCGATGTCGAACTGTCCGACAATGCGCTGACCCTGCTGCCCGGGGAGTCGATCGTGCTGCGGCTGCAGAGCAAGGCCGCTCTCGCCGACCTGCGCGAGCACCTGACTCTGCGCACGCTTGCGATGCCGTGAGCGCGCGTTTCCGCAACCTCGAATCGAGAACCGCAAAGTGAAACCGAGCCGATTCCTGCTGATCCTTTCCTGCCTCGCGCTCGCGCCCGCCTTCGCCGCGACTCCGGCCACGCGCAACGTCGACGTCGACGCCGCCGCGCACGCGCAAGAACTAGCCGCACGCGTGAAAGCGGAAACGCAACGCGCCTGGCGCGGATACATGCAGTACGCCGCAGGCCACGATGAAATCCGCCCATTGGCCAAGATTCCGCACGACTGGTATGCGCAGTCGCTGCTGATGACACCGGTCGACGCGCTCGACACCTTCCTCATCATGGGTCTCGACGACGAGGCGAAGCAGGCGCGCGAGCTGATCGAGACCAAGCTGTCGTTCGATCAGGACATCTACGTCAAGACATTCGAGATCACCATCCGTCATCTTGGCGGGCTGTTGTCCGCATACCAGCTCACCGGCGACAAGAAGCTGCTTGCGCTCGCCGACGATCTCGGCACGCGCCTGTTGCCCGCGTTCGATTCGCCGACCGGCCTGCCCTGGGTCAACGTCAATCTGCGTACCGGCAAGACCCGCGGCGCGGCGAGCAGCCCGGCCGAAACCGGCAGCCTGCTGCTGGAATTCGGCACGCTGTCCAAGCTCACCGGCAAACCGGTGTACTACGAGAAGGCCAAGCGCGCCCTCGTCGAAACGTACAAGCGCAGTTCCAAGCTGGGGTTGGTCGGCCTCGGCCTCGACATCCGCACCGGCCGCTGGACCGACGTGGACAGCTCGATCGCCGGCGGCATCGATTCCTATTACGAATATCTGTACAAATGCTGGCGGCTATTCGGTGATGCCGACTGCAAAGCGATGTGGGAGACGAGCATCAAGGCGATCAACGCCCACGTCGCCGACGAAGTGCGCGGCGAGCTGTGGTACGGCCACGTCGACATGAATACCGGCAAACTTCGCGAAAGCGCCTACGGTGCGCTGGACGCTTTCTTTCCCGCTTTGCTCGCGGTCAGCGGCGACCTCGGTCGCGCCCGGCGACTGCAAGCTTCGTCGATGAA
>JAFEFR010000124.1 GCA_018240485.1 Pseudomonadota bacterium
CTCACGCTTCTCCTTGATCTGCAAAGCAATTTTCCCTTGACAGTCCCGTGGGGCGCCGATTATTGTGGCGGTTAGTGGAATTTTGTGGTTTTTCGTGGGATTACGCAGATCATGTTCCAGGGCGAAACTGCAGTCACGCTGGATGACAAAGGCCGATTGGCGCTACCTGTCGCCTATCGCAGCCTCGTTGCATCCGCGTGCGCAAATCGTCTCGTGTTCACCTACAACCCGTTCGAAGAGGGCTGTCTGTGGCTGTTGCCGCAGTCCGAGTGGGAAAGCATGCGCGATCGGGTCAATGCGCTGTCGAACATGAAAGATGGCCATCGTCTGCTGAAATTGAAATTGGTTGGTGCGGCGGCGCTGGTGGAGCCGGACGGCGGCGCACGCGTGCTCGTGCCCGCGAGTCAGCGTGCGGCGGTGGGTATCGAGAAGCGCGCGATTCTGGTCGGCATGGGCGACAAGTTCGAGTTGTGGGGCGAGCAGGCGCATCTGAGCAAGATTCGCCAGACGATCGGTGAGGGCGACCTCAGCGACGAAATGCTGGATTTGAGACTGTGAGTGCAGCGACCGCGCGCGCCATGACGACGACGAGTAACGAAGGCGCGGCAGCGGGGGCGACCCATCTTCCGGTGATGTTGGACGAAGCGGTGCAGGGATTGCGTGTGCGCGAAAACGGAACTTATCTCGACGGAACGTTCGGACGCGGTGGGCACGCGCGTGCCGTACTCGCGCAGTTGGGCGCTGCCGGCAAACTGTTGTTGATGGATCGGGATCCGGCCGCCGTGGCGCATGCGCGCGCCGAGTTCGGCGGCGATGCGCGGGTGGCGATCCGCCACGGCAATTTCGCCGACCTTGCCCAATGGGATGCGACGGCGCAGGGGCTCGACGGCGTGCTGTTCGATCTTGGCGTGTCCTCGCCGCAGCTCGACGAGGCGCAGCGAGGGTTCAGTTTTCGTGCCGATGCGCCGCTGGACATGCGCATGGACACGAGTTCGGGCATCAGTGCGGCACAGTTTCTCGCCGACGCGGATGAAGACGCGATTGCCGGTGTGCTGTGGCGCTACGGCGAAGAGCGCATGGGGCGCCGCATTGCGCGCGCGATCGGCGAGCGTCGTCGCGAGGCGCCGATCGCGCGCACGCTCGAACTCGCCGAATTGGTCGAGCGCACGCTTGGTCGCCGCGAGGGCAACAAGCATCCGGCAACCCGCACGTTCCAGGCGCTGCGCATGCACGTCAACGGCGAACTCGACGCGGTCGAGCGTGGCCTGCGCGCGGCGGTCGAACGATTGAATTCGGGCGGGCGTCTTGTCGTGATCAGCTTCCATTCGCTCGAAGATCGTGCAGTGAAGAATTTTCTGCGTGACGAGTCACGGCAGCCGCCGACGCGGCGCGGGTTGCCGCCGCCACCGCCGATGGCGCTGCGCCTGAAAACGCTTGGCGCAGCGCAATTGCCGGGCGAGAAAGAACTCTCGGCCAATCCGCGCGCACGCAGCGCGGTGTTGCGCGTGGCGGAGAAGCTCTGATGGCCACGCTCGCCGGCACTGCGCGCATCGTCGGTTACACCGTCATTCTCGTGCTGCTCGCGGGTGTGCTGGGCTGTGCTTTTGGCGTGGTGTACACGCGTCAGGAAAGCCGTCGCCTGTTCGCCGAGTACAGCGAACTGACGCGCGAACGCGATCGCCTCAACTTCGAATTCGGTCGTCTTGAACTCGAACGTGCGACCAAGGCGGAAATCAACGGCATCGAAAAAACTGCGCGTGGCGAGCTGGGCATGATTTCGCCGAGCGCGGCGAATACGGTGGTGATCAAGCGATGACCAAGCGCGAACTTTTCCAATTCGAGCTGCCGGCGTTGCGCGCACAACGCGACCCACGAACGGCGAGCGTGAGTGCGAACGCTCAGCCTGCTTCGGTGCGTGGCGCGAAACGCTGGTTCGATTTTCTTGGCGCGGCGGCGCCGGTCAAATCGCGCCATCCCGTGGTCAATTTGAAGCGCCGGCTCTACATCGCGCTGATGATTCTCGCCGTGGCCGGCACGGGCTTGATCGTGCGTGCGATCGATCTGCAGTGGGTCAGCAAGGATTTCTATCTCGACCAGGGTGATCAGCGCTACGTGCGCGATCTGAAAATCGATGCGCCGCGCGGCACGATCTTCGACCGCAACGGCAATCCGCTTGCGGTTTCGACGCCGGTAGCGTCGATTTGGGTGGATCCGTCGACGCTGAAGGATCATCTCGATCGGGTGCCCGAGTTGGCCAAGGTGCTGGATCTGGACGCCAACGTCATGGAGCAGAAGATTACCCAGCGTTCGGAGTCGCAGTTTCTGTATCTGCGCCGGCATCTCAACCCTGAAGCGGCCGAAGCGGTGCTGAAGCTCGACATTCCCGGCGTATACAAGCAGCCGGAGTTTCGCCGCTTTTATCCGAACGGCGAGGTGACCGCACATATTCTCGGCAAGACCAATGTCGATGATGTCGGCTCCGAAGGGCTTGAGCTTGCGTTCAATGAATATCTGGCGGGCAAGCCAGGCAGCAAGAGCGTGATTCGCGATCTGCACGGGCGCGCGGTCGAAAGCTACGATGTCGATCTCGACGTGCCGCCGAAGCCGGGTCGTGATTTGACCTTGTCGATCGACAAGAACATTCAATATCTCGCCTATCGGGAGTTGATGCAGGCGATCAAGGATCATCACTCCGCTTACGGTTCGATCGTCGTGATGGATTCGACCAACGGCGAAATTCTCGCCATGGTGAACCAGCCTTCGTTCAATCCGAATTCGCAAAACGGCGGCAACATACCGCCGGCCGATCTGCTCAGTCACATGCGCAATCGCGCGGTTACCGACGTCGTCGAGCCGGGGTCGACGATGAAAGCGATCACGATTTCCGCGGCGTTGGAAAGCGGCAAGTGGAAACCCGATTCGAAGGTGGACACATCGCCAGGTACGTATCAGTTGTATGGGCATACCATTCACGACACGTCCAATCACGGCGTGCTGACCGTGACCGGCGTGATCACCCATTCGAGCAACATCGGTGCGGCGAAGATCGCCGATACCTTGCCGCGCGAGCAGATGTACGACGTCTTTCATCGTTTCGGTTTCGGCGAGACGACGGGATCGGGGTTCACTGGCGAATCGCCGGGCAATTTGCCTGTACCCAAGCGCTGGGGGCCGGTCGAGAAGGCGACGATTTCCTACGGCTACGGTTTGTCGGTCACGCCGTTGCAGTTGGTGCGCGCCTATGCCGCACTTGCCAACGACGGCATTCTGCACGAGCCGACGTTCGTCAAGGGTGGCGGAGATCCCGGCAAGCGCGTGATCGACCAGAAAATCGCCGCGCAAGTGGTTGCCATGCTGCGTACCGTCGTCGCGCCGGACAGCACCGCGCCGAAGGCGGCCGTGCCGAACTATCTCGCCGGTGGCAAAACCGGCACCTCGCGCATCGCCGCGCATGGGGGGTACAACAATTTCTACAATTCGCTGTTCGTCGGCTTCGCGCCGGCGACGAATCCGCGCCTGGTGTGCGCAGTCGTCGTCAGCGGATCGAGCGGTGCGAATCTGGTGTCCTATGCCGGCGGTTTCGTCGCTGCGCCGTCTTTCAGCAAGGTCATGGAGGGCGCGCTGCGCACACTCGACATTCCGCCGGACAACGTCAAGAACTGGTATGCCGGCGGACCGGGACCCAACCCGCTCGTGCAGCCAAAAGAGGTGCCTCTGCCCGAAACAGCCGCCTTCGGCGAGCCCGAAGAGGTGGATCCGTGAGCGCATCGAAGACCTCGGTGGCGAGCGGCGAGAAATCGGTCAACGCACCGTCGAAGCGTCTGGCCGATCTGTTGGCGGGCATTGCCGATGCAGCCGGATTGGACGCTGCGCGAGAAATTACCGTTTCCGGATTGAGTCTGGATTCGCGTCGCGTGCGCGCGGGCGATGCGTTCTTCGCGCTGCAAGGCGGCAGCAGGCACGGCATCGAATTCGCTCCGGCGGCGAGCGCAAGTGGCGCGGCGGTGATTCTTGCCGAGCGCTCCGTCGGCTTGCGCTCGCACCCTTTGTTTCCCACCCCGGTGGTGGAGATCGACGATCTGCACGAGTACGCCGGTGAAATTGCTGCACGGTTTTTTGATCGCCCGTCACAATCCATGAAAGTGATCGGGGTGACCGGCACGAACGGCAAGACTTCGGTCGTTCAGTTGCTTGCCGTCGCACTGCACGATCTCGGTGCGCGTGCCGCGACGATCGGCACGCTCGGCGCGGGCCAGGTCGGCGAGATTCGCGAGGGCGAGCGCACCACACCCGATGCGATCAGCGTGCAGGCGCTGCTCGCGGAATTTCGCGATGCGGGCGTTGACCGTGTCGCGATGGAAGTTTCCTCGCATGCGGTCTCACAGGGCCGGGTGAACGCGGTGGCATTCGATGTCGCCGCGTTCACCAATCTTACCCGCGACCATCTCGATTACCACGGCACGATGGAAGCCTACGGTGCCGCCAAGGCAAAGTTGTTCGCCTGGCCGAACCTGCGCGCCGCCGTGATCAACATCGATGATGCGTTCGGGCGCAAACTGGCGCAGGGCTTGCCTGCGCACGTGCAATCCTTGCGTTGCTCCATCGACAACACCGAGGCCGAACTCGTCGCCACGCAGGTGCGGACGGGCGGCGACGGTTTGCATTTTCACCTGCGCACACCGTGGGGCGAAGGCGATGTTTCGACCCATTTGCTGGGTCGCTTCAATGTCGCCAATCTGCTGGTGGTTGCGGGTTGCCTTGGTGCGCTCGGCTGCGATTTTGCGCAGATTCATCGCGCATTGACGAACGCCAATCCGGTGATCGGGCGCATGAACCGCCTCGGCGGTGGCGCGTTGCCGCTCATCGTCGTCGACTATGCGCACTCGCCCGATGCGCTGGAGCAGGCGTTGAAGAGTTTGCGCGCGCATTGCGCGGGCAAGTTGGTCTGCGTATTTGGCGCGGGCGGTGAGCGCGATCGGGGCAAGCGTCCGCAGATGGCGGCGATCGCCGAAGCGCTGGCCGATCGCGTCGTCGTCACCGACGACAATCCGCGCGGCGAAGACGGCGATGCGATCGTCGCCCAGATTCTCGATGGGTTCGTTCATCGCGACGCCGTCGTCGTGCAGCGCGACCGCGCACGGGCGATTGCCGCCGCGTTGCGCATCGCCGTGGCCGGCGATGTCGTGTTGATCGCGGGCAAGGGGCACGAGCGCTATCAGGAAATTGCGGGGATCAAACATCCGTTCGACGACATGGTGGTTGCGCGCGGGGTGCTGGAGGCGAACGCATGAATCTGCGTTTGTCCGAAATCGCCCTGTGGACGCGCGGTACGCTGCGTGGAAACGATCGCGTTGTTCGCGGCGTGGCGACCGATACGCGCGAGGCACTGCAAGACGCACTGTTCGTGGCGCTCAAAGGCGACAATTTCGACGGCCACGACTTTGCCGCCAAGGCACACGCCGCAGGTGCCGTGGCCTTGCTCGTCGCCAAACCGGCTGCCGTCGATCTGCCGCAGGTCGTCGTGCCGGATACCTTGCTGGCGCTGGGCGACCTGGCCAGTCATGTACGCGCTCAGCATCGCGCGCGCGTCGTCGGCATTACCGGATCGAACGGCAAGACCACCGTCAAAACGCTGATCGCATCGATTCTCGCGCTGCACGGCAAGACGCACGTCAACGCCGGCAACTTCAACAACGAAATCGGTTTGCCGCTCTCGTTGCTGGCGATGCCGGACGATACCGAGTACGCCGTGTTCGAGATGGGCGCAGGCAAGCCGGGCGACATCGACTATCTCGCTGCCATCGCGCGGCCCGAAATCGGCCTCGTCAACAACATCGGCCCTGCGCACCTTGAGCGCATGGGCTCGCTCGAAGGCGTGGTCGAGACCAAGGGCGCACTGTATGCCGCGTTGCCCGCGCATGGAGTGGCCGTGATCAATGCCGATGAACCCTTCGCCGATTTGTTCGCTGGCATGAATCGCGCCGAACGCACGATTCGCTTCGGCTTCGGCGAGGAGCCGAACGCGATCGACGTCGATGTTGGCGTAAAAATCCATACCCTGGGTGCATCCTCGCACTTCGCCTTGTGCACGCGCGTCGGCGATGTCGATGTCGCGTTACCGCTGGCCGGTCGACACAACGTCGCCAATGCCATGGCGGCGGCATCGATCGCTTTGGCGCTCGACGTGCCGCTGACGACGATCAAGCGTGGCCTGGAAACGGTGGCCGTGGTCAAGGGACGCCTGGTGCGTCATGCGATGCGTGGCGGCTGGACGCTCATCGACGACAGCTACAACGCCAACCCCGCATCCACGGCGGCAGCGATCGCCACGCTGAAGATCGAGCCCGCCGAAGCCTGGCTCGTGCTGGGCGACATGCGCGAACTCGGTTTGCAGGCGCGCGCATTGCACGCACAGACGGGTGCGCTGGCCAAGCGCAGCGGCATTGCGCGGCTGTACACGGTTGGCGACATGTCGGACGCCGCAACCGTCGCGTTCGGTGAAGGCGCGCGGCATTTCGCCGACCGTGAAGCTCTGGCTCACGCGCTTGCCGCGGAAGTCCATGCGGGCATCAACGTGTTGGTCAAGGGTTCGCGGGGTTCGGCGATGGAACGGATCGTCGAAATCCTGCTCGCCGGCAACGTCGACGCGCCGGACAAGAACGGCAACGGAGGGGCGCGTCATGCTGCTTGAACTCGCCGACTTGTTCCGCGGCAACCTCAATGCTTTGCATTTGTTTCAATACTTGACTTTCCGCGCGATCATGGCGACGTTGACGGCGCTGGCGTTTTCGCTGCTCGCGGGGCCTGTGGTGATCCGCAAGCTTGCCCAAATGAAAGCGGGTCAGGTCGTGCGCAACGACGGTCCGCAAACGCATCTGGTCAAGGCCGGCACGCCGACGATGGGCGGTGCGCTGATCCTGCTCGCGGTCGCGCTATCGACCTTGTTGTGGATGGATTTTTCCAATCGATACGTGTGGATCGTACTGGGCGTGTCGCTCGCTTTCGGTGCGATCGGCTTCTACGACGACTACAAGAAGATCGTCCGCAAAAACAGTGCCGGTCTCGCCGCACGCTGGAAGTATTTCTGGCAGTCGGTGTTTGCTCTGCTTGTCGCCATTGCGCTCTATCGCACGGCACAGACGCCGGCGGAAACGTCGTTGTATGTGCCGTTGTTCAAGCAGGTTGCGATTCCGCTCGGTGTGTTTTTTGTCGCGTTGGCCTACTTCATGATCGCCGGTTTTTCCAATGCGGTGAACCTGACGGATGGCCTTGATGGCCTTGCGATCATGCCGAGTGTGCTGGTCGTCACTGCGCTCGGTGCGTTCGCCTATCTCGCCGGCAACAAGGTGTTTTCCGAATACCTCGGCATTCCCTCGATCCCCGGTGCGGGCGAATTGACGATCTATTGCGGTGCGCTGGCTGGCGCAGGTCTCGGCTTTCTCTGGTTCAACGCCTATCCGGCGCAGGTATTCATGGGCGACGTCGGCGCGCTTGCGATTGGCGCTGCCTTGGGCACGCTCGCGGTGATCGTGCGTCAGGAAATCGTGCTGCTGGTGATGGGCGGTGTGTTCGTGGTGGAGACCGCCTCGGTGATGCTGCAAGTCGCCAGTTTCAAATTGACCGGCAAGCGCATCTTCCGCATGGCGCCAATTCATCATCACTTCGAACTCAAAGGCTGGCCCGAGTCGCGCGTGATCGTGCGCTTCTGGATCGTTTCCGTGGTGCTCGTGCTCATTGGTCTTGCGACGTTGAAGGTGCGCTGATGAGACAGGCAAAACGCATCGACGACACCCAAGGCAAATACGATATCGGCCTGATCGTGCTGGCCGGAGCGCTTGCTTCATTCGGATTGGTCATGGTTGCGTCGGCATCGATTGCGATCAGTCCCGGCGGGCCGTTTTACTACGCACTGCGACATGTCGTGTTCCTCGCCCTCGGCATCGGCTTGGCCATCGTCGTCATGCGCACCGAGTTGAAATGGTTCGAGAACAACGCGTTCTTGTTGCTATTGATCGCCGTCCTGCTGTTGTTGCTCGTGTTCGTGCCCGGGTTGGGGGTGCGCATCAATGGTGCGCGACGCTGGATTCGTCTCGGCATTTCGAATTTCCAGTCGGTCGAGGCAGTGAAGTTGTGTTTCATCGTCTACCTGTCGAGCTATCTGGTACGCCATCACGATACGGTACAGACCAAATTGTTCGGCGTGATCAAGCCGCTTGCCGTCGCGGGCGTGCTCGTGGTGCTGCTGCTCGCGCAACCGGACTTCGGATCGTCCGCACTCATCATAGCGGTCACGGTGGGCATGATCTGGCTGGGCGGTGCGCGCATGCGCAATCTCGTCTATCTCGCCATTCCCTTGCTGCCGGTGATCGCGTGGGTGGCGATGACCTCGGACTATCGCGTCAAGCGCCTGACCTCGTTCCTCAATCCCTGGGAACATGCGTTCACTGATGGCTTCCAGTTGACCCAAGCGCTGATCGCGATCGGTCGCGGCGAGTGGTTCGGCGTTGGTCTGGGCGGATCGGTGCAGAAACTCTATTACCTGCCCGAAGCGCATACCGATTTCATCCTCGCCGTGATCGGCGAAGAATTCGGCTTCGTCGGTATCGTGCTGGTGCTGCTCGGCTTTGCCCTGCTCGTCGGTCGCGGCCTGATGCTCGGCATGAAGGCGATCGAATTGCGCCAGCGCTTCGCCGGCTATTGCGCATTCGGCATCTCCCTGTGCATCGGTTTGCAGGCGATCGTCTCGATCGGCGTCAACATGGGTGTGTTGCCGACCAAAGGTTTGACGTTGCCGCTGATCAGCTCGGGCGGATCGAGCGTGATGATGACCTGCGTCATGATCGGCTTTTTGCTGCGCATCAGTTATGAAGTCAGCCGTGCCGAGCGCGCGCGCGACGCCAATCTGATCGAGCCGCGCGACCTGATTGGAGCGTTGGCATGAACGGCCCGGTGTTGATCATGGCCGGCGGCACTGGAGGACATATTTTCCCGGGTATTGCCGTGGCGAAAGAGCTGAGGGCGCGCGCCGTCCCCGTGCTTTGGCTCGGCAGCGAAGGTGGGCTCGAAACGACGCTGGTGCCGCAGGCGGGTATCGAACTCAAGACGATCGCGATTTCGGGGGTGCGGGGCAAGGGCATTGCGAATCTGTTTGCGGCGCCGCTGAAAATTTGTCGTGCCGTGATTGCCGCATGGAAACTGATCGGCAGCGCTCGTCCCCGCAGCGTGTTGTCGATGGGTGGCTACGTTGCCGGACCCGGCGGCATCGCCGCTTGGCTGCGCGGCGTGCCGCTGGTCGTGCATGAGCAGAACAGCATCGCCGGCGCGACCAATCGCATCCTGGCGAAGTTCGCCAGGCGTCGCCTGTGCGGATTCGAAGGCGCATTGCCGCGCAGCGCATGGGTCGGCAATCCGGTACGCGCCGAAATCGGCGCGCTCGCGTCGCCGGCCGAACGTTTCGCCACACGCGCCGTGTCGACGAATCTGCTCGTGCTTGGCGGCAGCCAGGGCGCGCGCGCATTGAACACGTTGTTGCCCGAGGCGCTGGCGCTGCTGCCCGCATCGACGCGACCGAACGTGCGCCATCAGTGCGGCGCGAAGTTCGCCGACGAGGCGCGTCGCGCGTACGCGCAGGCCGGCGTCGAGGCCAGCGTCGAGCCTTTCATTACCGACATGGCCGCCGCCTACGCCTGGGCCGATTTCGTCGTCTGCCGTGCCGGTGCGCTGACCATCGCCGAGCTGTGCGCGGCCGGTGTCGGTTCGCTGCTCGTGCCGTTTCCGTTCGCGGTGGACGACCACCAGACACGCAATGCGATGACGATGGTCGATCATGGCGCGGCGATTCTGACGTCCGAAGCGACGGCGGACGCGCAGCACCTGAGCGATTCGATCCTGGCCCAGCATGACCGCAAGACGCTGCTGAAAATGGCCGAAGCCGCGCGCGCGCTAGCGAAGCCGCGAGCCGCTTCCGACATCGCCGACATCTGCCTGGCGGAGGCCGCATGACTCCGCAGATCGCCCACGCCACCTCGGACTGGATCCGTGAAAGCTCCAAGCGGGTGCACTTCGTCGGCATCGGCGGCGCGGGCATGAGCGGCATCGCCGAGGTGTTGCACAACCTCGGCTACAAGGTCACCGGTTCGGACAAGGCCGACTCGGCGGTGACGCGGCATCTGGCCGAACTCGGCATCAAGATCCACAAGACGCACAAGGCGAGCAACGTCGACAAGGCCGATGCGGTCGTCGTCTCGAGCGCCATCCGAGCGGACAATCCCGAAGTGCTCGCCGCGCGCGAACGCCGCCTGCCGGTGGTGCCACGTGCCGAGATGCTCGGCGAACTCATGCGTTTCCGCCGCGGCATCGCCGTCGCCGGCACGCACGGCAAGACGACGACGACCAGCCTCGTCGCCTCGGTGCTGGCCGAAGGCGGACTCGATCCGACCTTCGTCATCGGCGGCCAGCTGCTCGCCGCGGCCACGCATGCGCGTCTCGGCAGCGGCGACTATCTCGTCGCCGAGGCGGACGAGAGCGACGGCTCGTTCCTGATGCTCAACCCGGTGATCGCGATCGTCACCAATATCGACGCGGATCATCTGGAAAACTACGGCGGCGACTTCACCCTGGTGAAGAAGGCGTTCGACGACTTCTTGCATCGCCTGCCGTTCTACGGCGTCGCCGTGCTCTGCATCGACGACGCCGAAGTAGCGCAGCTCGCGCGCACGACGACGCGGCGCATGCTGACCTACGGCGCGCACAAGGAGGCCGACGTGCGC
>JAFEFR010000125.1 GCA_018240485.1 Pseudomonadota bacterium
AGAGGGCGCCGTCGCGGAAGGGCGCGTATTACACCCTTTGTCGGCACTCGCGTCAAGGCCGATGAAGTCGCCGAGTTCGTGTCTTCGCAGTTGTCGATCGATCTTGCGGACGCGATGGGCGATCCCAACTAAAATGCGTACGGGTGGTTCGCGCCGCCGGGTTCGCGCGCCGCTATGCGCCCTGTTTCGTTCAAGGAATTCCATGACTTTGCTTGCCCAAGCCGAACGCCGCTTGCTTGTTCCTGGCGGTCTCGTCGCCAACGACCTCGATCGCGTTTTCGATCAACTTGCCGGCCCTTCCATCGATGCGGCCGATCTGTATTTTCAGCATTCGCGCAGCGAGTCCTGGATGCTCGAAGATGGGATCGTCAAGGAAGGCAGCCATTCGATCGAGCAAGGTGTTGGCGTGCGCGCGATGAGCGCAGAGAAGACCGGCTTCGCCTACTCGGACGAGATCGTGCTGCCGGAATTGTTGGTCGCGGCGAAGAGTGCGCGGGCGATTGCGCAGTCCGGCAACGATCGGGTTGCGCATGCACTCATCGCGCGCGAAGCGGGATCGCTGTACCCGCTGATCGATCCGATCGAGAGCATGGCCAACGAGGGGAAGATCGCGCTGTTGCGCGAAGTGGACAAATATACCCGGACGCTCGATCCGCGCATCGCGCAGGTGATCGTCAGTTTGTCGGCCACGCTGGATACGGTGCTCGTTGCGGCGATGGATGGCACCCTCGCGGCCGATGTGCGCCCACTCGTGCGCATGAATGTGAACGTGATCGTCGAGCAGAACGGGCGACGCGAGTCGGCGAGTGCCGGCGGCGGCGGCCGTTACGGGTATGGCGAGTTGCTCGCCGATGGCCGCGCGCATGCCTTTGCGCGCGAGGCGGTGCGGCAGGCGCTGGTCAATCTTGAATCCGTACCCGCGCCGGCGGGGCAGATGACCGTCGTGCTCGGCCCGGGCTGGCCCGGCGTGTTGCTGCACGAAGCGATCGGGCATGGCTTTGAAGGCGACTTCATCCGCAAGGGCACAAGTGCGTTCGCGGGGCGCTACGGTGATCGTGTCGCGGCGAGGGGCGTCACCGTCGTCGACGACGGCACCCTCGCCAACCGGCGCGGTTCGCTCAGCGTTGATGACGAAGGGGTGCCGAGCGAATGCACGGTGCTGGTCGAGGATGGCATCCTCAAAGGCTACATGCAGGACAAGTTCAATGCACAACTGATGGGCGCGCGTTCGACCGGCAACGGTCGGCGCGAATCGTTTGCGCATCTGCCGATGCCGCGCATGACCAACACCTACATGCTTGCGGGCAAGCACGATCCGGGCGAGATCCTTGCCTCGGTCGAACGCGGCCTCTACGCCGTGAACTTCGGCGGCGGTCAGGTTGATATCACCAATGGCAAGTTCACGTTCTCCGCGAGCGAGGCTTACCTGATCGAGAACGGCAAGGTGACGCGCCCGGTGAAGGGCGCGACCTTGATTGGCTCGGGGCCGGATGTGCTCACCCGCGTATCGATGATCGGCAACGACCTGAAGCTCGACGAAGGTGTCGGCGTTTGCGGCAAGGAAGGGCAGAGCGTGCCGGTGGGGGTCGGTCAACCGACACTGCGCATCGATGCGATGACGGTCGGCGGCACCGTCGCGTAGCGGCGTTGGCGACGATACGCTATGGTGACGAGGCCATGATCGCCGCCGCCGATGCCAATCGAAAAACATCTTCCGCCGCCGATGAGCGAGCCGCCTTGGCTGCGGCAGCGGCGGTCGACATCCGCAACGGTTTCGCCGATTACAACGAGCGTTTCCGTGCCGTCACGCGCAGAGCCAGAGTACGTTTCGAGGCGCGTGATTTCGCCTCGGCGCAGATGGACAGTATCGAGCGCATGGACCTCTACGACATCTGCGTGCGCGCGACCACGATGCGGCTCGAGCGCCTGCTGCGCGAGCGCGTACGCGACCGCGACTTGTGGGTCGACATCCGTCGCGCCTTTGCCGATCTGATCGCGCCGCTGCTCGACCAGGAGCTCAACAAGACGTTCTACAACACGCTGACGCGACGCTTCTTCGTCACCTCGGGGGTCGATGCGCGGATCGAGTTCGTCGCGCTCGACATCGAGCCGACCGACCGCATCACGCACCCGGTGAGCCGACACAGCTACGCCGTGTGGGGGCAACTGCCGCGCGTATGCCGGCGCATGCTCGAAGATTTCGCCTTCGCCGTGCCCTACGCGCACATGGGGCTGTGCGCGTTGCGCATCGCCGATGTGCTGGCCGAGCGGCTTGCCGACTGGGCTGCGGATGCGGCCAACCCGAATCCCATCCGTGCGATCGAACTGCTCGACACCGTGTTCTACCGCGAGCGTCGCGCTTACCTCGTGGGCCGCGTATTCGGCGCCGAGCGCATCGCGCCGCTGGTCATCGCGCTGGTCAACGAAGACGCCGGTCTGCGTGTCGATGCGGTGCTCACGGCCCGCGCGCATGTCGCTCAGGTGTTCGGCTACACGCGCAGCTATTTCCAGGCCGATCTGCCGACGGTGGGCGATGCGGTCGTTTTCCTGCGCACGCTGCTGCCATACAAGCCGATCGATGAAATCTACACCGTGCTTGGACGCGCCAAGCAAGGCAAGACCGAGCGCTATCGGCATTTTTTTCGCCATCTCGCCGCGCGTCGCGACGAGCAGTTCATCCACGCCGATGGCGAGCGTGGCATGGTTATGGCGGTGTTCACGCTGCCTTCGTATCCGTTGGTATTCAAACTGATCCGAGACAAGTTCGCCTTTCCGAAAGAAACGGTGCGCGCCGAGGTCATGCAGAAGTACAGCCTGGTTTTTCGCCACGATCGGGGCGGCCGCCTCGTCGATGCGCAGGAATTTCGCTTCTTGCGCTTTCCGCAGGGGCAGTTCGCGCCGGCGCTGCGCGACGAATTGCTGACCCGTTGCAGCGAAACTGTTCGCATCGAAGGCGAAGATATCGTCATCGCGCACTGTTACGTCGAGCGCAGCATCCGCCCGCTGAACCTCTATGTGCGCGAGGCCGAGCCCGATGCGGCGATCCGCGCGGTGATCGATTACGGCCAGGCGATCCGCGATCTGGCGGCGAGCAACATCTTCCCCGGCGATCTGTTGTTCAAGAATTTCGGCGTTACCCGTCACGGTCGGGCGATCTTCTACGATTACGACGAGTTGTGTCTGGTCACCGAATGCCGTTTCCGCGAACTGCCCGAGGACGACGGTCACGGCGAGTCGTTTTACGTCGGCCCGAGTGATGTCTTCCCCGAGCAATTTCCGCGCTTTCTTGGCATGGATGCGGCGCAGCGCGCGGCCTTGCTCGATGCGCACGGAGAAATTTTCACGGTGCGTTGGTGGCAGGCCATGCAACAGCGATTGCTCGCGGGTTCCGTGGTCGACGTACCGCCTTATCCGCAACATGTTCGCGTTGGCGTGGAATCTTTTCCGCCGAAGGTCGGTCTGTAACTTGTCATCAGCAGAGGGAGTACGTTTCATGCGCAACCTGGCAACCGGAGTTTTTGTTCTCGCCGCGGCGATTGCCGCCCATTCCACCGCGTTGGCCGATGCGCCGAAAGCGCCCGTCACGCCGGCTTCGCTCGCCCAGGCTTCGGCCGGCGCGATCGATGCCGTTCTCGCCGGAAGTTGGCGTTCGGCGGCGAACAAAGCGCGCGACCCGTATCGCCATCCGAAGGAAACGCTCGCCTTTTTTGGCGTCGCGCCGGGGCAGACCGTGATCGAACTGACGCCGGGCGGCGGCTGGTACGCCGAAGTCCTGGCGCCGTATCTCAAGGATCACGGGCATTACATCGCCGCCATCGTCACGCCGAAAAAGCCGACCGGCGAGGCCGCCGGCGACAAGACCGGGCTGTACAAGAAATTCGCTGACGATGCCGCGCAGTACAGCAAAGCGCAGATCGTCGAATTCGATGCCAAGGCGCCGGTGTTCGGCCCGGCGAATTCCGCCGATGTCGTGCTCACGTTCCGCAACGTCCACAACTGGACCGACGCTGGTACCGCCGAGGCGATGTTCAAGGCGATGTACGCCGTGCTCAGGGACGGTGGCACGCTCGGCGTGGTCGATCATCGTGCCAAGGTCGGCAGCACGCTGGCGCAGGACAAGGATTCGGGTTATTTGCCGGTAGATGTGGTCGTCAAACTCGCCACCGATGCCGGCTTCAAACTCCAGGCGCAAAGCGAGATCAACGCCAACCCGAAGGATACGAAGGATCACCCCAAGGGTGTGTGGACGCTGCCGCCGACGTTCGCATTGAAAGACGTCGATCACGCCAAGTACGCGGCAATCGGCGAGTCGGATCGCATGACGTTGAAGTTCGTCAAGCCGAAAAAATAGTGTGTTGGGCGCTGCGGCCTTTGTTCGCAGGGCAAGGGCCGCCCGGCTGGGGGGCGTCGACAAGGGGGTGGTGGGTGCGGCAGGAGCGAACTCCCGGGGTGAGCGGTGAATGAACGAGTCGCAGTGGGTTGAAATGGGTCGCTCGGGGAGTCCGGAGACGGCAGCGTGCGCGCTTGCGCCGGCGCTCATCGTCGAAGACGATACGCACGTACAGGCGCGGCTTGTGCGGGTGCTTGCCGAGATCGGTGTCGACGCCGCATCCATCCATCGCGCGGAAAATATCGCCGTGGCGCAGCGCTTACTCGACACATATTCGTTTGCCCTCGTCCTGATCGACATTGGCCTGCCCGATGGCAGCGGCATCGATCTCATTGGTTGGATGCATCGGCGGGAATCGACATTGCGCGTGACTGCCGTGGTCGTGTCGTCGTTCGCCACCCAGGATTTGATTTTGCAAGCGCTGCATGCGGGCGCGACGGGATACCTGCTCAAGGAACGCGAGGATGCCGAGCTCACGGCTTCGTTGCGCAGTATCGAACGCGGCGGTGCGCCGATCGATCCTTTCGTTGCGCGCTACATCCTGCGCGTGATCGCCACGCCGTTGGTGGCGAGGGCCGTTGCGGATGCGATTTTACCCGTCGTTGCCGACGAAAATGCGAGTGTGCCATTGACGCGTCGGGAGGAGGAAATTCTTCACCTCGTTGCGCAAGGCTTGATCAGCCGTGAAATCGCCGAACGGCTATCGCGTTCGACTCTGACGATCGAAGGCCATATCAAGAGCATTTTCCGCAAATTGCACGTCAGCACACGAACCCAGGCGATATATCAGGCGCGTTCGCTCGGTTTGCTGCCTAGATGACGAGGCGCTCAGGCGTGCCAAGGGGAGAACATGGGGGTTCGGTTCGGTTGGGTGATGGTATGGGCCCTGCTTTTCGCTGCCACGGTGGCCAGCGCGCAGGAGTCGCCGCTGCACGCGATCGAGCATGCCGAGGCGGTGCGCAGCGACTGGGAGACAATCACGCCGCCTGACGAAGGTTGGCTGGCGGTGCCGATTCCCGACTTCAGCAACCGTCACTGGCGCAATTTCAACGGCGTGGTCTGGTATCGGATGGAATGGGAGCAGGCCGATCCCGCGCAGGACACCGGGCTGGTGATCGAGCATCTCAACATGGCCGGTGCCGTTTACGTCAATGGCACGCTCCTGTTGCGCGATGCGAGCCTGGTCGAGCCACTGTCGCGGATGTGGAAAGTGCCGCGCTATCTGAGCCTCGCGCCGCCGCTGCTGAAAGCAGGGCGCAATACGCTGCTCGTGCGCTTGTCCGCGCTGGATCAGTACGGCCCGCGCGTGGGCCGCATATCGGTCGGCGAGGCAGCGGCGGCGTACGCGTTGTATGAGCGTTACAAATTGTTGCGCGTCGATTTGCTTGAATACACCTTTGCAGTCGACGCGACGCTCGGCGTGTTTTTCCTCACGCTCTGGTTGATGCGACGAGGCGAAGTCGCATTCGGCTGGTACGGGTTGTCTACGCTGCTCTGGCTCGGCTATCAAATCAATTTCATCGCAACGAGCCCATGGCCGTTTTCGCGCAACGAAACCTGGGCTTCGGTCAACGCCTGTTTCCTGACGCTATTCGTTGGCGCCTACGCGGTATTCGTGCTGCGTTTCTGCGAGCGGCGCTGGCCGCGCGCCGAAAGCGCCATGTGGGCGACGATTGCCATTGCCGTCGCCGTCATGTTGTCGCTGCCGGAAGGCGCCAGCGATCCGTATCGGGTCAAGCTCATCATCGCGACCGGGGCGTTCGGCCTCACCGCGAATGTTCTCCTGCTAAGCCTCACATGGCGCGACAAGCGGTTGGAACCGCGCTTGCTCTGCGTGGCGGCCTGGCTGTATCTGGTCGCGGGGACGCACGACTTGCTTGCGTTTCGGCGCATCTTCTTCACCAGCGACGACTACTACACCGACGCGACGGCGTTCGTGAACACGCTGTGCATCGCTGCTGTGCTCGCCTGGCGCTATGCGCGCAGTCTCGATCGCATCGAGCAGTTCAACGTGCGCTTGCACAACGACGTCGCCGCGGCGCGTAACGAACTGGCAGAGAACCTCAAGCATCAACACGAAATCGAGATGACCCACGCGCGCCTCGGCGAACGCCTCAACCTCGTGCGCGATCTGCACGACGGGCTCGGCGGTTCGCTGCTCGGCAGCATCGCCGCGATCGAGCATGCACCGGAAAAACTTTCAGCACCGTACCTGCTCAAGCTGCTGCGCGGCCTGCGCGACGAACTGCGCCTGATCGTCGACACGGCCATCATCGAGCCTGCGGGCGAGGCGAGCGCGCTTGTCGAACAGCTTGCGCCGCTGCGCCATCGCATGTCGCGGCTGCTGGAAGCGAGCGGCATCGCGTGTCGCTGGGATTTGTCGGGTATCGACGCGTTGGTCGTGACGTCCGCGCAGACGCTGGATGTGCTGCGCTTCGTGCAGGAGGCGCTGACCAACGTACTCAAGCACAGCGGTGCATGCGAGGCGTGCATCGGCCTGCACGCCAGTGACGCTGGCTTGTCGATCGAGGTGTGCGACAACGGTGGTGGCCTTGGCGACACACCAGGGCAGGGCGCGGGCCTGCGCAGCATGCAGATGCGCGCACAGCGGCTCGGCGGTCGCTTCGCGTTTTCGTCGAACCCGGGGGAAACGCGCGTTGCCATCGTGGGTGCGCTGGCGGCCACGCCCTGATTCCAGCGAGTGGTTCGAAAAACCCCCAATTTCGGGGATTCCAGCTCGGCGCGTCACTTTCCCATACTCGCCGACGGGTACATCGTCCGCATCCGGTTGGAGCAGGGGAAAACCATGAGCCGTGCCCATTCGCGCATCCGTCGCGCAGTTGCCTGCGTCCTTTGGGTCGCCCTGTGTGCCGTGACGTCGCTGGCGCCGGCGCAAAGCTGTGGCAGCCCCAACGCCGATACCGACTACATCCTCGGCCAGAACCAGTTCGCGACGAGCGCAACCACGGACATGGCCATGAATTGGCAGTCCGGGCTGGTCTGGAACCGCTGCCTGCAAGGCGGGTTCGGCGGCAGCTGCGGTTTCTCCGCCGTCACCAAAAGCTGGAACGATTGGGCCAACATGTTCTTGCCCAAATCCTTTGCCAGCGAGAATTTATGGGGCGTCACCGCGAACCAGAACCTGATTGTCAGCGGCGCGTGGCGCATGGCGTATTGGAGCGAATTGCAGGGCATCAGCTCGGGTTGCGGCGGTCGTCCGGCCTACAACGGCGCGGTGTTTACCAGCGCCGGTGCCTTGGCTGTGTGGTCGGGTTCGCCCTACGGCACGACGGACAAGGCGTGGTACCTGGATTTCAACAGCGGACTTCAGGCCAACATCGACCGCAACAGCGTCATGCCGGTTCGCCTCGTGCGCGGTGGCGTGCCGTTCGCTACGTTGCCGTCCAACAACTATTCGCAACTCGCAGCGCCGGGGCAGGTCGTCACCTTCGGGCCCTTCAACATCAACGGCAATGGCGGTCAGGCGTGGGGCGGTGCGCGCATCAGTGGCGGCACGTTGCAGGTCGACCATCAGGGCTCGTACACGCAGGCCATCGTTAGCAGCACCGACACCATCACCGTACTGGTGACGGCACCCGCCTTGGGCGATACCACGACGGCCACGCTCGTGCTGCACAGCGCGCTCACCTTCGGCACGGATCCGGCGCCGGCGGGGTCGGAATACACGCAGGTACAGGAGATCGTCGTTCCATTCACCGTGCAGTCGCCGGGCTTCAGTGTCGGCGGCACGGTATCCGGCTTGACCGGCAGCGGGTTGGTGCTGCGCAACAATGGTGGCGACGACCTGACCGTCAGCGGCAGTACCTTCATGTTTCCCGGTCGCGTTGCGTTAGGCGGTAGCTACGCCGTGACCGTGAAGACGCAACCGACCGGCCAGACCTGCACCGTGAGCAACGGCAGCGGCAGCAACGTCAGCGCCGACGTGGGCAATGTCGCCGTGTCGTGTGCGATCAGCACCTACAGCATCAGCGGCAACGTTTCCGGCTTGAGCGGCGCGGGGCTGGTGCTGCAAAACGGCAGCGAGTCCCTGCCGATCGTCGGCAACGGCATTTTCACTTTCGCGAACAAGGTCAGCTACGGCAGTAGCTACGCAGTGAGCGTGAAGACGCAGCCCGTGGGCCAGACCTGCAGCGTCGGCAGCGGCAGCGGCAGCAATGTCAGCGCCAACGTGAGCGGCGTGACGGTGAGCTGCATGACCAATACTTACGGCATCGGCGGCACGGTGTCCGGATTGAGTGGTACGGGACTGGTGTTGCAGAACGGGAGTGAGGTGTTGCCGATTTCCGGCAACGGCGCATTCGTTTTCGCCACCAAAGTCATGTACGGCGGTAGTTACAGTGTGAGCATCAAATCTCAGCCCAATACCGCCCAAGTGTGCAGCGTCTCCCATGGCAACGGCTCGGCAACTGCCGAGGTGAGCAGCGTCCAGGTGGCATGTATCAATCTCTATGTGATTCACGGCTCGGTTTCCGGCTTGTTTTCCGGTTCCACGGTGATTTTGCAGAACGGTAGCGACGTGCTGCCAATTTCCGGTGGCTCCTTTGTCACGTTCGCATTCACGACCAAGGTGCCCGCAGGCGGAAGCTACAACGTCATCGTGAAAACCCAGCCGTCCGGACAACAGACGTGCACGGTCGCCAATGGCAGCGGCAGCAACCTGGCGACCGACGCGAACGTCGCCGTGACCTGCGTGGCGCCCAACGTCATCATCTTCCCCGCACAGGCGAGCCAGACCTACGCGCCCGGCGGAATATTTGCGATCAACCCGATCGCCACGGCGTCGTCCGGGCTGGCGGTGAACTACGGCAGCCTGACAGCGAGCGTCTGCACGGTGTCGGGCAAGTCGGTCACCTCCCTCAGCGCGGGCATCTGCACCCTCGCGGCCAACCAGGCGGCCAGCTTCGGCTGGGAAGCGGCCGCACAAGTCACACAGAACGTCGTCATCCAACCTGGCGCGAACGACATCGCCTTCGCGCCGCTTGCGGATCGCGCCTGGGGCGGCGCGCCGTTCGCATTGTCGGCCACCGCCGGTTCCGGCCTTGCGGTGGAATTCGCGAGTCGGACGCCCGCGACGTGCTCCGTGACGGGCAACAACGTCGCCTTGCTGGCCGTGGGCATTTGCACCATCGAAGCCAGCCAGACGGGCGATGCGAATTATCGCGCTGCGGTGAACGTCAGCCGCAGCTTCAACGTGACGCGGGCGACGCAGACCCTCGCGTTTCCGACGCAGGCCGACCGGACCTACGCGCCCGGCGGCCGCTTCGTCATCGACCCGCCGGCCACGGCCTCGTCTGGATTGACTGTGACCTACAGCAGCATGACCGCGCAGACGTGCACGGTGTCGGGCACGACGGTCGCGATCGTCGGGGCGGGAATCTGCACGCTCGCGGCGGCTCAGCCCGGCGATGCGAACTACATGGCGGCCTCGCCGGTGACGCAAACGGTGACGATTGCGCAAGCCGCCAGCGCCCTCACATTGACTGCGAACAAATCCGCCTCGGTGTTCGGCGAACCCATGACGTTCACCGCGACACTCGCGACCGGCAACCCCACTCCCGGCGGCTACGTCGATTTCAGTGCGGATGGCGTGCCGCTTTGCGCCCATGCCGCGCTGAGTGCCGGCGGCGCGTCCTGCGCGGCGGCAACTTTCACTGTAGGCGGTCACGCCATGGCGGCAAGTTACACCGGCGACGCCAACACGCAGGCATCGCGTGCGACCTTGGGCGTGCAGGTGGCGAAGGCGTCGACAGCGTTGACGATTACCGCCAACCCTTCGCCATTGACCTGGACGCAGACGGTTGCCGTCGGGATTGCGGTTGCCGCTGTCGCGCCCGGCGCGGGCACACCGTCCGGCAGCGTGGCGATCGATGATGGCGTCGAAACGTGTACGGTCGTCCTGCCGGCCACGACTTGCGCCTTGACGCCGAGTCAGCACGGCAGTCTGACGTTGACCGCCCGCTACAGCGGCGATGACAATTTCTCCGCCATCGCGCAGACCGCGCGGCTCGATGTCGATACGGCACACATGACCGCGACGCTCGTCTGCACCCCGTCGTATGCGACCTGGGGCATGACGGTAAGTTGTCGCGCCACCTGCACCAATGCGGGCCCGGCGCCGGCATTGAATGCGCAATGCGGCATGACTGCAGGATCGTCTTTCGCGACGACGGCCATGCAAGAAGGCACGTTGACACACGCCATCGACGGAAGGCCTTCGGTGCAAGCGGACGCCTCGGCTGCGAGCTGTACGCCGAGCGTTCCGGTCGCCAGTCTCACTGCGGGGACGAGCATCGTCTGCACGTTGAGTTTCGTGAATGCAGGCAGCACGGTTACGGCAACGGCGAGTGCGAGCAATGCGCTCGCCAATGCCGACTCGATGGTGACGATGATGTTTTCCAACGACGCACCCGCCGTGCCGGCGCCGGCATTGCAGCCCCTCGCATTGTGGCTGTTGATGCTGTGCGTCGCCGGGCTTGCCGGCACGCGGTGGCCGGAGCGCAGGCGCGAGGCGGGTTGATCGCACGATCGGGATCGTTCATCGCTTCGCCGCTCGACCGCGCCCCTTCCCTTGGCGATGGGGGGGAGGGAGAATTCGCCCATGTTGCTTGCACTCAACAAACCCTTCAACGTGCTCTGTCAGTTCACCGATCGCAGCGTACCGCCGCGGCGCACGCTGGCGGAATTCGTCGTGCAACCGAACGTCTACCCGGCAGGTCGTCTCGACTACGACAGCGAAGGATTGCTGCTGCTGACCGACGACGGCAAGCTTGCGCAGCGACTGACCGATCCGAAATTCAAGGCGGAAAAAACCTATCTCGTTCAGGTCGAGGGCGTGCCAAGCGAGGTGCAATTGGCGCAATTGCGAAAAAGTGTACTTTTGAACGACGGCCCGACCTTGCCGGCGCGCGCGCGACTTCTGGAGCGCGCACCCGATTGGTTGTGGCCACGCGATCCGCCAGTGCGTTTTCGCAAGGCGGTAGCCGATGCCTTCATCGAGTTGTCCATCCGCGAAGGGCGCAATCGCCAGGTGCGGCGCATGACCGCCGCGGTCGGCTTGCCGACGCTGCGCCTGGTTCGCACGCGTATCGGCGACATTGCACTGGACGCGCTTCGTCCGGGTGAGACGCGAGTGGAAGGGGCAGCGTAGCCCGAGGTCCCCCGGGAAAGTGGCTCTCGTCAGAGTGTGGTACGAGGACTAGAATCGCCCACCCGCACATTTCTCGAGTACGCCCGATGGATGCCAATCAAACCCGCAGCGACATTTCCGCCCGCTGGGACGAGGAGATCGTTCCGCAGCTCGTCGAGTACATCAAGATTCCGAACAAGTCGCCGATGTTCGACAAAGATTGGGTGGCACACGGGTACATGGATAAGGCGGTCGCACAGCTCTCGGGCTGGGCCAAGGCGAAGGCGATCGAGGGCATGACGGTTGAGGTCGTGCGTTTGCCGGGCCGCACGCCGCTGATCTTCATCGACGTACCCGCGTCGAGCGATGCGAAGAGTGGCGAGGATTGCGTGCTGCTCTACGGCCATCTCGACAAGCAGCCCGAGATGACCGGCTGGGCCGAGCACCTCGGCCCCTGGAAGCCGGTGATCGAAGGCGACAAGCTCTACGGTCGAGGTGGCGCCGACGATGGCTACGCCATTTTCGGCTCGCTCGCCGCGATCCTCGCGCTGAAGGCGCAGAAGACGCCGCATGCGCGCTGCGTGGTGTTGATCGAAGCTTGCGAGGAATCGGGCAGTGTCGATCTGCCGTACTACGTCGACCATCTGGCCGCACGCATCGGCAAACCCTCCTTGATCATTTGCCTGGATTCGGGCTGCGGCAACTACGATCAACTCTGGCTGACCACTTCCTTGCGCGGTCTCGTTGGTGGCAATCTCACCGTCACGGTGCTCGAAGAAGGCGTGCATTCGGGCGACGCCTCGGGCGTGGTTGCATCGAGTTTCCGCATCCTGCGCACGCTGCTGTCGCGGCTGGAAGATCAGAATACGGGCAATATCGTGCCGAAAGAATTCCACGTCGAGGTGCCGGGGCAGCGCATCGAGCAGGCCAAGCAAGCGGCCAAGGTGCTGGGCGATGCGGTGTACTCGAAGTTCCCCTGGGTCGATGGCATGCAGCCGGTCAGTCGCGACGATGCGGAACTCGTGCTCAATCGCACTTGGCGCGCGGCGTTGTCGATCACCGGCGTTGGCGGCATTCCCGCGCTCGACTCGGCAGGCAACGTGCTGCGACCGTTCACGGCGATGAAACTCTCCCTGCGCGTGCCGCCGACGCTGAATGCGACCAAGGCCGGGGTGGCGTTGAAAGCGCTGCTGGAAAAAGACCCGCCCTACGGCGCCAAAGTCACGTTTGATCTGGAAAAAGCCGGAACCGGCTGGAATGCGCCTGCGCTCGCAGCGTGGCTGGAGCAATCCGTCGACGCCGCCTCGCGTGAATTTTTCGGCCCGCCGCCCGCGTACATGGGCGAGGGCGGCTCGATTCCGTTCATGGGCATGTTGGGCGAGAAATTTCCCGGCGCGCAGTTCCTCATTACCGGCGTGCTCGGCCCGCACTCCAATGCGCACGGCCCGAACGAATTCATCCACATCCCGACTGGCAAGCGCGTGTCGATGTGCGTGGCGCGCGTGCTCGCAGATCACCACACCGCCAGCGTCGCCGGGCTCACCCAAGGCGTCGGCGCGACGCATGCGCACACGGTCAAGGGCGGGGATGGATGTTGCGACTGAGGCGCGCGTGATGAGGGGGAGAATGTCCGCGCGCTGAACGCCATCACGCGATGCGGTGGCGCTCCACAATTTCTGCACGATTGGTTTTCAGACTTGCCCCAACTCGGCTCGGAAGCGGCAAGCATGGTGACGAAAATCTCGATGGTGGACGAGGCCGACGCTTGGTGCAAACGGTTGGGCAATTTTGCTCCCGCGAGCTATCACTGTGCGTCGGCGCCGAGTGAGTGGATGCACACTTCGCACTCTGTCGAGGCGGTGGCACGGGCAACCGTGCGGCTGCCGCGAACCTCGCCGGGATCCTTTCTCGTGTCCGCGCTGTGTGTGGTGGCACTGGGCTGGCCGCTCACTGCGGCGGCGCAGATGGGTGGGGGCATGGGCGGGCACGGCGGGCACGGCAATCGGGGCTCTCGCCCGTCCACGGCTACGTCAAACAGTTCAATCGCGACCACCGTGGATGTCCCCAATCCGCTGCGCACGATGCTTGGCGAGATGCGCAAGCTGCGCGTCGATTTGCTGCTCACCTCGGCACAAATTGAGCCGTGGTCGAAGATGGAGGATGCGTTGCGCGAATGTGTCGATCTGGAGCATTCGCGCCGACCGACGCTGCGAGCGGGCGTACAAGTCGATGCCGAAGGCTACATCCAGGCGATTGCCGACAACGAACGCGCACTCGCCGATGCCGAGAACCGTTTCGCAGGGGCAACAAAAATCGCCCTTGCAACGCTCAATCCTCGTCAGCTGCAAACCACGCGAGACCGATTCGCGAGCGCCATCAGTGATGCACAGTCGCCAACATTGGCTACACCCTGATACGGTTTTGCTGCGGCGAATGGGATCGAGGCGGTGGGCAGCATGCGCCGCCGCGCGTGTCGCGCCTAGCCGGGCAACAAAAACACCGCGACGACTTTGCGCCCTTCGCCGGCGAGCAGATTGAATGTGCGTGCGGCAGCACCGTTGTCCATCGTTTCCAATCCGATGCCGTGGCGCAGAAACGCGCCGAGCACCGCTTGCGTGGGAAACACGGCGCGCGCACCCGTGCCGAGCAGAACGATTTCGGGACGAAGGCCGAGAATTCGCGCGATCGCCGTCGCATCGATCGCATCGACCGTGCGTACGGAAAAATCGACGGCCTCCGACGCGCTCAGCAGCAGGCTCGTCGC
>JAFEFR010000126.1 GCA_018240485.1 Pseudomonadota bacterium
ATGAACCCGCCGTACAACAAGGCCGCCGACGTGCCGGTCGAGTTCGTCGCCAAGGAAAAGGAAATCGAACTGGCCAAGATGACCGACAAGGATCGCGCCAAGCCAGCCGAAATCCTCGAGAAGATCATCGGCGGCAAGATCGCCAAGATCGTCAACGAGAACACGCTGTACGGCCAGCCCTACGTGCTCGACACCGACAAGAGCGTCGAAGCCGCGGCCAAGGCCGCCGGCGCCGACGTGCTCGGCTTCCAACGCCTCGCCGTGGGCGAGGGCATCGAGAAGGTCGTCGAGGACTACGCCGCCGAAGTCGCCAAGGCGATGAAGGTCTGAGGTTCTGGCGATCACCAGATCGCAGCCACCGCCCGGCAGCTCGACCGGTTCGCTTCAAAAAAATCCCGCAGCCATCTGCGGGTTTTTTTGTGTCTTGCGTCGGGGCGCGTCGCGCACGACAGCTCGTGCGTTCAACTCTCGCTCGATTCTGCTTTCGCGCGTCGGCGCCGCATTCGCAGCCAGCGTTGCATGCCGTAGGACAAGCGCACTTTTTCTTCGCCAACGGGAAGATCCGCGTGAGCAAATATCCACGACGATTTGCTGAAAGCGATCTGCTGCTCGGGATACACGCTGCGATGGCCGATGATGAGATACGCCGCGACGCAGGCTCCAGCCACATACAGCGTGGAATCGGCGCCGAACAATTCCACGCCCATCAGGATCGCCGCCATCGGTGCGTTGGACGCCGACGCCGCCACCGCCACCAGCCCCACCGCCGCGCCCAATGCCGGCGCAAGACCAAACCAATGCGCGAAGGCGCTGCCAGCCACCGCACCGATCACGAACTGCGGCGTGACAATGCCGCCGTAAAATCCCGAGCCGAGCGTGATTGCCACCAACAGCGCCTTCCAGAAAAAAGCGAGATACGGCATCGCCTGACCTTGCAGCGCTTGTTCCATGATCGGCAAACTCAGGCCCAGATACGACCTCGGCAGCGCCAGCAGCAACAAGGCGATCACTACTCCGCCCAGTGCGGGCACCAGTGGCGGCCACAAATCAAAATGCGTGCGCAGCCTGGCGAATGCTTTTTTCGTTTGCCGCAATATCTCCACGAATGACCACGCCACCGCGCCGCACAACACACCAAGTAGCACCGTTTTCAAAAACAATAGTTCGGTGAATCGCCCGTTGAAGTCGATGGCGTAGTGTGGATACGGCACGCCGAGATAGCGCGAGACTTCAAACGCGGCAACCCCGGCGACGATGCCGGGAAACAGAAAATCGTGGCGGATGCGCCCGATCGCCAACATCTCCACGCCATAGATCGCGCCCGCAATGGGCGTGCCGAACACACTGGCAAAACCGGCGCTGACGCCGCAGGCAAGCAGCCGCTTGCGCATCTCGCGATTCAAGCGCAGCGAGCGCCCGACCGCTGCACCGAGGCTCGCGCCGATATGCGCGCACGGCCCTTCCTTGCCCGCCGAGCCGCCGCAGGCCAGCGTGATGAGCGCCGCCAGCGGCTTGATCCACATCGTGCGAAACGGCATCTTGCCGCGCTGCTCGTTCACCGCAACGATAGGGTTGTCGACGAACCGGCTGCGCCGCAGACGGTAACCGTAGTGCATCAGCAAGCCATTGGCGAAGCCACCGAGCGGCAGAATCACCACCAGCACCCACCACGACAGCGCGTAGGCATGGCCCTCGCTTGCAAACAAGGCGCGCAGAAACAACGTGCAGCCCGCGCCAATCAGTGCGCCGGTGAACGTCGACAACACCAGCCACTGCAACACAGTCGCCAGCATCACCAGCGGTTCGGTCAGACGGAATCGGCGCATGGTGTGGTGGCCGCGCTCAGGCGAACGCGGAGGCGACAAGCCCGCCGCATCGTGGCGCCTGACTCGCGCGCACGCAACGCATGACCCAAACCGCCGTCTGCCACGGATGTTGGCGCGGCGTCACGGCGGCTTGGCCACACAGGGTCTTGCGCGTGGTCGCACAGAAGATGTTTCCCGACATAGGCACTCGTTCGCTCACATGGTAGCGCGTGCGCCGTTGTTTTGCGCGAACGCGCAAGCCGAGCGTGCAAGTGTTGTCGCGTCCATTCGATGTTCCGCGCGCGTCCGGCGCGCGGGTCACTTTCTTGTCAGCAGCGACAAGAAAGTAACCAAAGAAACGCCGCCCCGGATGCCGCGCTACCTGCGGCAGTGCGCGCGGGCAGGCCGGGGTTCGTTGAACGCGCGCCCCTGCGGGCCTTGTCGACCTGCCCCCGCCGCGGCAAACGGGGGCCCGAGAATCACGAGCAAATCAAAAGCAGAACAAGAGCAGAGCAAGGGAACCTCTTCTTTCCCTTCCCCTGCGCTACGCGAGGGGGAAGGTGCCAAAGGCGGAAGGGGACGCTCTTGATCGTGATCGTGATCTGCTCCCACCTCCCCGTCAGCCGCGGAAAGGCGAACGGACGCGACAACAACTTAACCCAAAGCCACCACACTGGATTTCCACCAACAGCACGCGGGAACGACACGCCAAAGCACCAACCCAGACTCTCGCCCCTGTTAGCATGCGCGCATGACCACGCCTACCCCTCCGCGCTGCGCCTTGACCATCGCCGGCTCCGACAGCGGCGGCGGTGCCGGCATTCAGGCCGATCTGAAAACCTTCGCCGCACACGGCGTGCACGGTCTGAGCGCGATCGCCGCACTGACTGCGCAACACACACGTGGTGTGCTTGGCGTGCATTTGCCGCCGGTCGATTTCCTGCGCTGCCAGATCGACGCTTGTTTCGATGACTTCGCCATCGGCGCCGTCAAACTCGGCATGCTCGGCAGCGCTGCCGTCATCGTGGCCGTCGTCGATGTGCTCGCCACGCACGGCGGTGACGATGTCAGCGCGCCGCCGCTCGTGCTCGACCCGGTCATGATCGCCACCAGCGGCGGCAAGTTGATGGAAAACGATGCGGCACTGGACGCCTTGAAACACGGACTGCTGCCGCGCGCCACCATCGTCACGCCTAACCTGCCCGAAGCCGAACGCCTGTGTGCGCGCACCGTGCGCACGCGCGCGGACATGCGCGTGGCTGCACAGATCCTGCTCGATCTCGGCGCGGCGGCGGTGTTGCTCAAGGGCGGTCATCTGGACGATGGCTGCGAGGTAGTCGATCTTTACGTCGACGCGGCGCAATCGTTCGATATCGTCCACCCGCGTCTTGCCGTGAACGCACACGGTACCGGCTGTACCCTGGCCTCGGCCATCGCCGCGAACCTATGCCGAGGGCTCGCGCTTGCGGATGCGTGTCGCGCCGCATCGGACTATGTGCATCGCGCGCTGGGCCGGGCCTATCATCCTGGGCGCAGCGACATCGTCGTGCTCGACCATTTCGGCGCTGCGTACAGGCACGATGGTGCAACGTAGACCACGAAGCGCTCGGCTACAATAGCGGCCACCTCACCATTTTCCGAGACGCCCATGCCTGCCGAGACGAAATACAAGCGTATCCTGCTCAAGCTCTCCGGCGAAGCGTTGATGGGGAATGCCAATTACGGTATCGACCCGAAGGTGATCTACCGTCTCGCGCGCGAGACGATCGAGGTGGAACGCGCCGGCGTGCAGGTCGGCATGGTCATCGGCGGCGGCAACATCTTCCGCGGCGAGGGGCTCGCCGCCGCCGGCATGGATCGCGTCGCTGGCGATCACATGGGCATGCTCGCCACCGTGATCAACGCGCTGGCGATGCAGGATGCGATCGAAAAATCTGGCGGCGAAGCGCGCGTGATGAGCGCCATCAAGATCAACGAAGTCTGCGAAGACTTCATCCGCCGCCGCGCGATCCGCCATCTGGAAAAAGGCCGCATTGTGATCTTCGCCGCCGGCACGGGCAATCCGTTTTTCACCACGGATTCGGCCGCCGCGCTGCGCGCGATCGAGATCGGCGCCGACCTCGTGCTCAAGGCGACCAAGGTCGATGGCGTGTACACGGCCGATCCGAAGAAGGATGCGAGCGCGACGCGCTACGAGCGACTGACCTACGATCAGGTGATCGAGCGCAAACTGGCGGTGATGGACACCGCCGCCATTGCGCTGTGCCGCGACAACAAGCTGCCGCTGCGCATCTACGACATGGGCCGCGAGGGCGACCTCATGCGCATCGTGCGCGGCGAGGCAGTCGGCACGCTGGTCGATATCGGCAAGCACGACGCAAATTAACGACGGCCTGGAACACGAACTGACCGAACTGGGCCAGTCGCTCGATCCGATGCCGCCCTGATCGTACGTGCATTTCCGCTCATCGATATCGCACCCATCCCACCCGAAGCGTTCTGCGGCGAAACAGGCGGCGCTGTTATACTTCGCGGCCATCGCACACAACGGAGACCGCCATGCTAAACGACATCAAACAGGACGCGCAGACGCGCATGGCCAAGAGCGTGGACGCGCTCAAACACGAACTGACGCGCCTGCGTACGGGCCGCGCGAGCACGGCGCTGGTCGACCATCTCAAGGTGAACTACTACGGCTCCGACGTGCCGATCGGCCAGGTCGCCAACATTGCCGTCGCCGATGCGCGTTCGCTGACCATCACGCCGTGGGAAAAACCAATGGTGCCGGCGGTCGAGAAAGCGATCATCGCCGCCAATCTCGGCTTCACGCCGACCACGGCAGGTACGGTGATCCGCATCAATATCCCGGCACTCACCCAGGAGCGCCGCAAAGAATTGTCCAAGCATGTCGCGCACGAAGGCGAAACCGCCAAAATCGCCATCCGCAACGTGCGCCGCGACGCGCTGCACCAGATCAAGGAATTGCTCAAGGACAAGAAAATCACGGAAGACGAAGAGCGCAAGGCCGAAGAAGACATGCAGAAACTGACCGACAAGTTCGTCAAGGACATCGACGGCGTGGTCAAGGCGAAAGAAGACGAATTGATGGCGATGTGAGCAAGGCCGGGGTTCGGGTCGAATTCGACGTGGAAAACGCCACCGACAAACTTCCGCGCCATATCGCCATTGTCATGGACGGCAACGGTCGCTGGGCGAATCGGCGTCATCGCCCGCGCACCTTCGGCCATCGCGCCGGACAAAAAGCCGTGCGCGCAACTATCGAAGCCTGCCTGCGCCGCGGCATCGCGGCGTTGACCGTGTTCGCGTTCTCTTCGGAAAACTGGCAGCGCCCCGACGAGGAAGTGGGCGCACTGATGACGCTGTTCCTCAAAGCACTCGGCCGTGAGGTCGACGAACTGCACGACCATGGCGTGCGCGTGCGCTTCATCGGCGAGCTTGGCGCGTTCTCGCCCGCCCTGCGCGAACGCATGCGGGCGGCCATGGAAAAAACCCGTGGCAATGGCAAACTCGCGTTCAACATCGCGGTCAACTACGGCGGTCGCTGGGACATCGCCCAAGCCGCGCGCCACGCAGCCCAGGCGGTCGTGCGGGACGAAATCACCCCTGCACGGATCGATGAGACCTTTCTCGCGAGTCATTTCGCACTCGCCGATCTGCCACCGCTGGATCTGTTCATCCGTACCGGTGGCGAGAAGCGCGTGAGCAATTTTCTGCTCTGGCAACTGGCCTACGCGGAACTGTATTTCACAGACACGCTGTGGCCGGATTTCGATGCCGCCTGCCTCGACGCGGCGCTCGCCGATTTCGCCGCGCGCGAGCGACGTTATGGTAAAACGAGCGCTCAGTTATCCAGCGGGACCGCGGGGGCTTCTTGAAACAACGCATCATTACCGCCTTGCTGATCACGCCGTTCGCGATCGCGATGCTGCTGTTCGTGCCGACACCGCTGTTTGTCGCCACCATCGGCTCGCTCTGCGGCATCGCGATGTGGGAGTGGACGCGCCTCGCCGGCATGCGTTCGCGGCCCTGGCGCGCCACCGCCGTCGCACTCGGCGTGGCAGCAATGCTCGCTCTGTACTTCACTTCGAACGTGTTTCTGTGGTGGACGTTCATCGTGCTCGGCTGCGTTGTCTGGATCGGCGCGATTTTCTGGCTGCGCCACTTTGCCTTCGCCGCCTCGCCCACGCGCGAGCACACCGCGGTCAAGTTGGCGGCCGGCGCGCTCGCCATCCTGCCAGCCTTCGCCGGCCTGATGCGCATTCACCAAACCCAAACGACGCCGCACACCTGGGCCTTGTATGCTGTCTTCCTAGTCTGGTCCGCCGACACCTTGGCCTATCTCTCCGGCAGCCAATGGGGGCGCACCAAGCTTGCTCCGAACATCAGCCCCGGTAAAACCCGCGAAGGGCTTTACGGTGCGCTGATCGGCACGGGGTTCATTGCCGCGATCGGCGGCTGGTGGCTCGATGTGCGCGGATCGACGCTGGTGCTGCTGGTCGTCGTCGCACTGATCAGCGTCGCTTTCTCGGTTGTCGGCGATCTGTTCGAAAGTCTGATCAAGCGCCATGCCGGCGTGAAGGATTCGGGCAATCTTTTCCCCGGCCATGGCGGCGTCTGCGATCGCCTCGACGGCGTGTTCGCGGCGCTGCCCTTTTTCGCCTTGGGCAAGGCACTGCTGGGATTATGAAGAACGTCGCGGTACTCGGCGCCACGGGTTCCATCGGCGCCAGCGCGCTGGATGTGATCGCGCG
>JAFEFR010000127.1 GCA_018240485.1 Pseudomonadota bacterium
ATGGCGCGTCTGCTCGGCCAGCCGGTGCATCACCGGCAGCGCCGCCTCGGTCAAATCCTTGATCGGCGGGCGCTCCATGCCGAGCAGGAACAGGCGGTTGGTCAGCGCGTAGGCCGAATCGTTCGCCTCGCGCACGAGATAGCCGCGCGCCTCGAGCACCTGCAGCATGCGGAAGATTTCGCTCTTGGAATAGCCGATGCCCTGCGCGACTTCGGTGAGGTTGAGCGAGCCGGGCGTGCGCGCGAGCAGCTCGAGGATATCGAGCCCCTTGTCCAGCGCCGGGGCGCGGTATTTTGGCGTTTTCGTCACTGCGAGTTCCTTGTGCCACCTGGGCCGCGACATGATCGCGCGACTCAGGGATAAATTCTGGAAACCACGTTTTATATTTACAACCGCGGGAAAATCGCTGCTAGACTTCAAACCGATTCTATCCGTGCGCCAGCAGAACACAATTCCACGCCCACCGGGAGGATACCGATGCACCACGCGAGCAACGGCGCGGCGGCGACACAGGGGCACGCCACACGCACGGCCTTCGTCGCCTTCGCCCTGATCGTCAGCCTGTTCTTCCTCTGGGGCATGGCGAACAACCTCAACGATATCCTGATCAAGCAGTTCAAGAAGGCGTTCGAGCTGTCCGATTTCCAGGCCGGGCTGGTGCAGAGCGCGTTCTATCTCGGCTATTTCCTGCTCGCGATTCCCGCCGGCATCTGCATGCGCCGTTTCGGCTACAAGGGCGCGTTGCTGATCGGCCTCGCGCTGTACGCGGCGGGCGCGTTCCTGTTCTACCCCGCGGCCGCGGCGCACGCCTACGGCCTGTTCCTCGTCGCGCTGTTCGTGATCGCGAGCGGCCTCGCCTTTCTCGAAACCTCGGCCAATCCGCTCGTCACCGTGCTCGGTCCGGCGGACAGTGCGACGCGACGGCTCAATCTCGCCCAGTCGTTCAATCCGCTCGGCTCGATCACCGGCGTGCTCGTCGGCCAGCACTTCATCTTCTCCGGCATCGAGCACACGCCGGCCGAACTCGCCGCGATGACGGCCAACGC
>JAFEFR010000128.1 GCA_018240485.1 Pseudomonadota bacterium
ACCTCGGCCACGATCGGCCGCTACCTGCGCTATCGACGCCTTCCGACGCACTTGTGCGTGGCCGAACCGGCCGGCAGCGGGTTCGTGCATGGTTGGCGCACGCGCACAGCGGATGCCCGTGCGAGCCGGTCGACCGTGATCGAAGGCATCGGTCGGCCTTGCGTGGAGCCGGGCTTTCTGTTCGACGTCGTCGATACCGTGATCGAAGTCCCCGATGCGGCCTCGATCGCCGCGATGAATCTGCTCGAGCGCCTGTTCGGTCGTCGCTATGGCGGCTCGTCGGGCACGAATCTGGTCGCTTGCCTCGAACTCGCCTGCGCCATGCGCGCGCGCGGCGAGCATGGCAGCATCGTCAGCTTGCTCTGCGATCGTGGCGAACGGTATGCGGAAACATTGTTCGATGCGGCATGGCTCGACGAACGCGATCTCGACTCTCGGGCGTGGCACGACGCGCTCGATGCTTGTCTTGCGGACGGCCATTGGCGCACGGTGTGAGCCGCCCATCGCGTTCGAGCGGCGGGCGACAGTTGCGCAGGAAAAATCAATCCGCCTGGAGCATTGCGCGAACGGCGCGAGCCTGATCGCGCAGCGCTTCATACGCGCGCTGCCATTGCTTCGGATGCGGTTTGGCGTGCTCGAAGCGCAGCAATGATTCCGCGGCCTGGTCGAGGCGGGCGTGCAGCCGCAGGATTTCGGCGAGTGCGGCGTCGTGTTCGTCCTTGCCGACGAAATATACCTTGCGGTCGCGGCACACGCCGATGCAGGTTTGCGGCGCCTCGATCTTGCCGCAGCCGATGCATTGCCACGCTTGAATGTAATCGCTCATCGCCGGGCAGCGTTCGATGCGCCGATCAATCGTGTGCGGCGTGTTCGTCTTTTGTCGGCAACGACCAGCCCGGATCGTCGAAGTAGCGCGGATAGTCGGCGACGGCACGGCGCATTGCCGCCACTTCGCCCACATCGTTCGGATCGGCCTTCAGTTTGGCGGCGGCACTCAGCAGCGGCATCAGCATGCCGTGCAGAACGGCATCGCGCTCGGGCGTGAGTTTGCATCGGGCAAAAATGTCCGCGGCTGCATGCTCGATTTTTTCGGCGCGTTCTTTGGCCATCTCGGCGCCGATGTGACCCATCTCGAAATGGCGCAGTTCGTCGAGTGCCGTGTGGATGCGGCCCATGCCATCGCGCAGGGCGGGGTCGGCCGGCCAACGTGTGGTCGGCGGCGGCACCGGTGCGGTGATGTGCGCGTGCGCGGTGTGATCGTGTTGCGCGCGCGATGCCGGTGCAAGGGTCAAGGCCAGCATCGCGGCGGCGATGGCAGGCAGGGAGCGTGGGGTCGTCATGGTCGTCTCTTCACGTCGTCGAAATCGGCGACGTGAAGGGTAGTCTCGATCCGGACGAGCGGCCTTGATCCAGGGCAAGAATCCTTACACCTTGGCGAACACCAGGCTGGCATTGGTGCCACCGAAACCGAAACTGTTGGACATGACCGTGCGCAACGGCGCCTCACGGCTGGCGCGCAGGATCGGCATGCCTTCCGCGCGCGGGTCGAGGCTGTCGATGTTGGCCGAGCCTGCCATGAAACCATCGTTCATCATGATCAGGCTGTAGATGGCTTCGTGCACGCTGGCCGCGCCGAGCGAATGGCCGGTCAGCGCCTTGGTCGAGGACAGTGCCGGCACATCGTTGCCGAACGCCTGGCGCACGGCATCGAGTTCGACCAGATCGCCCAGCGGCGTGGCGGTGCCATGCGTGTTGAGATAATCGATCGGTGCTTTCACGTCGTGCAACGCCATGCGCATGCAACGCACCGCGCCTTCGCCGGAAGGCGCCACCATGTCGGCGCCATCGGAGGTGACACCATAGCCCACGAGTTCGGCGTGGATGCGTGCGCCGCGCGCCTTGGCGTGATCGTAATCTTCCAGCACCAGCATGCCGCCGCCGCCGGCGATGACGAAACCATCGCGACCGGTGTCGTAGGGGCGCGAGGCCGCGTGCGGGGTCGTGTTGTAACTGCTCGACAGCGCGCCCATGGCATCGAATTGCGCGGTCATGCCCCAGTGCAGTTCTTCGCCGCCGCCGGCGAAGACGATGTCCTGCGCGCCGTGGCGAATCAAGTCGGCGCCGGCACCGATGCAATGCGCGGACGTGGCGCACGCCGCGGCGATCGAGTAACTCAGGCCGAGAATGCCGAACGCGGTGGCGAGCGTCGCCGACACGGTCGAACACATCGTTCGCGGCACCATGTACGGGCCAACGCGGCGCACGCCTTTTTCGCGCAACAAATCGCCGGTTTCGATCTGCCATTGCGCCGATCCGCCGCCGGAACCGGCGATCACGCCGATGCGCGGATGACGAATGCGTTCGAGCGTGAGGCCGGCATCGAGGATCGCCTCACGCATGGCAACGTAGGTGTAAGCCGCCGCATCGCCCATGAAGCGTTTCAGCTTGCGATCGATTTCGGCGACGAGATCGATCTGCGGCAGGCCGGCCACCTGACTGCGCAGGCCGCGTTCGGCGTATTCGGGCATGGCGCTCAGTCCGCTCAATCCATCGCGCAGCGCGCGCGACACGCTGTCGGCGGCGTTACCAAGGCAGGACACCAGGCCCATGCCGGTTACCACGACGCGACGCATCAGAACCCCTCCGTCGATTGAAACAGACCCACGCGCAGATTCTTCGCGTTGTAGATCAGGCGGTCGTCGACGAAGGTGCGGCCATCGGCGACGATCATTTTCAGTCGCCCGCGAATCACGCGGCTGACGTCGATTTCATAACGCACGAGGCGCGCGCTGGGCAGAACTTGTCCGGTGAACTTGACCTCGTCGACGCCAAGGGCGCGGCCTCGCCCAGGCTCGCCGAGCCAGGGCAGATAGAAGCCGGCGAGTTGCCACATCGCATCCAGACCCAGGCAGCCGGGCATGACCGGATCGCCCTCGAAATGACAACCGAAAAACCACAGGTCGGGGCGAATGTCGAGCTCGGCTTGCAGCAGCCCTTTGCCATGTGCACCGCCGTGCTCATCGATATGCGTCACCCGGTCGAACATCAGCATCGGCGGCGCGGGCAGGCGCGCGTTGCCGGGGCCGAACATCTCGCCGCGGGCGCAGGCGAGGAGTTGATCGTGGTCGAGCGAAGACGGTCGGGTCATGGGGGAGGTCGTGAGGGCGGGGGCGGAGAATGCAAGGATCGCACTTCCATTGTCATGATGTGGATCAAATCGTCGCCACGTCAAGGGAAAGTCGACGCAGGCGGCCGGACGCATTGAGATCCGGCTCTCGGGAGCCGGTCATGGGGCATTCCGCAACTGTCGCTCGGCGAGACATGCGCCAGCGCGACTGACTCAGATCAAGGCGTGTTCGATGCGGTCGATCCACAATGGCGACATGAATGAAATTCCTGTCGGCGATCGGGGTTTGCAGCGCATTCCGCTGCGAGTGGAAAACGGGCTCGGTACAACGGGGGCTGCGGAAGATCGCAGGTTGCGAGTGGCGCTGGCCGAACTGCCGGCGCTGTTGGCGAGCGCGCCGCATCGCATGCTGTTTTTCGCCGGCGCCTCGGCGGTGGTCGTGTCGATGCTGTGGTGGTCGTGCTTTCTCGCCGCGGGGTATTTCGGTCATGCGTTTCCCGCCGCGCCAGTGCCGCCGGGTTGGGCGCATGCGATGTTCGTCCAATACGGCATGTTGCCGCCTTTCATTTTCGGATTTTTGTTGACGGTATTCCCGCGCTGGATGGGGCAGCCGGCGTTGCGGCAGCGGCAGTACGTTCCGGTGTTCGTCGGCGTGTTCGGCGGCTATCTGCTTGCCCATGTCGGGCTGCTCAGCCTGAAGCCGGTGTTGATCGCCGGCATCGGCTTGATGATGGCGGGCTGGATTGCCGGGCTGATTGCCTTGGGCGGCGTGCTGTTGCGCAACGGCGCACAGGATCGACATGCCCTGTCGTGCTTCGTGGCGCTTGGGTTCGGCGTACTCGGACTTGGCGCCTTTGCCGCGTTCGCGCTCGGCGCGCCGTGGTGGCTGGCTGTCGCTGCGATCAAAGGCGGTACCTTCCTCGTATTGCTGCCGATATTTTTTACCGTGTGTCACCGCATGGTGCCGTTTTTCAGCGCCAGCGTGGTCGGCCCGACGTATCGCGTCGTGAAGCCGCCCTGGAGCCTGCCGCTGGTTTGGCTTTTGTGCCTGGCGCACTTCGTGCTGGAACTTGGCCATCGTTTCGATGCCGCCTGGGCCATCGATGCCTTGCTCGCCGGCGTTTTTCTCTGGCACTGGATCGCGTGGCAACCGTGGAAGTGTCTGCGTCCCGGCTTGCTCGCCGTTCTGCACATCGCGTTTGCCTGGTTGCCGGTCGCATTCGCGCTGTTCGCCGTGCAGAGCGCCATTTTGTGGCTCGACGGCGCTTTCGTGCTGGGGCGCGCGCCGGTGCATGCGCTGACGGTGGGGTTTTTCGCATCGATGCTCGTGGCGATGGTCACGCGCGTGACCCAGGGGCACTCGGGGCGAATGCTGGAATTGGGCACGATTCCAGCCATGACCTTCGTGCTTCTGCAAATCGTGGTGGCGATCCGCATCGGTGCCGAGGTGGCGTCGAACACGCCGTTGTGGCTCGTGATCGCGGCGTTCGGTTGGCTCGCCGCGTTTTTGCCCTGGGCGCTGCGTTCGCTGTGGATCTATGCGACGCCGCGTGTGGACGGAAAACCGGGGTAGCATTGCCGGATTCGATCGCAGCGCGTTGCATCGATCGGGTAACGCCGCCATCGACGCAGCGCGGTAGTTTGCGCAGCACATCTTTCTTGTCGATCAAACCCATGGCCATCTTCTACCTGCAAATCAAATGGGTCCACGTCTGGGCCGTGATTCTCTCCGGCAGCCTGTTCGCGCTGCGTGGGTTACTGATGCTCGCGCGCTCGCGCTGGGCGAATCATCCCGCATTGCGCTATCCATCGTATGCGATCGACACCACGCTGCTGACCGCCGCCCTGATGTTGACGACGATCGTGCACCAATACCCATTCGTGCAGGCGTGGTTGACGGTCAAGGTCGCGCTGCTCGTCGTCTACATCGTGCTCGGTACGCTGGCGTTGAAGCGTGGGCGTACGCGCGGCATGCAGGTGGGCTGCTACTTTGCCGCGCTGGCGGTATTCGGGCTTATCGTTGGTGTGGCGCGTGCGCACAGTCCGTGGGGTGTGTTCGCAGGCTGGCTGCCGAGCTGAGCGATACGCTCGGCAGCCGCCGCCGCAGAATGGTTCAATAGCGATATTCGACGCTGGCCCACAGTTTGCGGCCATTCGCGGCGTAGCCGTCGGCCTGGTAGTCCGCGTATTTCAACAGCAAACCGAGATTCGGGCGCAACGGATAAACGAGTTGCGCATCCCATTCGCTGCCGAAGGCGCGACCGCCGCGATCGGCGCGATAGTCGTGCCAAACGAGCGTCCAGGTGGACTTGCCGAGTTTGCCTTCGGCGCCGAGATAGCGGTCGTCCAGCCCATCCTTGGGGGTAGTCAGAAAGCGATCGGCCCACCCGTTGAACGCATGCAGCGTCGCGTAGGGCGTGGCAAACCCGTAGCGACCATTGCCGCCGAGCACTTCCCAGCCCGCTTTGAAGGTGACGCCTTGCCAGGTGAGGCTCGGTTCGAGCAAGCGATAGCTGGCCGATAGCGCGAGCGGATTATTGCCCCAGTCGGACTGGTGCGCGTATTCGATCGTCCAGCCGAGTTTCACGTCGGCCACAGGTTTCGAGCCCGTCCAGCGCAAACCGGTTGTACGCGTGGACAACGTGGCGATATCGCGGTTCTCGACCCAGTAGCCGTAGCCGGTCAGCGTGCCGAGCGGCAGGGGTTGACTGACGTTGAGAAGATGGCCGTTCAGATCCCACTCGCGCAGCAGCGGATTGGGGTTGTCGTGCCCGTTGACGCGTTGCACATCGCCCAGATAGATGTAGCGAATGACGGGGCCGCCGCCGGCGACCGTGTAACGCGCCGACAACGCATCGAAGGTCTGCTCGTTCTGGCGCCAACCGGAGTTGCCGAAAAAGCGCTGGTTGTCCAGCACGATGCGCTGGCGCCCGAGCGTCGCCGCGAACGCGTCGTTCGCGTAGGCGAGATAGGCCTGGTTGATCTGCGAGGATGGCGGATCGACGACAGTGGGATATGAGGTTCTGCCGTTCGCCGTGCTGTTGTAACGTTCGCCGAACAAGGCCTGCACGTGGGCGCCTTCGGCATAGGCTTGCCAGCCCGGCGCGAACACCCAGCGGTAGCCAAGCCGGATGCGCAGCGTGTTTGCCTCGGCGTCGCGGGCGAATGCGCTGTCGTCGACTTGTTCGTAGCGATAGCGCAGATCGAAGGTGACGCCGCTTTGCGGGGTCGATTCGGCATGCGCGTGTGCAGGGACGGACAGCGCGGCGAGAATGGCAAGCCAGAATGACTTGCGCGCGGTGGCACAATGACGGCGGATCATGGCAATCTCCTGAATGCCGGTAGACCACCGGCTTGCCTTTACTGTGCGTTGTCTGTCGAAACCCGTTACTGATATGCATCAATTTTCACGTAACGAATCGTTGCCTGCGGCGACTTGCCACAGCGGCAGATGGGCACGTGCGGACATGAACTGATCCAGGTCAAAACGGGATGTGGCGCGATCCATGACACTGTGCGGGAAGAACACCATCCACGAAAGACATCCGGGGTAGCCTATGAAACGTCTTCTATTGACTCTTGCTCTCTTTGCCGCCACAGGCATGGCCGGCTGCACCTCGCGCGGCAGCGCCATCGCCAGTGCCGATGCTGCAACCGCAGCCACGGCGAGCGGCGGCTCCGCCAAGGGCGACTTCGGCCCGCCGCAAGGCGAGCCGATTCATGCCGTGTTGACCAGCCCACCGAACGTGCCGCCGCCGATCCATCGGGACAAGCCGGCCAAGGTCATCGTCGAACTGGAAGTCGTCGAAAAGGAAATGTCGATTTCCGAAGGCGTGACCTACACGTTCTGGACCTTCGGCGGCACCGTGCCGGGCAGCTTCATTCGCGTGCGGCAAGGCGATACGGTCGAGTTTCATTTGAAGAACGCACCGGACAGCAAGATGCCGCACAACATCGATCTGCACGGCGTCACTGGGCCGGGTGGCGGCGCGGCGTCGAGCTTCACCGCACCAGGGCATCAATCGCAGTTTACGTTCAAGGCGCTGAATCAAGGCATCTACGTGTACCACTGCGCGACTGCGCCGGTCGGCATGCACGTCGCCAACGGCATGTACGGGTTGATTCTGGTCGAGCCGCCCGAGGGATTGTCCAAGGTTGATCACGAGTATTACGTGATGCAGGGCGATTTCTACACCGCCGGCAAATATCGCGAGAAGGGCCACCAGCCATTCGACATGGAGAAGGCGATCGACGAGAAGCCGACCTACGTGTTGTTCAATGGCGCCGAAGGCTCGTTGACCGGTGAGAAGGCGCTGATGGCGAAGACCAATGAAACGGTACGCATGTTCGTCGGCAACGGCGGCCCGAATCTGGTATCGAGCTTCCATGTCATCGGTGAAATCTTCGACAAGGTGCAACCGGAAGGTGGCACGCATCCGCAGGAAAACGTGCAAACCACCTTGATTCCGGCCGGCGGCGCCGCCATCGTCGAATTCCACACCGAGGTACCCGGCAGTTACGTGCTGGTCGACCATTCGATCTTCCGCGCATTCAACAAGGGTGCGCTGGCAATCCTCAAGGTCGAAGGGCCCGAGGACAAGGCGATCTACTCCGGCAAGGAAGTCGATTCGGTGTACCTGAGCGATCGCTCCGAGCCGAACCTGAAGGCCGTCAGCACCGCTGCGCAAGCGCACGCCAGCGGCAAATTGACCAAGGAAGAGCAGATTGCAGCCGGTAAACAGTTGTTCACCGGCACGTGCTCGGTCTGCCATCAACCCAACGGCGAAGGCTTGCCGGCCGTATTCCCGCCGCTGGCCAAGTCCGATCTGCTCGCGGCGACGCCGCAGCGCATCGCGGACATCGTCACGCACGGACTCAGCGGCAAGATCACGGTCAACGGCAAGGAATACAATTCGGTGATGCCGCCGATGGGTCAATTGACCGACGATGAAGTCGCCAACATCTCGACCTATGTGTTGAATAGCTGGGGCAATCCGGGTGGGCAAGTCAACAAAGAAGACGTCGCCAAGGTGCGCGCCAATCCACCTGCGGCCAAGGCGGCGGAGCACTGAGCGTGTGATGTCGGTCTGACGTCCGTTGCCGCCCTTCACGGGGCGGCAACGGCTTCGGTCGGGAGTCGAGCAAAAAACGATGCGCCACGAACGTTTCTACTCGCGCTGGTACCCAAGCATGAAGCGCCTGGGTGCGGCCTTGTGCGTACCGGGGATGATGTTGTTCAGCCCCGCCTCGATGGCCGGTACGCCGAGTTATGTCGAAATTCCGGCGACATCGTTCCTCAGCGTCATCGAAACCGAGCCGAATGCCAAGGCGCAGAAAATTGCCACTTTCGAGCTGCGCAGCGAGCCGGTCACGAACGCGGAATTTCTTGCTTTCGTCGACACGCATCCACAATGGCAACGTGGTCGCGTGCCGACCATTTTCGCCGACAAGGGCTATCTTGCGCACTGGCAATCGACCGATACATTGGGCGCCGAAGCGCAGCCTGCGCAGCCGGTCACGCAAGTGAGCTGGTTCGCGGCCCAGGCGTATTGCGAATCGGAAGGCGCGCGTCTGCCGAGTTGGATCGAATGGGAGCGCGTCGCTGCGGCCAGCGACAAGGTGGCCGATGCGCGCGGCGATGCGGCATGGCGACGTCACTTGCTCGATTGGTACGCCAAACCTTCCAACGGTACGCTCGGGGTCATTGGTGGCGAAGCCAATTTTTTTGGCGTGCGCGACTTGCACGGACTGATTTGGGAATGGGTCGACGACTACGCCGCGATGATGGTCACCGCCGATAGCCGCGATCAGAACGATCCGGATCGATTGAAATTCTGCGGTGCAGCGGCAATGAGCCTGCGCGACCGCGACAACTACGCGCTGTTGATGCGCATCGCCATGCTGTCTTCGTTGAAGGCGGCCGACACCACCCGCAATCTCGGCTTCCGCTGCGCGCGCGATGCCAAGGAGCCGCGTCGATGAAAACTGCTCTCTTTCTCGCTGGTGCGTTCTTGCTCGCATTCGCCGGGTCGCCATCCGCGCTGGCGGCGGAAATGCCTGCCTCGGCCAGCTTGCCCGGCGATTCGGTGTATCACGTCGACGCAACCCTGACCGACCAACACGGCAAGACGCGCAGGTTCGACGAGGGGCGGGGAAAGCCGGTCATCGCCAGCATGTTTTACTCCTCGTGCAAATTCGTCTGTCCGTTGATCATCGACAGCGTACGCAAAACCGAGCGCACACTGACGGACGCCGAACGCGAACATCTCGGCGTGCTGTTGGTCAGCCTCGACCCGGACAAGGACACACCGGCGGTGCTGGGACAACTCGCGAACAAGCGCCACATCGATTCCCCGCGCTGGCATCTCGCGCGCGCCGAAGCGCCCGATGTGCGACGCATCGCGGCCGTGCTGGGAGTGCAGTACAAACGTCTCGACGATGGCGAGTTCAGCCATTCCAGCGTGCTGATCTTGCTCGATGCGCAGGGGCGCATCGTTGCGCGCAGCGAGAAACTCGGCGACGTCGACCCCGATTTTCTCGCGGCTGTGCGCAAGACGCTTCAGGCCGCGCCCTGACACTTCACGCCCGGCGGGCGGACAGGCCGCCAAAGAGGCGGTTTGTGCGTTGCTATGCGTGTGAAGGGGGCGGAGATTCTTTCTGCGACGGCTGCGCGGCGGCCTGGCGCGTTGCCGCATCGAGAAAATCTTCGAGCGCCGCGATGACACCGGCGCCGTCGAACAACATGGCGTTGTTCGCGTCGATGCGCTCGCGCAAGGCTGTGCGTCGCGCCGCATCG
>JAFEFR010000129.1 GCA_018240485.1 Pseudomonadota bacterium
AGCATCTGCATTTCGTCGGCGACGATCTTGGTCGAGTAGCGCTTGACGCCGTCCTTTTCGTATTCGTCGGTGCGCAGTTTGCCCTCGACGTAAACCTGGCGGCCTTTTTTCAGGTACTCGCCGGCAATTTCGGCGAGCCGACCGAAGAAGTCGACGCGATGCCACTCCGTGCGCTCCTGCTGTTCGCCCGTGTTCTTGTCCTTCCACGATTCGCTCGTGGCGATGCGGATACTCGTGATGGCGGTACCCGATGGCGTGTAACGCGTCTCCGGATCGCCGCCGAGATTGCCCACCAGAATGACTTTGTTGATGCCGCGTGCCATGTTGCATTTCCTCCAGAATCGGCGCCGTCGAGAGCCCAAGAATAGCACGCAGTCGTGCGAACATCGTCGGCGCAACGCGACATAGCGTGTGCGAAAATTCCTCGTCGTTATTTCGGCATCGGCACGACCGGCAAATCGATGTAGCTCGCGTTGGCGCCGCCACGATAGATCCGCTGCGTCGCCTTCACGTAGTCGCCCGGTTTGGCAAAAAACAGGTTCGGCACGAAGGTTTGCGGATTGCGATCGTAAAGCGGAAACCAGCTCGACTGCACTTGCACCATGATGCGATGCCCCGGCGCGAATACGTGATTCGCGGTCGGCAGGCCGAAGGTATAAACCAGCGGTTGGTTGGCGGCGATCGCCTCGGGTTTGTCGAAACTCGTGCGATAGCGTCCACGGAAAATATCCATCGAAATGCCGAGCTCGTAGCCGCCCATTTCCGGCCTCGATGGCACCGTGTCGGGATAGACGTCGATCAGCTTGACGACCCAGTCGCTGTCGCTGCCGCTGGTCGAGGCAACGAGATGGACCTGCGGCGCACCGCCGATATGCAGCGGTTCCTTCAGCGGTTCGCTCGTCCAGGTCAGCACATCGGGCCGGCCGTCGGCGAAACGCTGGTCGACGACGAGCCAGCGCGTCCACGCATCATGATCGGCGAAATGCACGGGCCGCGGCTGGTACGGCACCGGCTTGGCCGGATCGGAGACGTATTCGTCGAAGGCATTCGCCTCCGTGCTCGGCGCATCGAACGACAGGCCCTGCTTCGCGACGAGATACAGCGGTTTCGGTTTCGCCGCGCAGCCCTCGGCGCAGCTCAACGGCCACGTGGCGTAGCGATCCCAGTGGTTTTCGCCCGTGTTGTAGATGTAGACCGGCGGCGTATCGACCTTCGGCGCGCCGTCGACCAGGTACTGATCGAAGAACGGCTTGAGCACGTCGCGGCGGAACTGCAACGCCGTGTCGCCATCCCATTGCAGCGGCCCGAGCGAAGTGCCGTCGTAATTGACCTGGCTGTGCCGCCACGGGCCCATGACGAGAAAATTCTTGTCGTTGTGCTCGTCCTTCGCTTCCATCGCCGGATAACTGTGGATCGCCCCCCACATGTCCTCTTGGTCCCACAGCCCTTGCAGCCACATCGTCGGCACCGTGAGTGGCGTCTTCGCCATCACCTTGTCGAGCGCCTGCTCGCTCCAAAACGCGTCGTAAGCCGGATGCTCGGCGAGCTTGTGCCAGAAGCCGAGCTGATCGAGCCCCGCCGCGCGGGCGAAATCGCCGGCCGAACCGGCGCGCAGAAAATTGTCGTAGTCGTCGAACCCATTGCGCACGATTTTCTTGCCGCTGCCGCGTGCGGTGGTCTGGCTCGAAATGTAGTCGAAGTTGGTTTGCCGGAACGCGCCGTAATGGAACCAGTCGTCGCCCATCCAGCCGTCGACCATCGGGCTTTCGGGCGCGGCGACCTTGAGCGCGGGATGCGGATTCACCAGCGCCATGACCACGGTGAACCCTTCGTACGACGAACCGAGCATGCCGACCCTGCCGTTCGATTCCTTGACGTTCTTCACCAGCCAGTCGATCGTGTCGTACGCATCGGTGGAATGATCGACTTTGCTGTGGTTCAACGGCCCGATCAACGGCCGCGTCATCACGTAGTCGCCCTCGGAACCGTACTTGCCGCGCACGTCCTGGAACACGCGGATGTAGCCGGCCTTGACGAACACCTCGTCGCCCTGCGGCAGCGAGGCGAGCATCCGGTCGCTGACCTCGCGCTCGGCGCGCTTGGCCGCGTTGTATGGCGTGCGCGTCAGGATCATCGGCGCGTTGTGCGCGCCTTTGGGAACCATGATGACCGTGTACAACTTCGTGCCGTCGCGCATCGGGATCATCGCCACGCGCCTGACGTAGTCGTCGTTCTGCGTCGGCGCGGTGAAATTTTTCGGGATGTCCGGCGACAATGGCGGCGTGTCGGCTTGCGCCGAAACGGTGGCGAGAAAAACCGCAAGCGCAGCCAGACATGCGGAACGAATCGGATTCATCGTAGAGCCTCGATACCCGGAGTGACGCGCGATACTAGACGTGAACGCGCCGCACGCCTAGCGCCAGAAGTCAGGGTTGCAGCCATATCCGCGGTTACGGTCGACCCTGCCGCTGGCGCACGATCTCGCCGGCGATCTGCGCAGCCAGGCGTGCGTTGTCGAGCACCAGCGCAATGTTCGCCCTCAGCGATTCGCCTTGGGTCAGCTCGAACAGGCGCTGCAACAAAAACGGCGTCACCGCCTTGGCGGCGATGCCCTGGCGCGCCGCGTCGGCCAGCGCCTGCTCGATGACCGGCACGATCGTCTCGCGCGGAATCTCGGCCTCGCGCGGAATCGGATTGGCGACGAGTTGGCCGCCGGGCAGACCCAGGCGCGCGCGCATCACGTGCGCGGCGGCGATCTCGCCGGCACTGTCCATCCGCAGCGGTGCGGCCAGCCCCGAGGTGCGCGACCAGAACGCCGGGAATTCGTCTTGCCCGACCGCGATCACGGGCACGCCGAGCGTTTCCAGCACTTCCAGCGTCTTCGGCAGATCGAGGATCGCCTTGGCGCCAGCACAAACCACGGTGACGCGCGTCTGCGCGAGTTCGTGCAAGTCGGCGGACACATCGAACGACGACTCCGCCCCGCGATGCACCCCGCCGATGCCGCCGGTGGCAAACACATCGATGCCGGCGAGCGCCGCCGCGATCATCGTCGCCGCGACCGTGGTCGCACCGGTGCGGCCGCTCGCCAGACACGCCGCGAGATCGGCGCGCGACAATTTCATCGCATCGCGTGCGCGACCCAGCGCGTCGAGTTCGTCGTCCGCAAGACCGATACGGATACGCCCGCCCATCACCGCGATCGTCGCCGGCACCGCGCCCGCGGCGCGCACCTGCGCCTCGACCCGGCGCGCCGTCTCGACGTTTTGCGGATACGGCATGCCGTGCGTGATGATCGTCGACTCCAGCGCGACCAGCGGCCGCGCGTCGGCACGCGCGCGCTGCACTTCGGCGGAGTAGACAAGCGGGGGTGAGGACGCGGGCGAATTGTCGGACATGGCCGACAATATCCCCTTGCTTGGCGCCCGAACGCAAGCACGTCGCGGCGCGAAGAAATTTCAGTACGCTTTAGCCCTACTTCGGTGCGGCGGCACACCCTTGCCACACTGACTGCCCCCACCGATGCGGAAAAGCCCGAAGAGGCCGGCCATCGGGCTCCTTTCCGGCTTGCGCTATAATCGGCGCCTGCGCACTGCGCCTCAGATTGCCTTGCATGAACCCGAATTTCCTCGATTTCGAACAGCCCATCGCCGAACTGGACGCGAAGATCGCCGAACTGCGCGCCGCGAGCCACGGCCAGGCGTTCAACATCGACGAGGAAGTCGGCAAGCTGCAGGACAAGCTCAAGCGCAAGACCGCCGACATCTTCCGCAACCTGACTTCGTGGCAGATCGCCCAGCTCGCACGCCATCCGGCGCGACCGTACACGCTCGACTACGTGCAGGTGATCAGCGAGGAATTCATCGAACTCGCCGGCGATCGCGCCTATGCCGACGACGCGGCCATCGTCGGCGGCCTCGCGCGCATCGACGGACGCAGCGTCGTCGTCATCGGCCATCAGAAGGGCCGCGACACCAAGACCAAAATCAAGCGCAACTTCGGCATGCCGCGCCCGGAGGGCTATCGCAAGGCGCTGCGCCTGATGCAGCTCGCCGAGCGTTTCAAGCTGCCGATCCTCACCTTTATCGACACACCGGGCGCCTACCCCGGCGTCGGCGCCGAAGAGCGTGGCCAAAGTGAAGCGATCGCGCGCAATCTGCTCGAAATGTCGGAACTCAAAGTGCCGATTCTCTGCACCGTAATCGGCGAAGGCGGCTCCGGCGGCGCGCTCGCGATCGGCGTCGGCGACGTGACCAACATGCTGCAGTATTCGACCTACTCGGTGATCTCACCCGAAGGCTGCGCCTCGATCCTGTGGAAAAGCGCCGACAAGGCGCGCGACGCCGCCGAAGCGCTCGGCCTCACCGCCCCGCGTCTGCTCGAACTCGGCCTGATCGACAAGGTGTTGCGCGAACCGCTCGGCGGCGCGCATCGCGATCCGCGCAACATGGCGATTCGCTTGAAAGCCGTTCTGCTAAACCAGCTCGCAGAACTCGCGAAGGTCGATGCGGCGACGTTGCTCGATCGCCGCTACAAACGTCTGCGCAAGTACGGCGCGCTAAAAGCGGCATAGGCGCCTGCTTTTCTTCCCCCATCGGGCGAAGATGGCGCGGCAGCGCCAGATGAGGGAAGAGCGCAACAATTCTCTGAACCCGTCGCGCAACCCGGAACGCTTTTCCCTCATCCGCCCCTTCGGGGCACCTTCTCCCGGTGGGAGAAGGAAAGAAATGTGCTACGCCGCCCGCGGCTGCCGCATCAGCAAGGCGGTCAGCGCGGAAAGACGATCACGCATCTCGCGCCGGTCGACGATCAGGTCGATGGCTCCGTGTTCGACGAGGAACTCCGAGCGCTGGAAACCTTCCGGCAAGGTCTCGCGCACGGTCTGCTCGATCACGCGCGGGCCGGCGAAACCGATCAGCGCCTTGGGCTCGCCGATGTTGATGTCACCGAGCATGCCGAGGCTCGCCGACACGCCGCCGGTGGTGGGATCGGTCAGCACGGAAATGTACGGGATGCCGGCGGCACGCAAACGCGCCAGTGCGGCAGACGTTTTGGCCATCTGCATCAATGAGAACAGGCCTTCCTGCATACGTGCGCCGCCGGTCGCGGAGAAGCAGACGAACGGCGCACGCAGTTCGAGAGCGCGTTCGGCCGCAAGCGTGAACTTCTCGCCGACGACCGAACCCATCGAGCCGCCCATGTAGGCGAACTCGAACGC
>JAFEFR010000012.1 GCA_018240485.1 Pseudomonadota bacterium
ATAGTCGTCGCCGCCGGCACGCAAGCCGCGCACACGTTCGTCGACGTCGGACAATGCGCTGATCATCAACACCGGCGTCTGCACGCCCTGCGCACGCAAGGTTCCGACGACGCCGAGCCCATCGAGATCCGGCAGCATGCGATCGAGCGTGATGACGTCGTAACCGCCGCGCAGAGCGAACGCGAGCCCTGCCCTGCCGTTTCCCGCCCGATCGACCTGGAAGGCGTGACTCGTCAACTCGGCAACGATTTCATCTGCCGTACTCTCGTCGTCTTCGATCACGAGAACTCGGCCGGTTGGCGTGGTGCTGGCGGTGTTCATTGCAGGTGTGGCATTGCGATGCCGAAGGCGGCTCGATGGCGGTTAGTTAGCCACAAAAATCGCAATCCCGGAACATATTAAGAACCTTTAACTGGCGGGCAGGGAAACATCCCCTAGCATCGCCGGTCACATCCTGCCGAATTCCCGCCCCGTCCCGCCAGATGAATCGCCTGATCCAGATCGCGCTCAGTCGCCCGCATACGTTCATCGTACTCGGCATCCTGATCCTCATCATCGGCCCGCTTTCCATCCTGCGTACGCCGATCGACATTTTTCCCAACATCAATCTGCCGGTCATCAGCGTGGTGTGGACTTACAACGGCCTCGCACCCGACGACGTCTCCGATCGTATCGTCACCTATTTCGAGCGGCAGATGACGACGACGGTCAACGACATCGAGCACATCGAGTCGCAGTCGCTGCCCGGCGTCGGCGTGGTCAAGGTGTTTTTTCAGCCTGACGTCAACGTCAACGCCGCGATGGCGCAAGTCACGGCCATCGCCCAGGTGGTGCTCAAGCGCCTGCCTCCCGGCATCACGCCGCCGGCGATCTTGAGCTACAGCGCATCGAGCGTACCGGTGTTGCAGCTGGCGTTGACCAGCAAGACGCTGACGGACCAGCAGTTGTTCGATCTGTCCAACAATTTCATCCGCCCGCAGCTTGCGCAGGTCGAAGGCGCGGCAATCCCCTCGCCCTACGGTGGCAAAAACCGCCAGGTGGTCGTCGATCTGGATCCCAAATCGCTGCGGGCAAAAGGGCTGTCTCCCTCGGATGTAACCACGGCCATTCTTGCGCAGAACCTGATTTTGCCTTCGGGGACGCAGAAGATCGGCACGTTCGAATACAACGTCACGCTCAACAGCAGCCCGAAAGAATTAAAGGACCTGGAAAACCTGCCGATCAAGGCGATCGGGGGCACCGTCATCAAGCTCGGCGATGTCGCCCACGTGCGCGATGGCTATTCGCCGCAACAAAATCTGGTGCTGGTCAACGGCCAGCGCTCGGTGCTGACCACGATCCAGAAGAACGGCAAGGCCTCGACGCTCGACATCGTCGCGCATGTCAAAACGCTGCTGCCGACGATCCAGGCGGGCGCGCCGAAAGGCTTGCACGTCGGCACCCTTCTGGATCAGTCGATCTTCGTCAAGGCAGCGGTATCGGGAGTGATCCGCGAAGGCGTCATCGCGGCCGCGCTGGCCAGTCTGATGATTTTGCTGTTCCTTGGCAGCTGGCGCTCCTCACTGATCATCGCCGTGTCCATTCCCTTGTCGATCCTGTGTTCGGTCGCCGCGTTGTCGGCGCTCGGCGAAACGATCAACGTGATGACGCTCGGCGGCCTTGCCCTCGCCGTCGGCATTCTGGTCGACAACGCGACGGTGACCATCGAAAGCATCAATTGGCACCTCGAACAGGGCAAGGAAGTGCCTCTCGCCATCGCCGCGGGGGCGGGCCAGATCGCCATTCCCACCCTGGTTTCGACGCTGGCGATCTGCATCGTGTTCGTACCGATGTTTTTCCTGCCCGGCGTCGCACGGTATTTGTTCGTGCCGTTGGCCGAGGCCGTGGTGTTCGCGATGATCGCCTCGTACCTGCTTTCGTTCACCCTCGCGCTGACCTTGTGCAAGTATCTGCTGAAGCCGCATGTCGACCCGCATTCACCGACCGAAAATCCGATTCGCGACGCGATGCTCGAAGATGCCACCGAGCACATGGCCGGCGGTTACGGCAACGTTCTATCGCGCTTCCAGCGCCGCTTCGAAAGCGTTTTCGAAACCACACGCGAACACTATCGCGCCCTGCTCGCCCTCACGCTCGGGCGGCCACGCAACTTCGCGCTCGGTTTCCTTGGCGTGGTGCTGGCGTCGCTTCTGCTGATTCCCTGGCTTGGCGAAAATTTCTTCCCCACCGTCGATGCCGGTCAGATCAAGCTGCACATGCGTGCGCCCGCCGGCACCCGCATCGAAGAAACCGCACGCCTTGCCAGCCAGGTCGAGCGAACCATTCGTCGCATCATTCCGGCCGACGAACTGAAAAGCGTCGTCGACAATATCGGCCTGCCGGTCAGCGGCATCAACATCACCTATTCGAATTCGGCACCGATCGGCCCGGCCGATGCCGACATCCTGATTTCGCTCGACGAACACCACCAGCCCAGCGACGATTACATCGCAGAACTTCGCGAAGCATTGCCGCGCGAATTTCCGAGTGCGACGTTCTCGTTCCTGCCTGCCGATATCGTCAGCCAGATTCTCAATTTCGGCCTTCCCGCCCCCATCGACGTGCAGGTGACCGGATTCAAACGCGAGGAGAACCGCGCCTACGCCGAGGAGTTGCTGCATCGATTCAAGCGCATTCCCGGCATCGCCGACCTGCACTTGCAGCAGGTATTCAATCAACCAGAACTGCATGTCGACGTCGATCGCGTGCGCGCCGAGGAAATGGGTTTCAGCCAGCGCGATGTGGCCAACGATCTGCTCGTGTCGCTGTCCGGCAGTGCGCAGGTGGCGCCGACGTTCTGGGTCAATCCGAAAAATCACGTGTCCTATCCCATCGTCGTGCAAACGCCGCAATACAAACTCGACACGCTGAGCAACCTGGAAAACATTCCCATCACTGGCCCGGGCAGCAAACAAAAACAGATTCTCGCCGGCGTCGCCGACGTGACGCGCGGTCAGGGCGACGGCGTCGTCTCGCACTACGACGTGCAGCCCACGCTCGATATTTTCGGCGCCACGCAGGGCCGCGATCTCGGCGCGGTCGCGCGCGAAGTGCAATCCATACTGCGCGACACCGCCAAGGATGTGCCGCATGGGTCTACCGTCGTCCTGCGCGGTCAGGTGCAGACCATGGAGGAATCCTATTCGAGCCTGCTGTTCGGCCTCGCCGGCGCGATTGTCCTGATCTATCTGCTGATCGTGGTCAATTTCCAGTCCTGGCTCGATCCTTTCATCATCGTCACCGCGCTGCCCGCCGCAATCGCCGGCATCGTCTGGATCCTGTTCCTTAGCGGCACCACGTTGTCGGTTCCTGCACTGACCGGCGCCATCATGTGCATGGGCGTGGCCACCGCGAACAGCGTGCTCGTCGTCGCCTTCGCGCGCGAGCGCATGGCCGAAGGCGCCGATGCGCTGACCGCCGCGATCGATGCGGGCTATATCCGCTTCCGCCCGGTGTTGATGACGGCGCTTGCGATGTTGATCGGCATGCTGCCCATGGCTTTCGCCATGGGTGAAGGCGGCGAGCAGAACGCGCCGCTCGGTCGTGCGGTGATCGGCGGCTTGATTTTCGCCACCTGCGCCACGCTGTTCTTCGTGCCCGCCGTGTTCGCGCTCCTGCATGCGCGAGACAAAACCGCACGAGACGATTTCCACCCACATGCCGCACCGCTCGGCGCCATCGCCGCACAATAATTCCGCATCGACCCTCACCGCTATGTCCGACCCCGCAGACCTTCCCGCACTTGCCCCCGGCCGCCTTCGTTTCATCGGGTTCGCCGCACTCATCGTTGCCGCGTTGCTTGCCGGCATCGGCATTCTGTCGCGGTCGCACAACGCGCGCGCGCTCGAAAAAAAGGTCGATGCCAACGCCGTGCCTACGGTAACGGTGATTGCTCCCGCGGCAGGAGACGCCAAGCAGGATCTGGTCCTTCCAAGCACCATTGAGCCCTGGTACGACGCACCGATTTACGCTCGCGTCAGCGGTTATCTCAAAAAATGGTATGTCGACATCGGCACGAAGGTGAAGGCCGGCGAGGTGCTTGCCGACATCGAAACGCCCGAACTCGACCAGCAACTGCAACAAGCGCGCGCCGATCTCGCCAACGCCACCGCCAAGGAAAAACTCGCCGAAATCACCCACAATCGCTGGCAGAAAATGCTCCTCTCCACCTCGGTTTCAAAGCAGGAAGCCGACGAAAAAGCCAGCGACTTCGAAGCCAAGAAAGCCGACGTCGCGGCACAACGCGCCAACGTCGATCGCCTGCAAGCGCTGGCCGGTTTCAAGCGCGTCGTCGCGCCGTTCGACGGCACCGTGACCGAACGCAAAACCGATATCGGCGCCTTGATCAACGCCGGCAGCAGCAGCGGGCCGGAATTGTTCCGCGTCGCCGATACGCGCAAATTGCGCATCTACCTCGACGTGCCACAGGCTTTCGCCGAGCGCATTACCCCCGGCATGCAGGCCCGGTTGCAATTGCCGGAGCAGCCCGACCAGACCCACCCCGCCACCGTGGCGAATACGGCGAACGCCATCGATCCGACGTCGCGAACCTTGCGCGTGCAGCTCGAAGCCGACAACGCCGACGGTAAACTGATCGCCGGCTCCTATGCCGACGTGCGGTTCGACCTTCCCGCCGCGCATGGCACCCTGCAACTGCCCGTCACGGCGCTCATCTTCCGTCAACATGGATTGCGCGTCGCCACCGTCGGCAGCGGCGACAAGGTCGTGATGAAGCCCATCAAGATCGGGCACGATTACGGCACGAAGGTGGACGTCGTCTCCGGCCTCGTCGCCGACGATCGCGTGATCGACAACCCGCCGGACTGGCTTGCGCAAGGCGACAAGGTGCGCCCGTCGCAAGATGATGCCGTCGCCACGGCGACAGTCGCAACCGCTGGCCCGCATGCCGGCACGGAAAGCAAGCCGTGAGTCGCCTTCGTTTCGCGTTGCATGCCGCAGCGATGGCCATCGCCCTCGTCGCCATCGCCGGCTGTTCGTTTGCCCCTACCTATGAAATCCCGAAAACCGACGTGGCCGATGCCTACAAGGAACTCGGCCCCTGGCACGATGCGACTCCCTCCGATCGACTCGAACGCGGCGAGTGGTGGCGCGGTTTTCACGATTCGACACTCGACGATCTCGAAGGAAAAGTCGACCTGGCCAATCCCGACCTTGCGGTAGCGCTCGCTCGCTATGAACAGGCCAGCGCCTATCTGGCGCAAACGCAAGGCAACGCACTCCCCGAAATCGATGCCGGGGGCCTCGCTACGCGCAACCGTCAATCGGATCACCGTCCGTTGCGCTCGGCCGCGCAGCCATCGGAATTCGGCGATCATCTCCTGGCGTTGTCGCTCGGATACGAGCTCGATCTGTGGGGGCGCGTGCGCAACCTCGTCGCTGCCGGCAAAGCGAATACGCAAGCGGCCTGCGCCGATCTCGCCTCGGTGCGCCTGACCCTGCACGCACAGCTTGCCGACGACTATATCGCCCTGCGCGCGCTCGATGCCGAAGAAAAATTGCTCGTCGATACCGCCGCCGCCTACGCGCAAGCCTTGAAGCTGACGCAAAACCGCTTCGAAGGCGGCATCGCCTCCGGGCTCGATGTGGCGCGCGCGCAGAATCAGCTCGACAACGCACGCGCGCAGACCACGGATATCCGGGCGCGGCGTGCGCTGCGCGAGCACGCGATCGCCAGTCTGATCGGCGAATCCGCCTCCCGCTTTTCCTTGCCGGAGAACGTCGTCGATCTGTCGCCGCCTTCGGTTCCGATAGCGCTGCCATCGACCCTGCTCGAACGCCGCCCCGATATCGCCGCCGCCGAGCGCCGCGTCGCTGCCGCAAACGCCATGATCGGCGTTGCCCGCGCCGCGTTTTTTCCCAGCATCAGTTTGACGGCAACGGGCGGTTACGAGAATGCGGGCGGCAGCCACTGGTTGACGGCCCCGAACGGGTTTTGGTCGATCGGCCCGCGTTTCTCGCTCGCCCTGTTCGACGCCGGGAAACGTCATGCGATCGACGCTCAGGCCAAAGCGGTATTCAACGAAGCGGCCGACCGCTATCGCGCCACAACGCTCACCGCGTTTCGCGAGGTCGAAGACAACCTTGCCCTGCTTCATCTGCTCGGCGAGGAAGCCAAACAGGAAAAAGCCGCCGTCGAATCCGCACAACACGCCTTGTACCTGGCGACGGATCGCTACGAAAACGGCGCAGTCAATTACCTTGATGTCGTCGCCTCGCAAACAGCCGCACTGCAAGCGCAGCGGACATCGCTTGAGCTACGTCAACGTCAATTGACGGCCAGCGTCGATCTGATCCGCGCCCTCGGCGGTGGCTGGGCG
>JAFEFR010000130.1 GCA_018240485.1 Pseudomonadota bacterium
ATCACTCGGGCCATGGCGGCATCGTCGCCCGCCGCATAGCGGTGCAGCAAGGCGGTCAGGGTGTCGTCGGATGCCGTGCTCGCGGACATGAAAGCGGCGTTTAATGGCGTGAACGCGACATCGGGCGCATGCGCTGCATCAGGCCATCCTTGAGCACGTATTGATGATAGAGCGCAGCGAGCGCATGCAGTGCGGCGACGATGGCGATCGTGTGGCCCAGGTATTCGTGGATGCTACCAAGCAATCGCCGGGTTGCCTTGTCGAAAATCAGGGGTTCCGGAAAAGCGAACAGACCGAAGAGCGCCAATGGCTCTTGCTGGGCGATGCGCCAGCACACGCCGACTACCGCCTGCACGACGAGCATGATGTAGAGGCCGTTGTGTACGAGCGCCGTGGCGAGGCGCTGTGCGACGTTGCCGATCTCGGGCAGATGCGCGCGTCGGAATAGACGCCAGTAGACCCGCCATGCCAGGACGACGACAAACAGCAGGCCGAAAGAGACGTGCAGCGCCTCCAGCGATTTGCGTGGGCCGCGCGGCAGCGAGTCCCAGATCAGCGCCGAGCCATACAAGCCGATCACGAAAACCACCACGATCCAGTGCAACGCGATGGTGATGCGGTCGTAGCGGGCAACGGGAGGCAGGGTTGGAAGCGGTTGCTTGGCATCATTCATGGTCGTGTCTCCGCAAGGCGATCGATGTCTGCGAGCACAGCTTGCCACAACATCCCGTTCGCCACGATGTTTTGTGCCGCCGCATGCGGTCAATTTGTTTGTACGCATCCTCCGCAGGCGCGTTCGTTGCATCGTTCGTGCAAGCCTGATCGACGAGACGAATCAAGGTTTCCCTGCCGGCAGTTCGATGTGCGCGGCAAAGCCGCCGCCAGTGCGATTCTGCACCCGCAGCGTGCCGCCATGCTGGTGGGCGATGCGTGCGACGATCGAAAGCCCGAGGCCGGTTCCACGGCTGCCGCGTGCGGCGTCGCCACGCAGGAACGGTTGACCGATTCGGTCGATCAGATCCGTGGCAACCCCGTTGCCGCAATCCGTGACGCCGATGACGAGGCGCTTGTCGTTCCGAGTCAGCGCAACCGCGAATGGTGCGGCTCCATGGCGTTCTGCGTTGTCCATCAAGTTGACGATCGCACGCCGCAGCAAAGTCGGGCGCACCGTCGCCAGCAGGCTTGTTGGCGCATCGAGCGTCCAGGTTTCCGGCTGCTCGCGCAGGCCGATCAGTTGCCCGGCAATGGCGCTGACATCGCTTTCGCGCAGCGCTTCGTTGCGGCCGTCGCGAACGAAAGCGAGGCATTGTTCGAGCGCATTGTCGAGCTGTTCCAGGTCCTCGACCATCGCCATGCGCCGCTGCGGATCGTTCGCATCGCCCAATTCGAGCGCAATGCGCAGCCGCGCGAGCGGTGTGCGCAGATCGTGCGAGATGCCGGCGAGCATCAACTCGCGTTCGTGCGCAACATCGCGCTGACGTTCGGCCGCGCGCCCGATGGCCTCGGCCAGGTGGCGCACCTCTCGCGAACTGCCAAGCAGGGAGGGACCCATCGGTTCGCCGGCGAGCCAGGTGCCGGCGTTGTGGGCAAGGTGTTCGAGTGGCCGCGCCAACCAGCGGGCGGCGATCGCCGCGATCAACAGTGCGATCAAACCGGCAACGATGGCAACCAGAATGCTTCTGCCCAACAGGCGGCGACGATGGCTGGAGTCCTGCACGATCCACAACTGTGGATCGCGACTGCTGCGAATCCAGATTTCCGCATTGGGGTCGCGCGTAACGACGACGCGAGACGGATCGCCGATCAGCGTGGCGATGGCGTATCCGACCTCTGCCAGTGCAGTGCCGACGCGTCGGGCGGGTGGCGGCGGCTCGCCGCGCTCCAGGCGCAACCCGAGCTCGCGCATGCCGGCGATCGTCTGCGCGGCTTCAGGGTCCCCGCGTGCGTCGAGCGCATCGGCTGCCAAGGCATTCGACAGTGCCAGTTCGCTGTAGCTGTTGCCCAGAAAGCGTTGGTTGTCGCGTGCGGAGAGTAAAAACGAAAAACTCAAGGCGAAGGTCAGGGCGATCGCCAGCAGTACGAGAATCATGACGAACGTGGAGATGCCGCGTTTCATGGGTCGCCCGCGTCGTTGCTGTCCGGCACGAAAACATAACCTTCGCCCCACACGGTTTGCAGCCAGCGAGGGGTGCGTGGATCGTCTTCGACAAGGCGACGCAGGCGCGACACCATGACATCGATACTGCGATCGAAGGCTTCGTGCTCGCGACCGCGCGCGAGCGCGAGCAAGCGTTCGCGCGACAGCGTCTGGAACGGGTGCGCGACAAGAGCGGCGAGTACGGCGAATTCGCCGCTGGTGAGTTTGAGCGGTACGCCAGCTCCGCTGAGCGTGCGCGTTGCGGGATCGAAGAGAAAGCGCCCGAAACGCACCGTAACCTCGCCGCTTTGCGGAGCGCCCACGGTGGTGCTCGGTCGGCGGCGCATCACCGCACGGATGCGCGCAACCAGTTCGCGCGGATTGCAGGGTTTGCCAAGGTAATCGTCGGCACCGATTTCCAGGCCGACGATGCGGTCGATGTCGTCGCCCTTTGCGGTGAGCATGATGATCGGCGTTTGGATGCCTTCGGCGCGCAGGTTGCGGCACAGAGTCAAACCATCCGCATCGGGCAGCATCAAGTCGAGGACGATCAGGTCGATGGCATGCTCGGCAAGCGAGCGTCGCATGGCAGCGGCATTGGCGACGCCGCGCACGAGGAAACCCTGCTCGCTCAGATAACGTTCGAGCAAGTCGCGCAAGCGCAAGTCGTCGTCGACAACGAGAATTCGGGTGGTTTCCATCGGCGAACTATGTCGATCTGCGGCATTGTCGGCAAGTCGCCAGTGGCAAAAGTTGTAATCGGCTGTGTGCGGCGAACGGTCGGGAAACATTTGCTCACAGTTTCGCCGATATCGACACTTTCGCATGCTCTGGTTCTGGCGAGAATGGCGGTGAACAGGCGGCGTACTTGGGCTCGCCAAAACATTCCGACCAGGCTTTCGCAACGAGCAGGAGCATGTCATGACAATCTTCACGCGCAATGCGTTTTTTTTGCTCGGCGCGTTGACCGTCGCCGCAACCAGTTTCGAGCTTGCTGCTGCAGAGCGGTTGGGCAGTCGACTCGGCAATGCGCGCGGCGAACAAGCGCTCGACAGTGAGGATCGCCTGGGGCAAATCCAGCTCGCGCAGTTGCCGCAGGGGGCGCGCTGGATCAAGGATGTCGCCTACGGCAACGATCTGCTGCAACGCTTCGATGTCTACGCGCCGGAAAAGGCCAGGCAGTCACCCGTGATCTTCATGGTTCATGGCGGTGGCTGGGTTCGCGGCGACAAGGCCAATCGTGGTGTGGTCGAAAGCAAGGTCGAGCATTGGGTGTCGCACGGTTTCGTCGTGATTTCGGTGAATTATCGTTTTGTGCCGGCCATCACGCCGGTCGAAGAGGCGCAGGATGTGGCGCGCGCGCTCGCCGTGGCGCAGCGCGATGCCGCGCAATGGGGCGGCGACACATCTCGCTTCATCCTCATGGGACACTCGGCCGGCGCGCATCTCATTGCGTTGATCAACGCCTCGCCCGACATCGCTCGGCAAGCAGGGGCTGGACCATGGCTTGGCAGTGTTCTCCTCGACAGTGGCGCACTCGACGTGCCGCAGATCATGGAGCGACAGCATTTCGATTTGTACGATCGTGCCTTTGGTAAAGACCCGGCTCTGTGGAAGGCGGCCTCGCCGCAAGATTTGTTGTCCCATGCGCCGCAGCCGATGCTGCTGGTGTGTTCGTCGCGTCGGCGAGATTCGTGTGCGGAAGCCGAACGTTTCGTCACCAAGGCGAAATCGCTCGGCACCCGTGCCAGCGTGCTGTCGGAGAACATGAGTCACGGCGAAATCAATTCGCATCTTGGTCGACCGAGCGCGTATACCGAGGCAGTCGATCATTTTCTCGCTTCGTTGAGTCCGGATATCTCCGCGCGCCTCTCCGAACACGCGACTCCGGCGGCAAAGTAATCCGTTCACGACCGTCACGACCAAGCGCGCAAGGAGAAAGACGATGATCGTTCGACTGAAACAAGGGCCCTCAAGGGCTCGCCGTCGCCACCCGGAAGCGTGGTTCGTTTTTGTCGCGGCGTGCGGTGCAGTGATTTTTTCCGTGAACGCCACGGCGCAGACATTGCAGCAGAAAATCGCTGCGGCAGCCAACGCAGCGACCACGGCGCCCGCGTGCGTTGCCATCAGCAACGGCTCGCCCGGCAGCAACGGCTTCTACTGGGAAATCGACGATGCGAACGGCATCGTCACGGACCCGGTGAGCAGACAATCGGCAGCGGGCAGCGTCAAAGTGCCGGGCGGTAGCGCACCTGCCGTTTTGCGCACGACCGCGATGCCGGTCGCGTCCGCATCGAAATGGATCTACGGCGGTTACGTTGCGGAACTGCAAGCGTCGCCGGGCAGCGGTCAATGGACGATGCCGGCAGCGGCACCGCCTTTTCTCAACTTCACCAGCGGCTATTCGAACATGCAGGACGGGTGCAGTTCGGCGGCAATCGGCAAGCCCGATCCCACCGTGACGGACTGCCTCAACCAGCCGGGTCGAATTTCCAGTCTCACCAACGGCAGCCGGATTCCCGGTTTGGTCGGAAAATTTTCGTACAACGGCGGGCACATGGAGGTACTGCAAGGTGGCGCGGATGCCAGCATCGCCGGTCTGATGAATGGCGCATCGGACGACGACGCCGCGTTGGCCGCCAAGGTGATGAACGCGTTTGCTGCAAAAGGCGTATCGATGAAGTTGTCGTACTTCGCGCCGAACCTTGCCGGCGGGGTGTATACCACGCCAACGGATTACGCCGCATTTCTGCAGGGATTGGTGCGATCGACCAGCGCGCTGGCCATGCGTTATCTGTTGCAGCCGAGCACGCAGGATCCTTACGCGGTGTGCACCAATCCTTCCGATCCCGCGTGTCCGACGGCGGCTTCGTCGCCGCTCGACGGTCAGGAAAGTTTTCATTACGGCATCGCACATTGGATCGAGGACGATCCGCACAACGGCGACGGCGCCTACAGCAGTGCGGGCGCTTACGGGTTCTACCCCTGGGTCGATGCGAGCAAACAGTTCTATGGGCTCGTTGCGCGCGCCGATACCAGCCACTCTTCAACCGATTTCGGGCCGGGTTACAAGTCGCAGCAGTGCGGGCTTGCCATCCGCAAGGCATTTTTCGGTGTCGCCGCGTCACCATCGACCACGGCGCTTGCCTCGTCGGTCAATCCTTCCACGAGCAATCAGGCAACAGTTCTCACCGCAACCGTGAGCGGCAACGCGCCGACCGGCACGGTCACTTTCAGCGACGACAATTCGCCGTTGTGTACACAAGTACCGCTGCGCCCGATGGGTATGACGATGCAAGCTGCCTGCATGGTCGCGTTGAACTCGAGCCGCAATATCACCGCCAGCTACAGCGGCGATGGCAACAACGTGCCCTCGATATCCGCCACGATGCGTCAGGCGGTCGTTGCGGCGGCGGCATTCAATCCCGATCAACAAGGCGTGTCCGGTTCCTGGGGGCGCGCCAATACGCCGGGAACACGGCAGGGCTTTCTGTTCACGGTGTATCCGGACAACATCGCTCCGGGGCACGGCACGATTTTCGTCGGCTGGTACACGTACGACGTGGCAGGCGGCAGTGGCGGCCAACGTTGGTATGCACTGCAGGGCGACGTCTACAGCAATAGCGGCTCGGCGTCACTCGGCATCTATACGGCGACCGACGGCAATCTCGATTTCGGACCGAGCCCTGCGAGCGTTCAGGTGGGTGCTGCAACACTGAGTTTCAGCGACTGCTCGACCGGCGCGCTCACCTATCTGTTCAACGATGGTCGCTCGGGCACGATACCGCTCTCGCGCGTAACCCAAAGTTCGATCTGCGGCAGTAGCGGCAACAACGGCAACAACCCCGCCAATTCGCTGCTCGCCGGCACCTGGATCGTTCCGAATGTCGCGGGCATGGGCTTCGTCATCGACATCAGCCCGGTCAATCAGGTGCTGCTCGGGTCGTGGTACACATACTTCGCTGCCAACTATCTCGCGCCGTCGCCGCGTCAGCAATGGTTCGTGTTCCAGGACAGCAACTTCGTTCCGACGGCCAGCGCATCGATCAACCTCGATCTGATCGAGTCGGGCGGCGGCACGTTCGATGCGACCATCGGTGGTGGGGTGACGACGGACACGGTCGGACAAGTCAGTCTCCGTTTTCAAAGCTGCACGACGGCGACATTCACCTACACCATCTGGCCGAACTCGCTCAATTCGCAATCTGTCGCGCAAACGACCGTCAATCTGGTGCGGCTTGGTCCGCCGCCCACGGGCTGCACGTTGTAGATCGGATTTTTCCGGTCGTGCGTTGGTGGTCTTTGCGCGATGGCGGGCGTACGACCAAACCGCTTGAGTGCCGGAATGGTTGCATCAAGAGTTCCATCGAGGAAGGAGTGAGCATGAAATCGTTGCTGTCGTTAATCGTGTCGATCTCTGTCTGCCTTGGGTCGGTATGTGTTGCCGCCGAACGTCATGTCGAGATACCGCGGGCGGATGGAGTCTCGACGCCGCTTGCCGTGTACGAGCCGTCCGTCGTCGGCAAAGACTGTGCGCCGCTCGCACTGATCTCGCATGGTGCCGGCGGCAGCGAACGCGGGCTGCGCTATCTCGGCGAAGGACTGGCGCGCGACGGCTGGCGTGCGATCGTGGTTGGCCACCGCGAAAGCGGTCTTGGCGTGCTTGCGGTCGACATTCGCCACGACGGCTTCAAGCGGGGCATCACCGATTTGATTACCAATGCCGATGCCTACAAGGCGCGCTTCATGGACATCGACGCCGCGCGCGCGTGGGCGAACCGGGCCTGCCGCGCGTCATACAGCGCGCTGCTCGGCCATTCGATGGGCGCGATCACGGTCATGCTCGAAGCCGGCGCGAGCAACAAGCTCGGCCTCACGACCTCAGGCGGTTTCGATGCCTACGTCGCGCTGTCGCCGGAAGGTTCCGGGCCGGTATTCCCGGCGGATGCATGGCGATCGATTCGCGCGCCGATGTTGCTGATCACCGGCACGCGCGACCGCGGTCTCGAGGGCGACTACACCTGGCGTGAGCAGGCATTCGAGGGTCTGGGGCCGGGTTGTCGCTGGTTTGCCGTTGTCGATGGGGCGACGCACATGAATCTCGGTGGTGCACGCAGCACGAATGCGCACGTCGAAACGGCGACGGTTACGGTGACTGCGCACTACCTTGATGGCCTGCGACATGGGCATTGTGCAAGTCCGCTGCAACTCGACGGGGTGGCGTTGCGCACGAAATGAGGGAGCCAAAGAGGGGGCATCCTTCGACACGTCATTCCGCCTTCGCGGGTTTCGCGGCAGCTCAAACGCGGGCGTTGCCGGCCAATTCATCCAGCAGTGAAACGAAGCTGCGTTTCGCGCGATGGGTCTGACGCAGAAATTCGAGATAGTCGGAAAAGGCGACTTCCGTTCCGAGGCGCCGATGAAGTGACTGCATGCGGCGCAGCCAGTCGATGGCGGTGGCGTAATGCGTCTTGCCGCCGTGTTCGATGTGGTACGTCGCAATGGTGCGCCAGGCGGCGATGGCGCGTTCGGGCCGGTCGGCTTCGAGCGTGTCGCCCAGGCGTTCCCAGATGTGGATCGGTACGCCGGGTTGGGCGAGGGTCCATGCGGTTTCGGCATCGCCTTCGGCGAGATACAGGCAAACCAGCAGCGGGTTGCCGCCTTGTCTGTCGCCGTGGGCCGCGACGCGGGCGAGCGCGCGTTCGCGCCATCGCGGCCAGTCACCATCGGCCTGCGTGTGCGCGCGCAGACGCACGAAGTTGTCTTCGCCCGGCCGGTCGTCGAACAGGCGCCAGTAGAGTTCGAGCGCGTCTTCGGGGAAGCCTTCTTTTGTATACTTTTTCGCCAATGCTTCGAGCAGGCGCGGATCCTTGGGATGGGCCTTGCGACCGCGTTCGAGCCATTCGGTCGCCTGGCGCTCGCGCCGGTGCTCGGCGCACAGTTCCGCCAGTTGCAGATAGTCCCAGGCATCGCGCACCGCATGCGCCCTGATCGCAAGCAAGGCGTCGATGTCGCCGCCGTGGCGGGTGATCTCTTCGAGCATGCGATGCAGGTGCCGGCGCCGACCTTCGTGTTCGTCCCAGTGGTGCGCCGTGTCCGTGCGTGGAGGCAGCGAGGCGAGTTCGGCATGGGCGAGCTTTTCCAGCAGGGCGATGCCCCTGGCGCCGAGGACGCCGGCATGGACATCGATGTCGCCCGATACGCCCCATTGATCGACGTCGCGCAGTTTGAAGTAGGCCTTGGCGAACGCCTCGCCGTCGGGGCGCACGGCCTGCACCGCACGCTGGTAAATCTCGCCGACCCGACCGACGACGTCGCCGACGGCACCCGCGGAGTCGTCGGTCTCGGCGTAAACGGCGAACAGCCGGTGCAGGGCGTGATCGCACAGTGCCAGCGCTTCGACGGGGGCGCGCCGCAGCGCATCGTCGAGCAGGGTGGTGAGCGCTTCGAGGCGGCGCGCATAGGCCAGACACTCGCGATAGTCGCGGAAGCGGCGCCGGCCGATCAGCTCGCCGATGGTCGATTTCCATTCCGCGGGCGCGTCGCGTGCCATGCGTGCGCGTGCGACGAGTTGACGCCACGCGTCGCGGTCGCGACCGGCGAGTTCGAGCACGATCCGATGCAATGCTTCGACTTGCTGCTCTGCGAGCCACGCGCCGAGTACCGATTCGTCGCTGTCTGTCTTGCGCTTGCCGCGCTTCGCGGCCGCAGACTTCGTGGTTGCCGCACTCGCATCCGCCGCGCCGTCAGTGTCGTTGGCGACGATTCCGGGCCAGACCAGGGCGACGGCGACCTTGTGCTTGCAGAACGTGTCGCCGACCGGACAATCGCATTCGGCAAGCAATTCCCCGCCGCGGAGGCGCAGGGTCACGCGGTAGTCGTCGCTTCCGGCGACGCTGGCGATCACGCCATCATCGAGGCTGCCATCGAGGGACACTGCGCCACGGCGGGCGTAGTCGAGACCGCGGGTATAGGTTTTGTCTCCGGCGAGACGGCGCAGCAGGGTTTCGTCGATCTTCATGCGGCGACGATCATAGGGTGCAGCCGGTATAATTCCCAGCTTCACGAATTCAAGATGATGTCCTCATGTTCGAATCCCTCTCCCAACGCCTTTCCACCACCATCGAGCGCCTGCGCGGGCGCGCGCGGCTGACCGACGCGAACATCCGCGAAGCCTTGCGCGAGGTGCGCATCGCGCTGCTCGAGGCGGACGTGGCGCTGCCGGTGGTGCAGGCGCTGATCCAGCGTATCCAGGTGCGCGCGGTCGGGCAGGAGGTGTTGAAGTCGCTGTCGCCGGGGCAGACCCTGGTCAAGGTGGTGCGCGACGAGTTGACCGCGGTGATGGGCTCGGTCAATACCGACCTGAACCTCGCCGCGGCGCCGCCGGCGATCGTGCTGATGGCCGGCCTGCAGGGCGCGGGCAAGACGACGACGGTGGCCAAGCTCGCCAAGTTTCTCAAGGAGCGCAAGAAGAAAAAAGTCATGGTGGTCAGCGCCGACGTCTACCGCCCGGCCGCAATCGAGCAATTGCGCACGCTGGCCGAACAGGTCGACGTGCTGTTCCATCCGAGCACGGGCGACCAGGACCCGGTCGCGATCGCGCAGGGCGCGCTCGACGCGGCGAAGAAGAATTTCGCCGATGTACTGCTGGTCGACACCGCCGGCCGTCTCGCGATCGATGCGCAGATGATGGACGAGATCAAGCGCCTGCACGCGGAGCTCGATCCGGTCGAGACCCTGTTCGTCGTCGATGCGATGACCGGCCAGGACGCGGCGAACACAGCCAAGGCCTTCGCCGAAGCCTTGCCGCTGACCGGCGTCGTGCTGACCAAGACCGACGGCGATGCGCGCGGCGGCGCGGCG
>JAFEFR010000131.1 GCA_018240485.1 Pseudomonadota bacterium
GCGCAGCGGTAGAACACCTCGAAGTAGTCCGAGGCATGGCGCAGCGCATCCCAGTCGAAGCCGAGCCAGCGCACATCGGCCTTGATCGCCTCGACGTATTCGATGTCTTCCTTGCTTGGATTGGTGTCGTCCAGACGCAGATGACACACGCCGCCATAGTCGCGTGCGACGCCGAAGTTCAGGCAGATTGATTTGGCGTGGCCCAGATGCAGATAGCCGTTGGGTTCCGGCGGAAAGCGCGTGACGACGCGACCGCCGTGCTTGCCGGTCTCCTGATCGCCGTTGATGATCTGGCGGATGAAATTGCTGGATGGGGTGGAGGTGTCGGTCATTTTTCAAGAAGGAATGCGGCTCTGCGGCCATTCTTGCGCAGAATTGGCGAGTATACCGATCCCGCGCCCGAATACGACAGGCTTTGCCGGGTACGCGCAATGCGCTAGCGTGCTAGGCAGGATGAAAATCGTCTACCGCGCCGAAAACATCATCGATGCGAACCTGGTTCGCAACGCGCTCGTGGCGGCAGGCATCGAAGCCTACGTCGGCGGCCAGTACCTCACGGGCGCGATGGGCGAACTGCCAGTGTCGGGCCTGGTCAACGTCATGGTGGCGAGCATCGACTGGCCGCAGGCGCGCGCCATCGCGCAAGGCATCGACGCAGCATTGGCGGAGCGGCGTGCGGATCCTGCGAACTCGGACGAGTGGGCGGCAGATCCGATCTGAACACGCGCCGTTGCGCTTGCGCAGGCGAAAAACCCAAAGCGGCACTTCAGCGCGACATGCGCCTGTGTTGCAATGCGCACTCCCTATCCCCACCCAAGGCACTGGCATGAGCACGCGCCCGACCCTCGTCATCGGCAACAAGAATTATTCGTCGTGGTCGCTGCGGCCGTGGCTGCTGCTGCGCCAATTCGGCGTGGCTTTCGATGAAGTCAAACTGCCGCTGGATACGCCCGAGTTTTACACGCGCATCAAGGACTATTCGCCCGCCGGGCGCGTGCCGGTGTTGATCGATGGCGCAACCCACGTTTGGGATTCGCTCGCCATCTGCGAGTATGCGAACGACTACCTGCTCGATCATCGCGGTTGGCCGAGTGAGCGCGCGGCGTGCGGCTGGGCGCGGGCCGTCGCTGCGGAAATGCACTCCGGTTTTTCTGCGTTGCGCACGGCGATGCCGATGAATGCGCGCCGCAAACGGCCTGCGTTGACGCTGGATGCCGCCACGGCAAAAGACGTCGCTCGCGTGCGCGCGATCTGGCGCGAAGCGCGCGAGCGCCACGCGGCGCAAGGCCCATTCCTGTTCGGCGAATTCACGATCGCGGATGCGATGTATGCGCCTGTGGCACTGCGCTTCATTAGCTACTCGGTCGAGCTTGACGCGGTCGAGCGCGCTTGGGTCGACACCATGCTTGCCCTGCCGGCGATGCGCGAATGGCTGGCGGAAGCCGCCACGGAAGAACTTGAGCCGGAGCACGAAAAATCGACGCCGTGAATGTCGCCGCTCCAGCGGATGACGCGGGGTACCGCGCCGCTTTCCTGAAAATGCTTGCGGGCGCCGCGTTGATTTCGACCACGAGCATCTTCGTGCGCTACGCGCATGTCGCGCCGACGGTGTCGGCGTTCTATCGCCTCGCTTTTGGCGGCGCGATGTTGGTTGTGCTGTTGGCGGTGCGTGGCGAATGGCGCGGATTGCCATGGCGCGATGCCGTGTGGCTCATCCCGCCCGGATTGGCCTTCGCCATCGACTTGATCATGTGGCATCGGAGCATTCTGTACATAGGCCCAGGCCTGGCGACCTTGATCGGCAATTTTCAGGTATTCGTCATGGCGCTGGCCGGCGTCGTGCTCTATCGCGAGAAGCTCGATGGGCGGTTTGCATCCGGCTTGGCGCTTGCGATCGCCGGATTGTGGCTGATCGTCGGCAAGGGCTGGTCCGCGCTGAGTGCGGATTATCGTCTGGGCGTCTGGCTGGGCGTGCTGACCGGCATGACCTATGCCTTCTACATGCTTGCGCAGCGCCGCGCGCAGATGCGGCGACCGGCGTTGACGCCGCAGGTGGCGCTGTGTGGCGTCAGCCTGCTCGCCGCTACCGTGCTGGCAATCGCGGTCGTGGCCGAGGGGAGAAGTTTCTTGATTCCCGACGCGCAGTCGTGGGCGGCGTTGCTGGCACTGGCATTCGTCGGCCAGGTGCTGGGCTGGGTGCTGATCTCGCAGGCGATGCCGGTGTTACCGGCCTCGGTGGTTGGCCTGCTGCTTCTGCTGCAACCGGCCTTGTCGTTCGTACTCGATGTCGTGCTGTTCGCGCGACCGACGGCGACGCTCGACTGGATTGGGTTGACGCTGTCGCTGTTCGGCATATTCGTCGCAAGTCGGCGCAAGACGGGCGTGAGCTGATCGGCGGCGACGGTGTCTGAATTCGTCATTGGTTGCTATGCAACACAGTCTTGTTTGGACGTCTAAACGTCTTGACATCCAAATATTTCGTGCTTAGCATATCCCCCGTACTCATCAAGACCGGCTGAGGGACAGGCCCAGCGACGCCGGGGCAACCGTTGCAAACCGACCAGATCGGCCTGCGATTGGTGCCAATTCCTGCGAGGTCCGCAGCCCGAAAGGTTGCGGTGAACCCCGTGAAGATGAGGCGAGCGCACGGTTCAGTCGCATTCGTCTCGTCGGGGTTGCACATGACAGACGAGTTCCAGATGAACGCCGCTCCAAAATCCACCGATCCGGCATGCACTGCGACCGAAGCGCCGGTCGTGCAATGGCACGAAGGCGAGCTGGCGTTGCCGCACCCCTTCGTACTCGAATCGGGCGCAGTGCTGGATGATGCCAGGCTTGCCTGGACGTGCGTTGGCCCGGACGAGGCGCCGGTCGTCGTGGTGTTGGGCGGCATTTCCGCCCATCGGCGTCCGCTCGCACGCGACGGTCGGGGTTGGTGGGAGTCGCAGTGCGGTGCCGGCAAGGCGCTGGATACGAACCGCTATCGCCTCGTCGGCATCGATTGGCTCGGCGGCTGCGATGCGTCGACCGGCCCCGCGGCACGAGACGATGCGGGCATTGCGCAAATTTCCACCGCCGATCAGGCGCGCGCCTTGTTGCTGCTGCTCAATCGACTGGGCATCCGCCGCGTGCATCTGATCGTTGGCGCGTCCTACGGCGGCAATGTCGCCCAGCATCTCGCCGCCCTGCTCGGCGAACGTTTGCGTCACTTGCTCTTGCTCAGCGCGGCGCACAAGGCGGCACAATATGGGCTCGCGCTACGCCATGTGCAGCGCGCGATTCTCGATCTTGGCGCGGATTCGCCCGAAGCGCTGGCGCTGGCGCGCTCGCTCGCCGTGCTCGGTTATCGCACTGCGGAAGGCGTGGAGGCGCGCTTCGGTGGCGATATGCCGGCGGACGGACACGCCGATGGTGTGCTCGGCTGGGTGGGCCATCATGGCCGGAAATTCGTTCGCCGCTTCCATGCCGCAGCCTACCGCTGCCTGGGCCAATCGCTCGATGCGCATCGTGTGGATCCCGCCGATGTGCGCGTGCCGACAACCCTGTTCGCCGTGCGCGAAGACGCCACCGTACCGCTGTCGCTGCTGCACGAGTATGCCGCCCGTGCCGGCGCGGCGTGCGAGATCGTCGAAATTTCCTCGAACTATGGTCACGATGCGTTTCTCAAGGAAGAAGCCGTCGTCGCGACCGTATTCAAAACGTGTTTGGCCGTATAAATGTCTGGAGATCGCTACGTGAGCATTGCTGAGCCGAAAAATTCCCGTCACGCCGCCACGATCGCCGCCCGCGCGGGCGTCGATCGGGATTCCGCGCATGGCGCGGTGATGCCGCCGCTGTATCTGTCGACGAATTACAGCTTCGAAGGCTTCGGCAAGAAGCGCGCATACGACTATTCGCGCTCGGGCAACCCCACGCGCGACGTACTCGGCGGCGCACTCGCCGATCTGGAAGGCGGTGCCGGCGCGGTCGTCACCGCCACCGGCATGGCGGCGGTGACCCTGCTCACCTCACAGCTCGGCCCGGACGATTTGATCGTCGTGCCGCACGACTGCTACGGCGGCAGCTATCGCCTGTTCGTCAACCAATCCAAACGTGGCTTGTATCGCTGCGCCATCGTCGATTTCAACGACACCGTGGCGCTCGCCACCGCACTCGCCTGCAAGCCGAAGTTCGTCTGGATCGAAACGCCGAGCAATCCGTTGCTGCGCATCGTCGACATCGCTGCGGTGTCGCGCCTGGCGCATGCGGTCGGTGCGCTCGTCGTCGTCGACAACACGTTCCTGTCGCCGGCCTTGCAGCAACCGCTCGCGCTCGGTGCCGATGTGGTCGTGCATTCGACGACGAAATACCTCAACGGCCATTCCGATGTGGTCGGCGGCGCGGTGGTGTGGAAAGACGCGGCCGTCGGCGAGCAACTCGCCTGGTGGTGCAATTGTCTGGGCGTATCCGGTGGCGCGTTCGACAGCTATCTCACTCTGCGCGGCCTGCGCACGCTGCAACCGCGCTTGCGCGCGCATCAGGAAAACGCCGCGGAAATCGTCGCCCTGCTCGATCGTCACGAAGCGGTGGAAAAAGTATACTTTCCGGGCCTCGCCAGTCATCCGCAACACGCGCTCGCCGCGCGCCAGCAGAAAGGGTTTGGCGCGATGCTGAGTTTCGATTTGGCGGGCGGCGTGCCGGCGGTGGAAGCCTTCGTTGACGGCATGCAAGCCTTCACGTTGGCCGAGTCGCTTGGTGGCGTCGAAAGTCTCGTCGCACATCCGGCCACGATGACCCACGCCGCGATGGACGCCGATGCGCGCCGCGTCGCCGGTCTCGGCGATGGCCTGCTGCGCTTGTCGGTGGGCATCGAAGCCATCGAAGACTTGAGCGCCGACATCGCCGCCGCACTGGAACGCGCCGCCGCCCTGGCCGATTTGCGTGCCGTCGCCAACGCACGTTGAGGCGCGGCGCACAACGTCAATCGGTGTTGCCAACTCGCGCGAATGACGTTTGCCGTTGGCGAGAATGAAACGGCGCATCCACTGCAGGTAGATGCGCTCGGTTTGCAGACTGTAATGCTTCACGCGCAAGCGCCGACGCACCTCGTCAAACAGACGCAAGCCCCCGTCCGCTCGCCCGATGCCACCGTTTTTATCACCCCGGATTCGGTGCGATACAACATATCGCCCCTCTTTCACCAGATAGCGCACATGCTGCTCGACCGCGCGAATGTGCGCAGTCGGCCAAGTGGCGATCTTACCGAA
>JAFEFR010000132.1 GCA_018240485.1 Pseudomonadota bacterium
AACATGCTGCAGGCCGGGGCCTGGCTCGGCGGCAACCTGCAGGAAGGCCGCGAGATCGTCATCACCGCCATCCCGCTGTATCACATCTTTGCCCTGACCGCGAACTGCCTCGTGTTCACGCTGATCGGCGGCGCCAGCGTGCTCATCACCAACCCGCGCGACATGCCCGGTTTCGTCAAGGAATTGGCGAAGGTCAGATTCACCGCGATCACTGGCGTCAACACGCTGTTCAATGGCCTGCTCAACACGCCCGGTTTCGACCAGCTCGATTTCTCCGGCTTGCGCATGACGCTCGGCGGCGGCATGGCCGTGCAACGCGCCGTGGCCGAACGCTGGAAGAAAACAACCCAATGCACGTTGGTCGAAGCCTATGGGCTCACCGAAACCTCTCCCGCTGCCTGCATCAATCCTCCCGACCTGCCGGAGTACAACGCATCGATCGGGCTTCCCGTTCCGTCCACGAATGCCTGTATCCAGAACGACGACGGCAAGATTCTCGGAGTGGGTGAAATCGGCGAGCTGTGTCTGAAGGGCCCGCAGGTGATGCGGGGGTACTGGCAACGCCCCGAAGAAACCGCGAAGGTCATCACGCCGGACGGTTGGCTACACACCGGCGATATCGCCAGAATGGACGAAAACGGCTACTTCTATATCGTCGATCGCAAAAAAGACATGATCCTGGTGTCGGGCTTCAACGTCTATCCAAACGAAATCGAAGACGTGATCGCCGCCTGCCCCGGCGTGCTCGAATGCGCGGCCGTGGGCGTCCCCGACGACAAGTCCGGCGAGGCAGTCAAAGTGGTCATCGTCAAGAAAGACCCTGCGCTCACAGCGGAAGCCGTCAAGGATTTTTGCCGCAAAAATCTCACTGGCTACAAATTGCCGAAGATCATCGAATTTCGCGATTCGCTGCCAAAAACCAATGTCGGGAAAATCCTGCGCCGCGAGCTGCGCTGAGACAACACGCCTTGTCCGACCGGCGTGCGTCCAACCCGAAATGTTTCGTGGTTGCGCGCACGCTGCGTGATATTGCGCCCGCCCACCGTCGGCAAATACCGAGCGCTGCGCGATACGTACGCCCCGGCCTTGACATCGCGCCAGCCTCTTGATCTGAGTGCGGCTGTTCTCACGCCCGATTTGGGCCTATGATCTTCGCCACCGGACAGCGCGTCAGTAATGGTTTGGCTGCTGAAGGGGACTGCCATGCTGTTCCGGCCTATTGCCCATAGACCAGCCCAATGAGGAGCCCCCATGAACGCCGTCGTCGCCGCCTACCAGCCCGCGCAACTCCCGCATCGACTCAACCAGTATGAGTTGTTGCGTACCACACAAGACCCGACCAGTCGCGCCTACTGGGGCTTCATGCATTCGCGTGAAACCTGGCGCGACGCATCCTATCGCCCCTGTTTTTCCTTTGCGTTGATGCGGGAAATGCGCGACTACCTGCGTCGAATCGCGGCGCAAATCGATGCCGAAGCGCGGAACCCCGATGCGAATCTGACGCATATCGTGCTGGCCTCGGACGCCCATGTTTTCAACCTCGGCGGCGACCTTCAACTCTTCGGAAAGTTGATCCGTGAGAAAAACCGGGAACAACTCACCGCCTACGCCTACCTGTGCGTGGAAGGCGTGTACGAAATCCACCGCGCCTTGAACAAAAATGCCCACACCATCGCACTCGTGCAGGGCGATGCATTGGGCGGAGGGCTGGAACTGGCGCTCTCCTGTCAAACGATCGTGGCGGAAAAAGGCGTGGGGATGGGTTTCCCCGAAGTGCTGTTCGACCTCTTCCCGGGAATGGGCGCGTACTCCTTTCTTTGCCAGCGCGTCAGCCCGCGTCTGGCCGAAGAAATGATGCTGAACGGCACGATTTACTCCAGCGAGGAGCTGCATCGTCTGGGTGTCGTCGACGTACTCGTCGATCGTGGCGAAGGCACGGCGGCCGTTCAGGACCTGATTCGCCGCAACCGCAGGATCGGGCACGCCAAATCGGCCATGAACCGTGTCCGCGGGATTTGTTCGCCCATCACGCTGCAGCAACTGATGCAGATCACCGATGTGTGGGTGGATACGGCGTTGCAACTGGAAGAAAAATCGCTGCGCACCATGGAGCGTCTCGTCCGCGCACAGCAGAAGACACAGGACACGCCAAACGTCGTCCGCATTTGACGTCCGTCGTCGAGGTTCTGGATCGAGACAGCGACAGGCCGGGACCGCAGGAAACTCCGGCCTAACTGTTTTCTTTTTTGGACGCCGGGCTGGCATAGGCATTCAAGGCAGACCGTGCCAGATCCAGGTGCTTTCGCAGTTCCTGGATGCGTTGTCGCCAGTCTCTCCCCAGCTGCCAGTTCGCGGCTTTCATGGTCGACGTCGCGACACCGACCAGCCGGGCGGCGCCGACATTGCTTGCCACGCCCTTCAGTGCGTGGGCGTGATCGCGCAGTGAATCCCAGTTCTGTTCGCTACCCGATTTCTCCATTTCGCCAATGCACCGCACGGCATCGCGCAGGCATTCGCCGATGAAAAGCGCCAGAAAGCCATCGCCCAACTTCATTTCACCCAGCTCTTCAATGACGTCGGAAGAAATCACGGGATCGGTAGAAGCGGTGTCGTCCTGCCCATCGATCGGGGATCGACTCTTTCCGTCGGCACCTGCAATTTCCGCCAACACATCCAGCAGTCTGCCAACGACGATGGGTTTGGTCAGAAATGCCTTGGCTCCCGCTCGCTCGCAATCGCGAATGGCATCGGCCGTGGCATCCGCACTCAGCACAACAAACGGTGTTGCCGTAGCTGCCCCCGCCTGCATGACGCGCGCCTGTTTGAGAACGTCCAAGCCGCCGACGCCGGGCATATGCAGGTCGATGATGACGGCATCGAACGATTCGCTCTCAAGCGCATCCAGCACATGTTCGCCACTGGCGACTTCGCACAACTTGTGCCCTGCCTTTTCCAGCAAGCGGCGAAGAACGAGAAGATTCGCGGGCTGATCGTCCGCAACCAGAAGACGCAAGCTGCGCACGCGCGCCCGGTGGCGAATGAGCGGATCACCGAACTCGATGACTTTCCCTGCGTCGCTCGAATTTCCCGCTTCGATGGCAGCAGTGGCATCCAGTGCGCCGGATGCCGCTGCGGCAGGTTCAATAAAGGGTATTTCCACCCAGAAATGCGAACCTTTGCCTTCAACGCTGTCGAATCCGATCATTCCACCCGCCAATTCCGTCAACGCCTTGGCGATGGATGTGCCGAGCCCGGTCCCACCGAAACGTCGAGTCTTGTCTTGCTCGGCCTGCTCGAACGCGTGGAAAATCCTGGGCTGCGCTGCATCCGGAATGCCGATTCCCGTATCGCGCACGGAAAATTTCACCTGCGTCTGCCTGTCGGTCGATGCCGTGACGCCGATCACGAGGGAGACGCTGCCTTTCTCGGTGAACTTGATCGCATTGCTGACCAGATTGATGAGAATCTGGCGCAAATGTTTGGCGTCGCCATACAGCACTTCAGGAACGTTCTTGTCCAGAATCAACTCGAATTCGAGCTGCTTCTTCACGGCAACCGGCTGGAGCATCAACTGGATGCCGTGGAGCAACTCGGATATCCGGAAACGATCCAGATGCTGCTTGAATTTGCCGGCCTCAATCGCGGAGATATCCAGAACGTCCTCGACCAACGCCAACAGAATCTGCGCGGACGCCGAGATCACCTCCGAGTATTCTTTTTGCTCGCCGTCGAGATCCGTCGTCGCCAGAAGATCCGACATGCCAACGATGCCGTTGAGCGGCGTGCGCAACTCATGACTCATGTTGGCAACAAAGCGACTCTTCGCTTCGGTGGCGCGGCGCGCACTCTCGGTCGCCTGGGTCAACGCTTTCAACAGGGAAAACAGGTAACCGGGGATCAATGCAACGCCCGCCAGAAGCCCCCAGGCCAGGATACGGTTCTCAAGCCAATAGGGTGTCGCGAGAATGACGGCAAGGAACGACGCCATGGCCAGACCGATCGCAGCCCACAGATACCCGGGGCCATAGCGAATGCCGTTGCCGATGGTCACCCACAGGAAAACGATGTAGAGGGGCGCAAGACGCTCGCCCAAGGCATACATGCCTGCCGCCATCAGGGAATAATCCGCCAGCATGCCGATGACGCGACGCACATGCGAAACCCCGGGAGCAATCGCGATACCGGCCAGGATGCCCGCGCCGATAACGGACTCCAGCGCCACATAGAGAAGAACCTGACGCAATTGGGCATCCGGCCCTTCGGCTACCCACGCGGCATGCCCGAGATAAACCAGTACGACAGCCAGCACGCCAAAACGCACAAGCGCTTGAATATGCTCGGAATCAGGTCTTCCCGCGTATCGAACTTTCACGATGTCGAGAAGCGTTGCCATCTCGCCTGCCTCGTTGCCAAAGGAGGAACGTCGATCTACTCCCCTGCAAATTTCATGCCCCGTTTTCGAGGAATGAACTGCCAGCGTATTGTATCTCCGTCAACCGCATTTGATTGGCCAGCATGATATCGACACAATCTGGCGAGAAAAGTTTGCCGCGCAACCCTTCCAGATACTCCAAAGCTCGGCTTGAACTCCAGGCCGATTTGTAGGGGCGTTCAGTGGTGAGCGCATCGTAGACGTCGGCCACTGCCACGATCTGGGCAGCCAGCGGAATTTGATTGCCCTTCAGTCCGTCGGGATAGCCGCTGCCATCCCAGCGTTCGTGATGACGCAGCGCGATCGTCGCCGCAGTCTGCAAAAATTTGCTGCGACTGTCACGCAGGATTTCGTACCCGATCAAGGGATGCTTCTGCATCGTTTGCATTTCTTCCTCGGTGAGTTTCCCGCGCTTGAGCAGGATGGCGTCGGGAATGCCGATTTTACCGATGTCGTGCA
>JAFEFR010000133.1 GCA_018240485.1 Pseudomonadota bacterium
GTTTTTGGTCAGACGCGACAGCGGCATCCAAGATATCGACGACTTGCGCGATAAAAACGTGATTGTCTCGGCGGGGACGACAGCCGAGATCGCGCTGCGCAAGCTCGACCACGAACGCGGCCTGGGACTGCGCATCATCGCCGCGCGCGACCACGGCGATGCGTTCGCGGCGCTCGAGTTCGGCAAGGCCGTTGCGTTCATGAGCGACGGCGCAATTTTGTACGGCGAAATTTCCAAAGCCAGAAACCCGCTCGATTGGCACGTCGTCGGCACGCCGCTGACGACGGAGATCTATGCTTGCGTGATGCGCAAGAACGATCCGACGTTCAAAGCCCTGGTGGATGCCACCATCACGCGCATGATCGGCAACGGCGACATGCGCCGGTTGTACCAGCGTTGGTTCCAGTCGCCGATTCCACCGCGGCAAGTGAACTTGAATGTGCCGCTGGACGCCGCCATGCAGACGCTGTTCGAGCACCCCAACGACAGGCCGCTGCCATGATGGCGCAGTCTTTTTCTGCCAACATCGCCGCATCTGCGGCAGCGAACGTGGCATCGTGAACTACGACTGGAACTGGAGCATTTTCCTCGCGCCGACCATCGATGGCGCGAGTCGCTACGTGTGGTGGATACTGTCGGGGCTCGCCTTCACGGTGTTCATTTCGTTGTGCGCGTGGGCCATTGCACTGGTCATCGGCATCGGTCTCGGCGTGACCCGAACACTGCCCCCGCGCCTGGGTCGGGCGCTGGCGACGGCGTATGTCGAGCTGTTCCGCAACGTGCCACTGTTGGTGCAATTGTTCTTCTGGTACTACATCGCGCCGGTCGTGTTTTTGCCGGTGTCGTTGCAAACGGCGCTGAATCGGGCCAACCCGGTGGCGACGCAAACGCTGACGATGATCGTGTGCCTGGGCCTGTTCACCGCAGCGCGCGTGTGCGAGCAGGTGCGCGCCGGCATTCAGGCGCAACCGCGCGGCCGCTTCAACGCGGGATACGCGCTGGGCCTGACCCGCATCCATGTCTATCGCTTCGTGATCCTGCCGCTGGCGTTTCGCGTCATCGTGCCGCCGCTGACCTCGGAGTTTTTGAACGTGTTCAAAAATTCGGCGGTGGCCTTGACCATCGGACTGCTCGAATTGACTGCGCGCAGCCGCCAGATGGGCGAATTCACCGCGCACGTGTTCGAAGCCTTCATCGCGGCGACGCTGCTCTATTTTCTGATTGCGCAAATCACAAGCCATGCCATGCACGCGCTGGAAGCTCGCCTGCGCATCCCTGGCCATGGCCTCGGAGGCAGCGCATGAACTATGCGTTCGACTGGAGTGCGATTGTCCCGGCGCTGCCGTTTCTGGCACGCGGCATGGTGTTTTCGCTGGCGCTGCTCGCGGTGTGTCTGGCAGGCGGCATGGCGCTTGGCCTTGGCTTGGCGCTGATGCGCCTGTCGAACCGGCGCTGGATTGCGGGCATTGGCGCGGTGTATGTGTCGGTATTTCGCTCGATTCCGCTCGTCCTCGCCATCTTCTGGTTTTATCTGCTGGTGCCGATGCTCATCGGCGCGGTGCGCGGCGAAGCGACTCCGATCGGACCGATGTACTCGGCCTTCGTCGCCTTCGTCGCCTTTGAGGCGGCGTATTTTTGCGAGGTGATTCGTGCCGGCATGCAGAGCATTCCGCACGGGCAATCGCATGCCGCGCAAGCGCTTGGGCTAACCCGCGCGCAGACCCTGCGCCACGTGATCCTGCCGCAGGCGATGCGCGTGGTGACGCCGCTGATTTTGAGCAAGGCCATCATCATTTTTCAGGATACCTCGCTGGTCTACGTCATCAGCGTCAGCGACTTTCTCGGAGCCGCTACCCAAATCGGCCAGCGCGACAGCCGTCTGATCGAGTTGTATCTTTTTGCCGGTGCGGTCTATTTCGTGATGTGTTTCATCGCATCTCGCCTCGTCGAACATCGCTACGCAAGGAACGCCCTGACATGAGCGAGCCCATCGTTATCGAGAGCGTCTCCAAGTGGTACGGGGAAACCCAGGTGCTGTTCGACTGCAACGCGCGCATTGCCAAAGGCGAAGTGGTGGTGGTCTGCGGCCCGTCGGGTTCGGGCAAGTCGACTCTCATCAAATGTATCAATGCGCTCGAACCCATCCAGCGCGGCCGCATCGTGGTGGGCGAGCACACCTTGCCGGCGCCGGCGGCACAACTGCCCGCGATACGTGCCAAGGTCGGCATGGTGTTTCAGCATTTCGAGTTGTTTCCGCATATGGATGTGCTGCACAACCTGACGTTCGCGCCCATGCGGGTGCTCAAACGTGATCGCGCCGCCGCGACCGACAAAGCGCTGGGGCTCTTGCAGCGCGTGGGTTTGTCCGCCTTCGCGGGCAAATTTCCGGGGCAGTTATCCGGCGGTCAGCAGCAGCGTGTCGCCATCGCCCGCGCCTTGTGCATGGAACCTGAGTGCATGCTGTTTGACGAGCCCACTTCCGCACTCGATCCAGAAATGGTCAACGAAGTGCTGGACGTGATGACCGGCCTCGCCGCCGAGGGCATGACCATGGTCTGCGTCACCCATGAAATGGGATTCGCGCGCAAGGTCGCCCACCGTGTGCTGTTCATGGATGAAGGCAAGATCTTCGATGATTGTGCGAGCGAAGTGTTCTTTGCCGAGCGTGAATCGCGCTCGACGCGCGCGCAGAAATTTTTGTCCAGCATCGTCGCATGACAACGCGCTGGTACTTTTGGCAGCAAACAACTTGGGAGTGAGGTCATGAATAACCGTGATGGGAATACTGTGCGAGCGCGGGTCTCGCGTGCGTCACTGGCAGCGTGTTTGATCGTGCTGTCGGCGGGCAGTGTTGCCGCGGGTACCGGGTCGGGTTTTGATCCCTACAACCTCGGCAACAATGGGCTCGGCCTGAAGGCCGGCGACAAGGTCATCACCCGCGCTGAAGCGTCCGCCGATCTGGATACATTGACAAAAATGATCGATGAGAACAGCGCCTATATCTGGTCGTCGACGTTCGACTATCGCGCCTCGCTGCACCAATTGGCGGCGGCACTGCCGGAGCAGGTGTCCGTCAGTGGTCTGGCGGTGCAGCTTGATCGCTTCATCCACCTGTTTGGCGATGACCACGCCAAGGTGTCCGAACTGAACAAGCATGTGACCAAGGGCGGCATACCGTTTCAAATCGGAAAATCCGGTTCGCGCTATTTTCTGTACAACGTCACCAAGGGCACTTTCGCCGATGCCGAGCATCCCTATGTGCGTTCGATCGACGGCGTGACCATCGAAGAATGGATGCGCGCAGCGGGCGACATCGGTCAGGGGCCGCTGAGCTCGCCAGCGGCGCGTTTCGGACGCGCGCAAGCGTTGTTTCCGTCGATCGATCGCTTGCGCGGAGTGATGGGCTTGCCCATGGGTGGGCCGGCGGCATTGCAAATGGTGTCCGAAGACGGAAGTCAGGTGGCGCCTCTGAGCGTGCCGCTGGAGGCGAGTCTGGGCAAATTCGGACATCCGTTCGGCCTGCCCGAGGAAAGCCGCATGCTCGAGCACAACATCGGCTATCTGCGCGTCGCGGCGCATCAGGGCGAGATCAGCGAAAAGCTGGTCGCCGATATTCCCAGGCTCATGCAGGAGTTCCGCAACACCGACGCGCTGATCATCGATGCACGCCAGTGCGGCGGCGGCAAGCGCGCGGTGCTGAACGCGCTGTTTCCGTATTTCATGCGCGCCGACGCTGCGCCGTATGTATTCAACGTGGTCAAGCTGCGCAAATCGCAAATCGGTGCCGGGCAAGACGCGGCAAGCATGTTCGATGACGAGGACAAAAAGTTCGAATATATCGGCGACAAGGACTTGCCCAAAGCAGATCTCGCCGCGTACCGAGCGTTTGCGGCAAACTTCGTTCCGATGTGGACGCCGCCTGCGGACAAATTTACCGATTGGTATTTCATGGCGCTGCACCCGCAGGCAGGCAAACCGTTCTATGCCAAGCCAGTGTACGTACTCATCGATTGGGGCATCGGCAGTGCGGGCGATATCTTCACTTCCGCATTCAAGAACTGGCCGGGCGTGACCCTGGTCGGCACGCCGACCATGGGCCGCAGTGGACAAAGTCGTCCGTTTCATCTGCCCAACAGCGGGCTCGATGTCGTCATCTCGACCATGGCCTCGTTCCAAAAGAACGGCCAGCGCTACGACACCATCGGCATCCAACCGGATATCGCCATCGAGCCGATCCCGAGCGATTGGATCGGCAAGAGCGACAGCGTGCTGGATCGCGCGCAGGCGCTGATCCTCCAACACGCGAACAAGTCGTCCAACACCGCGCCGCAAAAACACAAATGAACATGTCGACACGGCGGATCATGCCGTGTCGATGACTTTGCGCAACGCTTTCAATTCACATAACCATTTCCCATGCAAAACACTATGTCCAACGCGATCAACCTTGTACCGATCACGCCGAGCTATCCGATCACCCGCCTGGGTGGCGGCGCTGCCGGCCATCACTTTTTCGGTTACTACAACAAGGTGCCATGGCATGCCGACGGCACGCGCGTGCTGGCCAACCGCGTCAATGTCATGCAGGCCGAACTTGGCCCGCATTTCGCAGCGCAAGTCGGTTATTTCGATTTGCGCGGCGATGGCAAATTCCGCACGCTCGGTGAAACGACGACGTGGAATTTCCAGATGGGCTGTCAGTTGCAGTGGTTGGAGAACACGCGCTCCAGCGTGATCTACAACACGCGCTGCTTCACGCCGAAGCCGATCTACCCCGATTTCGCCGCGACCATTCTCGATGTCGACACCGGCGTTTCACGTCAGTTACCCTTGCCGGTATACATCGTCGCGACCAGCGGCGAATTTGCGATGTGCATCAGCTACGACCGCTTGCAACACGCGCATCCAACCATCGGCTATCTGCCACACACACCGCGCCGCCCGCTCGAACTTGCGCCCAGCGACGACGGCATCCGACGCATGGACTTGGCCACGGGCGAGCACGCGCTGATCGTCAGTTTGCGCCAGTTGCGTGAGTTTCATCCGGTCGCCTCGATGGAGCGCGCGTTCCATTGGGTCACACATCTGGAAATCGCGCCGAACTCGAAGCGGTTTTTGTTCCTGCATCGCTGGACGGAGTGCATCGAGGACGAAACGCGCTGGCTGCATCGCCTGATTACGGTCGATGCGGACGGCAGCAACCTGCGGCTGCTGGAATGCGGCGATCATCCGCTGCCACCGCTGCCGGAACCCGGCGCGCCCAAGGCCGGCATCTTCGACTACGAGAAAGCGATCTGGCAGATTTCGCATCCGGCGTGGCGCGGCAACGATCAGATCATCGTCTGGGGGCCGCACAACGCGCAAGCGCGCTATCACCTGTACACCGATGGCACCGACAAGGTGGAAATCATCGGCGACGGCGTGCTGACCGAGAACGGCCACATGACCTACTCGCCGTGCGGGCGCTGGCTGCTCTCGGACACCTATCCAGACGACAGCGATCATCGCCTGTTGATCGTGTTCGACACACACACAGGACAACTGCACGAACTGGCGCGGCTTTATACCGACCCGGCGCTTGGCAAGGTCAACCGCTGCGACTTGCATCCGCGCTGGAGCCGTGACGGACGCAGCGTGTGCGTCGATTCCGTGCATGAGCGCGAACGACAAATGTACGTCGTCGACGTGTCGCGCTTGGTCGACGCCTAGCATCGCCGCGCCAAAACGCACGGCATTTCATGCCAAATTCATCGCGTGCCGGGTAGGCTGGTCGTCCGTAGTCGCCGGTACTCGAACATGCGTGGTTGGGCTTGGCTGGTTTTGCCTGCGCTGTTGATCGTCTCGATAGTGGCGCATGCCGCGCCCGAAAATGCGCAGGCGCCGACGTTGGACACGGTACTCGTCACCGGCGAGCAGCTTGGCCCGGGTCTGTGGAAAGTGACCCGACGCGACAGCGACCATGTGTTATGGATACTGGGCACGCAGGCGCCATTGCCGAAGACGATGCACTGGCGCGCGACCGATGTGGAGAGCGTCATCGCCGGCTCGCAGGAAGTGTTGGCCGACGCACAGGGCGAGCTGAAAGTGGGATTTTTTCGCGCCGCGTTTCTGCTCCCCGCCATCCTCGGCGCAAAAAAGAATGCGGATGGCAAGACGCTGCAAGACATCCTGCCGCCGGATCTTTACGCGCGCTGGTCGACACTCAAGCAACGTTACCTCGGCAAGGACAACGGCGTCGAACGTCTGCGCCCGATCCTCGCTGCGAATGAGCTGTACGGCAAGGCGATCGGCAAGTCCGGCTTGAGCAACAAGGCCGCGTTGTGGCCGGTGATCGAGAAAATCGCCCGCCAGCATGGCGTGCCGGTCAAGGACATCGATGTGCCGATTCCGCTCGACAACGCGCGCCAGGCAATCGCCGATTTCAGGAATTCCGCAGGCCAGGCCGACATCGATTGTCTGGCAACGACGATCGCGCGCCTGGAAACCGATCTCGACGCGATGCGCGCACGCGCGAATGCGTGGGCCGTGGGCGATCTGGAAAAGCTGAGAAGCCTGCCCTATCCGGACCAGCGCAGCGTCTGTCTGAAAGCCTTCGCCGCAAACGCGAATCTGAGCGCGAAACTCGACGAGGCGAAACGCCGAATCCAAACCGCCTGGCTGGCTGCGGCAGAGGCGGCGCTGTGGAAAAACCCGAGCACGTTCGCGGTATTACCGATCGACGAATTGTTCCACACCGACGGACGCCTCGCCGCGTTGCGTGCCAAGGGTTACGTGATCGAAAACCCGGAGTGACCCTCGTGTGGTCGCACGCGCGATCAGCGCGCGGAAGGCCCGCGCACGTTTGGCGCCGACATCGCCTTGCCGCGCGATCCCGCCGGCGCGCACGCGCCGCAGCTCGAACAGCCACCGCCGCTGCCGCAACCGGCCCCGCTGGCGACCTGTTGCGGAGTCAGTTTCGCACCGAGTTCGTGCATCAAAGGCATCGACGAAGCGGCAAGACGTCGCGCGAGTTTCGCCTGCACGGCGCGAGCGCTGCGCGGAAACCATTTGCGCAGCGCAAATGCCACGCTCCAGATCACGATCGCAGCGACGGCGAGGGACTGGAAGATCGCGTAACTCATGCGCCGAGCGCCTTGGCAATTTGATACGTGGCCAACGAAGCGAAATAGGCAAGGCCAAACAAATATCCGGCCAGCACGACCACGTTGCGCCATGAACGCGTTTCGCGCTTGACCGTGGCCAAGGTGGAAATGCACATCGGCGCGAACACGTACCAGGCGAGCAGCGACAAGGCGGTAGCCAGCGACCACTGCGCCGCGACGATGGCTTGCAGACCATCCTCATTGCCGCCGAGCGCGTACACCGTCGCCAGCGAAGACACGGCGACTTCGCGCGCGGCGAGTCCGGGAACGAGGGCGATGCAGATCTGCCAGTTGAATCCGATCGGCGCAAACACGACGTGCAAGGCTTTACCGATCATGCCGGCGAGACTGTAGTGGATCGCCGGCTCGCTCGCCCCGACCGGCGGCGCGGGAAAGCTCGACAAAAACCACAACAGCACGGTCAATGCGAGGATGATGCCGCCGACGCGCTGGATGAAAATCATGCCGCGCTCGTACAAACCGATGGCGATGTCGCGCGGATGCGGTACGCGATACGACGGCAATTCCATCATCAATGCGTGCTCGCTCTTGTCGCGCCGCAGGCGTTTGATCGTCCAGGCGACCAACAGCGCGCTGACGATGCCGGCAAGATAAAGCGTGAACAGCACGACGCCCTGAAGGTTGAATATTCCGGCCACCGTGCGCTGCGGCACGAATGCGGCGATCAGCAACGCGTACACCGGCAGGCGTGCGGAACAGGTCATCAACGGCGCGATCAGGATCGTGGTCAAGCGATCGCGCGGGTCGGGAATGCTGCGGGTGGCCATGATGCCCGGAATCGCACAGGCGAAACTCGACAGCAGCGGGATGAACGAACGCCCGGTCAGCCCCGCCGCCAACATCATGCGATCGAGCAGGAAGGCGGCGCGCGGCAAATAGCCGGATTCCTCCAGCACAAATATGAAAAGAAACAGGATCAGAATTTGCGGAAGAAACGCGAGCACCGTACCGAGCCCGGCAAATACACCGTCCACGAGCAAGCTGCGCAGTGCGCCGTCCGGCAGCGCACTACCCAGCCACGCACCAGCGGCTTGGATACCTGCATCGATGCCATCGTGCAGCGGCGTCGCCCACGAAAACACCGCCTGGAAGATGAGAAACATGATCGCCGCGAGAATCGCCAGCCCAAAGACCGGATGCAACACGATGCGATCCAAAGTGTCGTCGATGGCCGCCGTGCGTCGAGGCATGGTCACCGTTTCGGCCAGCATGACGCGCACCTGGGCGTGCAGATCCGGAGCGGATGGCGCTTGGGGAATGTGCACATTCCCTCCCGCGACGACAGCACCGAGCGCAGCGAGGGGCTCGAACGCGTCGATCTGTGCAATCAGCCCCGCCGCGCCACCGCGCTTGACCGCGATCGTTTCGACCACGGGCATGCCGAGGCGGGCCGCCAGCGCCGCAACGTCGATATGGATACCGCGACGTTTCGCCGCGTCCATCATGTTGAGTGCCAGCAGCATCGGCCGACCCAGACGCGCGATTTCGAGCACGAAGCGCAAATGCAGGCGCAGATTGGTTGCGTCGGCAACGCAAACGATCAAATCGGGCGCCGCTTCGCCGGGGTAGCGTCCGGTGACGACATCGCGCGTGATCGCCTCATCCGGGCTGTTGGCGGCGAGCGAATACGCGCCGGGCAAATCGAGCACGCGCACGTTGCGCCCGCTCGGCGCAAGGTAATGCCCCTCCTTGCGCTCGATCGTGACGCCGGCATAGTTGGCCACCTTCTGCCGTGTGCCGGTGAGCAGGTTGAACAACGCCGTCTTGCCGCAATTCGGATTGCCGACGAGCGCGATGCGCAAGGTCGCGGCGGTGCCGTTCATGGCGACGTCTCCAGCGACACCGTCACGCGCGCGGCTTCGGCACGGCGCAACGCAAAGCGCGTGTAACCGATCTGCACGAGCAACGGATCGGCACCGAGCGGCCCACGCGCGACGAGGCGGACGGGCTCTCCGGCGACGAAGCCGAAATCGCGCAAACGCTGCGCGATCGCATCTTTCGGCCCGGTGTCGTTCACTTCGAACACGGTTGCCGACACACCCATCGCCAGTTCCGAAAGGAGCACAACAAACCTGCATCTAAACAAGAATTGTTCGCATTATACGCCGGTTTGGGAGAAATCGCAGACGATGGATGTCGCATGCCGAAGTCGGCACGGGAAATTTCTTCAAACCTCCAGCGCCACGCCCCTCGCATCCTCTACAAGGCGGTGGGAGGTTCGGCTACTCTACACAGCCGCATACCGTTACATTCCCATGCCACACTCGTGTATACCCACTGGGTTCGACCGTCGTAAAACCGGCCTCCGGACGAAAGCTTGCTGCAAACCTGTGTCGTATGCGGGGAAACTCGCATGTGCGGTTCCGGGGCGGGCGCGGTCATGAAAACGGATACCGCGCACACACCGTCTCCGCACCCCGCTCATCCCGTCGTTCGCCTCAAGATCGAGCGTCGCTCCAATCATCCGTGGATTTTCCAGAAGATGGTGGAGAAGCCCGAGCCGAAACCGAAGCCCGGTACGGTCGTCGATATCATCGATCGCGATGGCGTGTTCGCCGGCCGCGGTTTCTACAACGGCCATTCGCGCATCGCGCTGCGCGTGCTCACCGCCGATCCGGACGAAGCCGTCGATGAGGATTTCTTCGCGCGCAAGATCGACGCGGCCATCTCGCTGCGCCGCGAAGTGCTGAAGCTCGATGCCGTGACGGATGCCTACCGCGTCATCCACTCCGAAGGCGACGGGCTCTCGGGCCTCGTCGTCGACCGCTTCGCCAATACGCTCGTCGTCGAATATTTTTCGGCCGGCATGTTCAAGCAGCGCGACCTGATCAAGCGCGTGCTGCTGCGCCACTTTCCCGAGGCGGAAATCTACGCCTTCGCCGAGGAGCATGTGCAGAAGCAGGAAAGTTTCGACTGGACCGCGCCACCGGCGCCGAAGCCGACCGTGATTCACGAGCATGGCGTGCAGTTTCATGCCGCACCGGGCAGCAAACACAAGACCGGCTTCTTCGCCGACCAGCGCGACAATCGCCTGTTGCTGTCCGAATTCTGCGCCGACAAACGTGTTCTCGATCTGTGCTGCAATTCCGGAGGTTTTGGGATTTATGCCAAGGCGCGCGGCGGTGCCGAGGAAGTCGTCGGCATCGATCTCGACGAAGAAATTCTCGGCATCGCCGAGCAAAATGCGCGCTTGAACAAAGCGCGGGTGAAGTTCATTCAGGCCGACGTTTTCGCCTGGCTGCGCGACACGGCGAGCAATCCGCAGAAGAAGTTCGATGTCGTCATTCTCGACCCGGCGAAGATGACGCGCGACCGTGAACAGGTGATTCCGGCGCTGAAAAAATATCTCGACATGAACAAGCTCGCCCTCGGCGCAGTCAAGCCGGGCGGCATCTTCCTCACCTGCTCGTGCACGGGGCTGGTCAGCGAAGAACAGTTCCTCGACATGCTGCGGCGCGCCGCGTTCTATGCGAACCGCACGGTGCAGGTGCTCAAGGTGTCCGGCGCCGGCCCCGACCATCCGTGGCAGGCGCACGTGCCCGAGTCGCGCTATCTCAAGGCCGCATTCTGCCGGGTGGAGTAAGCTTCCGGTTGAGGTTGGCGGGCGGAAAACATCCGGCTCACCCCGGGGTTTTGGAGGCGCAAGAATGAAGCTTCCTTTATTGACGGCATTCTTGTTGAGCGGGACGTTTGCGCAAGCGCAGGAGCAGGTGCGCGTCGTTTCCGATGAGGCATTTTCCGACCTGTCCTCGCCGCGACAGGACGCACTGATTGCCGCGAAAATCCGGCACGGCCTCAACGTGTTGCGCCGACAAGGATTGTCATCGTTCGGCAGCACCCAAGGCCCTGTCGCGGATCTGGCGTGGCCATTGCAGCCGGTCGGTCGATTCGACCAGTTCGGCTATCACGGCACGAGCAACTTCGTGGATCACGGCCTGCCCTATCCGAGCGCCGTGCAGGATTACGCTTGCGGTTCGCGCACCTACAACCTGGCCAATGGCTACAATCACGCCGGCACCGACTACTACCTGTGGCCGTTTCCCTGGGCGATGATGGATGCGGGGCAGGTGCAGGTCGTGGCTGCGGCGGCGGGCGTCATCCTTGCCAAAGACGACGGCAATTTCGACCGCAATTGCGCGATCGCCGCAGCGAGCGATCCGAACGACGTCTACGTGATGCAGGACGATGGCCTCGTCGCGGTGTATTTCCATCTGCGCAAGGGCTCGGTCACGTCGGCGCCGATTGGCGCGCGCGTGGCGGCCGGCGACTATCTCGGGCTGGTCGGCAGTTCCGGCAGTTCCACCGGCCCGCATCTGCATTTCGAGCTGCGCGACGCTGCCGGCGCGGTAGTCGATCCACGCAGCGGTGCGTGCAATGCGGCGCCGGATCGCTGGATCGTGTTCCAACCCTACGAAGACCCGCACATCGATACGCTCAGCCTGCATTCGGACGAACCCGAATTCGTCGCGTGCGGCATCGACGCCAACGGCAATGCGGTCGCGGAAACGCCCCACTACAAAAACGAGTTCAAACCCGGCGATGTGTTGTGGGTGTTTGTCTCGTATCGCGATCAGCGCAACGGCGAGATCACTCAATTCAACATCATGCGCCCGGATAGCAGCGTCTTTGCGCAATGGGACTTCGACCTCGCCAGCCAGGGCAATCCGAAACCGTTCTATTCCGGCACCGGCGCCGACTGGAAGTTCGCCTTGCCCGCCGACGCACCGATCGGCATGTGGACGATCACGGCGGTGTTCCAGGGGCAAACCTACGCACGCAATTTCAGCGTCGACTGGGGTTGGTTGCCATCGCGAACAAGACTGCCGCTGCAACCGCCTCGGCCACCGCCGCACTGAACCCCGATGTCGCGAGCGCCCTCGCCGCAAACCGGGTCGCGCTGTACGTCGTACCCTCGAACGAGGGCATTGTCGGCGCTGCACATGCGAAAGTCGTCACTGGCGTTGTCGCCGAGGCCGTCACGGCTGCAAGATTCAACGCGGCACGCGCGTTGCGCAGGGCTTTCGGCACAGGCCCGGCGTGCCCGACCGCGGCATAATCAACCAATTTCGATCGGGGAGATGCCATGCGCAAGTACATGTTGTGTCCGTTGTTCGCTCTCGTTGCGGCGAGCGGCTTCGCTTTTTCCGCCGAACACGAAGATTCGGCCAAGGTGGATGCGAAGTCGACCCACGCCAAAGAGAAGGCCGATCCGGCCGCAGAAAAATCGGTTATCACCCACCACAGCATCTCGATCAATGGTCGCGGCTACACGTACAAGGCGACCGCCGGCACGCTGACGATCCGCGACGACAAGGACACGGCCGACGCGAGCGTGTTCTATGTCGCCTACACGGTGGGCGAAGGTCGCGACGCCGAAAAGCGCCCGCTCACGTTTTTCTACAACGGCGGCCCCGGCTCGGCTAGCCTGTGGCTGCACATGGGCTCGTTCGGACCAGTGCGCGTGGTCACGAACGGCCCGGAGGCGATTCCGCCGGCGCCGTACCAGCTCGTGCCGAATGCGGACAGCCTGCTCGACAAGAGCGACCTCGTCTTCGTCGACGCGATCGGCACCGGCTATTCGCATGGCCTGCCCAAGGACAAGGACGGCAAGCCCGCCGAAAAGGACAAGGACGAGAATCCGAACAAGCGCTTCTGGGGCACCGATCAGGACATCGACGCATTCGGCCGCTTCATCGTCCGCTACCTCACGGTCAACCAGCGCTGGAATTCGCCGAAATTCCTGTTCGGCGAATCCTACGGCACGCCGCGCTCGGCCGGCCTCGCGCGCTATCTGGAAAATCGCGGCGTGGCGCTCAACGGCGTCGTGTTGTTGTCGTCGATCCTCAACTACGGCTCGCGCATTCCCGGTCTCGACAATGACTACGTCAACCTGCTGCCGACGTTCGCCGCGATCGCCTGGTATCACAACAAGATTCCGAACAAGCCGGCGGCGCTGGCCCCGTTCGTCGAGGAAGTGCGCCAGTTCGCGCGCGGCGACTATTCGGTCGCGCTGGCCAAGGGGCAGGATCTGAGCGCGGCCGAGCGCGACGCGATCGCGCAGAAACTGAGCCGCTACATCGGCCTGTCGCCGCAGTACCTGAAGGACGCCAACCTGCGCGTCAGCCAGCCGCGCTTCCGCAAGGAACTGCTGCGCGACCAGCGCCGCACGCTCGGCCGCTTCGATGCGCGATTCGAGGGCATCGACACCGACGCCGCCGGCGAGTCGCCCGAGTTCGATCCGTCGAGCACCGCGATCAGCGGCGCGTTCATTTCGACGCTCAACGACTATCTCGCGCGCGAACTCAGGTACACGAGCGACGTCGCCTACAAGACCTCGGCCGGAGCGGCGATCGGCGATTGGGACTGGCGCCA
>JAFEFR010000134.1 GCA_018240485.1 Pseudomonadota bacterium
TCACCCGTCCGCCACTCGCCACCCACAGTATTGCTACTGCTGTGCTGCCGTTCGACTTGCATGTGTTAGGCATGCCGCCAGCGTTCACTCTGAGCCAGGATCAAACTCTTCAGTTGAAATTGCAGCCAACATTGCTGTTGACAAATTACTTTAGAGAGTGAAACCAAGCTGCTTTGATTACTCAAATTTGATCGATTTGACTCGATCGAGGCTTGAAGACGCTCTTGATTCGATGGACGTGTTGTCCACCCCAAGGCGCCCACACAAGTCACCTGCGCACACTGTCAAAGATCGAATTCGTGCGGAAGGTTTTGCCTTCCACGCCCGCCGAACATTTCGTCCGAGGGAGCCGCATACTATACAACCATTTTTGAATCCGTCAACACCTTTTTGAAAAGTTTTTCGAAAAGTTTTTCCGGATTCCCGCCCCTCGTTTCAGCCTGCGGTGGCCATCGAAGGGGGGCGAATCTTACACCCGATTTTCGATTCGTCAACTACCTCGTTGCAATTTTTCGCTTCGGGTTTTTGCGCTTCGAAAATCGACCCCGCGGCACCCGCACAAACTCGTGCGTCATGAAGAGGGCCGCGAATAGTACAACCAAACCGCGATCCGTCAAGCCCCTCGGCAACAGGCGATCAAATTGGCTTGTGGTGCGCTTACGCGCTGTTCGATGAGTCGATGCTTCCGGCCTTTGCCGGATGGGTGGTGGCGCTCTTGGCCGCAGCGGCCTTGGCCTGCAACGCGCGAATTTCCGGGTCGATATTCAAGGTGGTTTCTGACTGCGCCGTCATGGCGACGCGCGATGCGGCGAGGGCAAAGCCGAAGCAAAGCAAACCGCCGCAACCCAGCAGCAGCCCCAGCCCCATCAAACCGGGTGAGCGCGTGGTGAATGCAACGGCGAAACCGACAATCGCAGCAATGAGCAGAATCCAACGCATCCAATTCTCCACCTGAATGCGTATCTTGCCACGTCGCCCACCATGGAAGCGAGGGCTCGCCACAACAACGGGCCCGGGCGGCGCGGGCGCGTGTTTCGCTGCGATCATGCAGATCGATTGATCGGCTCTACAATGATCCAATCAGCGTACAGATGCGCGGAGGCGAGCATGGAACATCTTCAACAGATCGCGCTGGCGGGCGGCCTGGCCTGGGCCAGCGGCATTCGCCTGTATGCAGCGATTTTCATCGTCGGCATGCTCGGTCGGCTCGGCTATGTTCATCTGCCCAGCGATCTCGCGCTGCTCGAACACAATTGGGTGCTCGGCGCCTCGGGTGTCATGCTGATTGCCGAATTCCTCGTCGACAAGGTTCCCGGCTTCGACTCGATCTGGGACGCGATCCACACCTTCATTCGCATTCCGATCGGAGCGATGCTCGCATGGGGCGCCATGGGCGACCAAGGCCCGGCATTGCAGATGGCAGCCGGCATCCTCGGCGGCGCGATCGCGGGCGGCACGCATTTGGCCAAGTCTGGCGCGCGCGCGGCGATCAACACCTCGCCCGAACCGTTCACCAACTGGACGGCAAGCGCGAGTGAAGACGGTCTCCTGCTCGGCGGCCTCTGGCTCGTGTTCGCGCATCCGGCGGCCTTTCTCGTCCTGCTGGTCGTTTTCATTGCACTGAGCGTGTGGCTGTTGCCGAAGGCCTTTCGCTACCTCGCGCGCGTCTGGCGCCGGCTGATCGGTGCTGCCGAACCGATGCGGCCATCGCGCCCACCTTCCGCCTGAGGCCCTTGCTTTCGGCACATGGCAAGACCCTGTCACTTGCTATGCTTGGGCAGCTCATCCGCCGATCCCACCAAGGTACTGCCATGTCGATACGCCTGTCGAAATTTCTTGTCGCCGCCACGGCAATCGCCACCCTGATCTCCACGCCGATCTGGGCGGATGATCGCGCACCGGGACCGACAAAGGACGCGACCACCAAGGTCGACGAAGGCAAACTACCGCCTTTCCCTGCCGACAAGGCGGTAAAGCAGACGACGACGATCGCCGGCAAAACGATCGCCTATGATGCGACGGTCGGCTCGCTGCCCGTGCTCGACGACAAGGGCAAGACCATGGCCGATGTCATGTTCATCGCCTACACCGTGCCGGGCAAGGATCGACCCATCACGTTCGCGCTCAATGGCGGGCCGGGCGCGTCGAGCGTCTATCTCAACATGGGGGCGTTGGGGCCAAAGCGTGTCGCGTTCGGCGCCGAAGGCAATGCGCCTTCGGATCCTGCCACGCTCATCGACAATCCGGGCACCTGGCTCGACTTCACCGACCTTGTATTCATCGATCCGGTCGGTACGGGCTTTTCGCGTTCGCGCGTGAGCGAGGAAGAAGCGAAAAAACATTTCTACACGACCCAGGCCGATATCGAATACCTCTCTCGCATCGTCTACGACTGGCTGGTCAAGAATCACCGCCTCATGTCGCGCAAATATCTCGTCGGCGAGAGCTATGGCGGTTTTCGTGGCCCACGCATGACGCACTACCTGCAAACGCGGCTGGGCGTCGCGATGAACGGCAACGTGCTCGTCTCGCCCTATCTCGATCCGGGCGTGCAGAACGACAACGGCGACGTATCGCCGTTGCCATGGATGCTGACCTTGCCGACGATCGCAGCGTCGAATCTCGAACGGCAAGGCAAATTGAGCGAGGCGGCGATGGCCAAGGTCATCGACTACACACGCAGCGATTACATGGTCGACCTGCTCCGGGGCCGCTCCGATCCGCAGGCGGTGGAGCGCATCGTCAAACGCGTCACCGAACTGTCGGGGCTGGATCCGGCCTTCGTGCGCCGCTCGGGCGGTCGTCTGGAGACGCAAGCCTTTTTGCGCGAAGTGTTCCGCAACGAAGGCAAGCTCGGCAGTCGCTACGACGCCAACGTCACCGAATGGGATCCCTTCCCGTTTTCGCCCGAGCAACGCACCAACGATCCGCTGCTCGACGCGATCATCGCGCCGACCACGACCGCCATGGTCGACTTCGTCACGCGCACGGTCGGCTGGAATTACGTCGGCCGCTACAACGCCCTGAGCTATGAAGTGAATCGCGCCTGGGA
>JAFEFR010000135.1 GCA_018240485.1 Pseudomonadota bacterium
CGCGGGCTGGAGACCAGTTCGCTGCGCCCTTCGGTTTGACCTGCGGAGAGTTCCAGATCGAGCAGCATGTTCGCGCCGAGCACCGACAAACCAATGCTGCCCGCATTGACGTTGCTGGTGGGCAGATTGACATTGAGGCGGTCGCCGAGATTCGTCGCACCACTCGTCGAACCGTTGGTCACGCCGGGTGGCAACACGGGGAACGGCGAGCCGGTGGCAAGCCGATTTCCCAGCGCCTGATTGGTCATGTATTCCGAGCCGTTGATGTTGCCGCTGGTCGACACCACGCTGCTGCCGACCGTGGTCGCACCAGTGATGCCGAATTTGGCGCCAAGCTCACGCGCAAAGTTGTCCGTAGCCACGACGATGCGCGCTTCGATCAATACTTGCTGCACGGGTTTATCCAGCTTGGCGACCAACTCGCGAATGCCACGCACCTTGTCAGGCGTATCCACGACGAGCAGGGTATTGGTGCGATCATCCGCCGACACGCGACCGCGCTCGGACAAAAACCCACCGCTGATTGTGGCCGTTCCGCCCGCACCTCCGGTGGTGGCGCCCCCCATGTTGCCCTGCTTGGATTTTTGCGTCAGCAAATCGGCAATATCCTTCGCCTTGCCGTAGCTGATCGGGATGTATTCGGTGACCGTCTCACTGACCTGTTCCAGTTTGAGCTTGGCATTGGCCATTTCCTGTTCGCGATCGGCGATTTCCTTCTGCGGCGCGACCCAAACGACATTGCCATTCTGGCGTTTGTCGAGACCCTTGGCCTGCAACACGATATCGAGCGCCTGATCCCACGGCACGTTGTTGAGACGCAGGGTGACGTTGCCGGCCACGCTGTCGGCAACGACGATATTGAGTTGCGATTCCTGCGCAATCAGTTGCAGCACGGCGCGGGTGGGGATGTCCTGAAAATCGAAGGTGACGCGCTTGCCGGAATACACCGGCGGCGCGTTCGGGTCTTTCTTTTCCTTCTCTTTGGTCGGCGCAATCTCAACCACATACTGATTGCCGGTTTGATACGCGAGTTGCTCGAACGGCGCCTTGGCGGTGATCTCCATGTGCGCGCCGCTGCCCTTGCTGTGCGTCTCGACAAACTGCACGGGCGTGGCGAAATCGAGCACATCCAGACGCTGCGCGAGCTGGGCCGGCAGGCGGGCGTTGTAGATATCGAGCACAACCTTGTCGCCCTGGCGTTTCAGATCGGCGCTCGAACCGGCACCCGAGAAGGTGATGAGAATGCGACCCTCGCCGTTCTTGCCGCGACGGAAATCGATGTTCGATACTTCTTGCGTCGTTGCGCCGACGCTCTTGGTCTGATCGCCCGCCGCGATCGCCGCGGTGGCGTTAGCGACATTGCCGTTGTTGACGACGAGGATGAAATTGTTGCCTTCGGCGCGGGTTTCGTAGGTCGAAGCGCGATACAGGTCGACGACCACGCGCGTGCGACCGGCGGCATCGGCGACATTGATCGCATTCGTCGCCCCGCTGCCCACTTCGATGTGGCGTTGGCTCAGGGTCGAATGCGTGTCGGGAATATCGAGGGCGATGCGCGGCGGGGTTTCGGTGGTGAAGGCGCGAACGCCCTCGGCCGGTGCCGCCAGTTTGAGCGTGACCTGCACGCGTCCGCCCGCTAGCGGCGTGTAGCCGATATCCTGCAAGGTGTTTTCGGCGTGCGCCATGGGCGCGACGAGGAACGCCGCAAGCAGGCCGAGCATTACGCCGAATCGTTGTGCGCTCGACCGCAGGATCGAATCCGCTGTGGTCCGCTTCATGGTAGTCCCCAATTCAGTGTTCATTGCGCAGGCTCAATCCGCCATTCCAGTCCATCGTTCATTTCGAGCCGATTTCGATCGACGTCGACCGTTCCAACCAGCCACCATTGCCATTGCCGATCAACTCGACCAGATCGATGCCGCCCTCGTTGATGGCTTTGATCTTGCCGTTGTTCTGTCCCAGATAATCGCCGACCTTGACCCGCGAAACCGTGCCTTCCGGATCGCGAATGAGACCGAACATGCCGGGGCCGACGCCAATCGTGCCGACCATCTTGAGACTGTCCAGCGCGAAGTTTTCGAGCTTTTCCTTCGGGTGGGGGTCGGGCAGGGTCGCCTTCTCGGCCTCCTCCGCCTTCTGCTCGGCCAGGCTCGGCGAGAACGGATCGCGCAACCCCTGCGCCTGGTATTCGTACGTCTCGAAGGTTTTGAGCACGGGCAGCGGTGGCAATGGCCCGCCGGGCATGTTTTTTTCGTCCGCGACCCACTTGCGCAAATCCGCATCGCCCTTGATGCAGCCACCCAACAACAGCAGCGACAGAATCATCATGCTCCAGCGCATCGGCGCGATGATGCGCATCGTCGAAACGTTCATGGACCCGCCTTCGTCGCCGGCGCGACGGGTGCTGTGGCAGGGGCTGCGGGCTTCTTCGCCGCGGCGGCGTCGTTCTCGTCTTCGTCGACGTAGCGATAGGTCTTGGTGACGCCTTCGAGGCTCAACTGCCCGGTCGGCGCACCATTCTTGCCCGCTTGTTGCGTCGGCTTCAGGGAAACGTCGTGCATGGTCAGGATCACGACCCGCGGCAACGCTGCAACAGAACTGATGAAGGTACCGAACTGATGATAGGTGCCGAGCATGTGCAAGGTAATCGGCTTTTCGGCATAGAACCCGTCTTTGACCGTTTCCTGCCCCGGCTCGAACAACTGCACCTCCAAGCCCGCGGAGAGCGCCGCGCGCGATACGTCATCCAGAAGCTCGGGCATTTCCGTCTTGCCCGGCAACTGGCGCAACAGTTGCCGCAGAATCTCGCGCATGTCGTCGAGTTGCGTCTTCAGTTTTTCCAGATTGACGACTTTGAGCTGCTTGTCGTGGAAATCCTTTTTCAGATCGAGTTCCTGCTTCTGCTTCTGCTCGAGCGTGTCCGATTTATCGCTGATCGTCCACCACCAGCCGAGAAACAGGAGGAACACGAAAAGCAATGCACACGCCGCGTATTTGACCTCGTCGGGCCAACTGGCAACGTTGTTGCGGTCGAGATTGCGCAGATCGGACAACTTCATGGCGACCTCCCTGCGGGTGGCGCCGATGCGTTCGCGGGTTTGCCCGCTCCAGGTGGCGGCGGGGCGCCGGCGGGCGGCGGCGCGGCGCTCGGCTGTTCGTGCGAGCGCAGTTTTACCGTCAGTCCGAATTCGTAACGGTTGCGCCTGTCGGTCCCTTTGATTTCGGTTTTCTGCAAATCCGAACTCTGCATCCACGTCGACGCATCGAGGTTGCGCATGTAATTGGACACGTCGCCATTGGAGGTTGCCACCCCTTGCAAGGTCAGTTGTTCGCCCGCCTGCTTGATCATCTGCAAGCGCACGCCATCGGGGATCGTTCTGACCAACTCGTCGAACAGATGCACCATCAGCGAACGACTGGCCTGCAACTGCTCGATGATCTGCTTGCGCGCGAGCAACTTGGCTTTGGTCGTCTCCAATTCCTTGATCTCGGTGAGCTTGCCTTCGAGATTCTTGATCTCGCTGCTGAGATACGTGTTGCGCGCATTTTGATCGTCGATGCGCACATCCATCCAGTAGCCCCAGGCGAACCAGACGATCAGCGCCGCCACGGCGGCGGCAGCGAGCATCGTGTAGAAATCGCGTTCGCGTTGATGGCGACGTTCCGCGCGCCACGGCAGGAGGTTGATCGTGGCCATCAGTCGAAACTCCGCATGGCCAAGCCCGCCGCGATCATCAGCGTGGGCGCATCCTGTCGCAACGACGACGCCTGACCTTGAACGCGCTGCGACAGCGACATGTTCGCAAGCGGATTGGCGATGATGCAGGGCACATCGAGCTGCTGGAGGATTTTATCGTCGAGCTCGGGGATAAGCGCGCAACCGCCCGCAAGCACGATCTGATCGACCCGGCTGTAGTCGCTGCCAGCATAGAAGAACTGCAAGAGTCGGCTGATCTGTTGCACGATCGCCTCCTTGAACGGTTCGAGAACTTCGACCTCGTAGGATTCGGGCAAGCCGCCCTGACGCTTGGCAAGGCCGGCTTCCTCCTGCGACAGGCCATAACGGCGCATCACTTCTTCGGTGAGTTGCTTGCCGCCGAAAACCTGCTCGCGCGAATAAATCGTGCGTTGGTTCTTGAGCACGATCAGCGTCGTCATCGTCGCCCCGACATCGACCACGGCGATGATCGCATCCGGCGGCACGGTGAGTTGATCGGCGATCAACTTGCAGGCGTTCTCCATCGCAAAAGCTTCGACGTCCATGACCTTCGCGGTCAATCCGGCGATTTCGAGCGCAGAGATGCGCAATTCGACGTTTTCGGTACGCGAGGCGGCAATCAGCACGTTGATCGATTCCGGGGCATCCCTGACTGGCCCAAGCACTTCGAAATCGAGACTGACTTCCTCGATCGGATACGGAATGTACTGATTAGCCTCGACTTGAATTTGCTCTTCAAGCGCCTCTTCGCTCAACCCCGCCGGCATCGTGATGACCTTGGTGATCACCGAGGAGCCCGCGACCGCCGCGGCAGCCAGCTTGGTTTTCGTGCCCGATCGCGTCAGCGCACGACGCAATGCCTCGCCGACGGGTTCGACCGCGACGATGTTTTTTTCCAGCACCGAATTGGCGGGCAACGGCTCGACGGCGTAGTTTTCGATGCGATAACGCCCGCCGGACCGGCTCAACTGCAGCAACTTGACTGCGGATGAACTGATGTCCACGCCGATCAGCGATGTCGACTTGGCCTGAAAGAAATTCAACCCAGTACCCCCGAGATCACTCAAAGCGTTTGGAAACAACGGCAACGTGGCGACCATTAAACCGGAACGTTAAGTTTTTGGCAATGGTAAAATTTGTTGATGGAACAATCACTTCCGGGATTCATTTCGTGAAGCACTTCGCATTTCCGTCGAAACCGCATCACAAACCGCCGATTTCCACGCCCGTTCCAGAACCGATTTCCTCCCGGTCGGCGCTACCACCAGTCGCTATAATCGACGCATCGCGCTCCGCGCCGTTCGAACTTCCCGCATGCGTTTTTTTCGCCGCCTGATCCGTTACGTCTTGATTTTCGGAGTGCTGGGCCTGTTGCTCGGTGCGATCGGCCTCGGCGTCGTTTATTGGCTGATCGTCCCACGCCTGCCCGCGGTCGAATCCTTGCGCGACGTGACGTTGCAAGTGCCGTTGCGCATCTACAGTGCGGACAACAAGCTGATCGCAACCTACGGCGAAACGCGTCGTATCCCGGTAAAAATCGATGCCGTCCCCGAGCAAGTGAAAAACGCCTTCCTTGCCGCCGAGGATGCGAATTTCTACGCGCATCCGGGCGTGGACTATCAAGGCATCCTGCGCGCACTCGGCTTGATGATCTCCAAGCGCACGCTGCATGTGCCGGGCGGCAGCACGATCACGCAGCAGGTCGCGCGCGACTTTTTCTTGAGCTCCGAAGTCAGCCTGTCGCGCAAGGCGACCGAGATTTTGCTGTCGTTCAAAATCGAAAACACCCTCAGCAAAGATCAAATCCTCGAGCTGTACCTCAACAAAATCTTCCTCGGCAATCGCGCTTATGGCGTTGCCGCCGCCGCAGAGTTTTACTACGGCAAGACGCTCGATCAACTCGATCTGGCAGAGTGCGCAATGCTCGCCAGCCTGCCGAAATTTCCTTCGACCGGCAACCCGATCAGCAACCCCACGCGTGCGCTCGAACGCCGCCGCTACGTGCTGCAACGCATGCTCGAAAACGGTTTCATCGATGAGGCGAAGCTCAAGCAGGCCGATGCCGAGCCCGAGCGTGCGTATGCCCACGAACCACCGATCGAAGTCGAAGCACCCTGGATCGCCGAACTCGTGCGCCAAGACGCCATCCAACGTCTGGGCGACAATGCGCTGACCGACGCCTATACAATCCGCACGACGATCGATTCACACGACCAGACTGCGGCGAACGACGCTGTTCGCGCCGGATTGATTGCTTACGATCGCCGCCATGGCTGGCGCGGACCGGAAGCCCACGTCGATCTCGTGAACAACCCGACCGATGCCGCGCTGGACAAGAAACTCGATGCGTTTCGCACCAGCTTCGGCCTGATTCCCGGGATCGTAACGGCAACCTCAGAGAAGGAAGCTCGCGTTCACCTCAACGATGGCCGCAGCGTGACGCTGAGTCTGGAAGACATCGCCTGGGCTCGACGCTATCAGGACGACGCCAATCGTGGCCCCACCCCCAAGCGCGTGGATACCACGCTCAAAGTCGGCGACATCGTGCGCGTCGCCCATTCGAGCGACCCGAAGAAGGCAGAACGCTGGCAACTCGCGCAAATTCCCACCGTGCAGGGGGCGCTCGTTGCACTCGATCCCGAAGACGGTGCGGTGCGTGCCGAAGTCGGTGGTTTTTCGTTCGCGCGCAGCAAGTTCAATCGCGTCGTGCAGTCCTCGCGCAACCCGGGATCGAGCTACAAGCCGCTGTTCTACGCGGCCGCGTTCGAGCACGGCTTCACCCCCGCCTCGGTGGTCAACGATGCGCCGGTGGTGTTTCCCGATCCCACCAAGCCGAACGGCCAATGGACACCGAAGAACGACGACGATTCGTTCGCCGGGCCGATGCGCCTGCGCGAAGCCATGGTGCAATCGAAGAATCTCGTCTCCGTCCGCCTGCTCGATGCGATCGGGGTGCGCTACGCGCGCGAGTTCGCCACCCGTTTCGGCCTCTCGCTCGAACAGGTGCCGCCGAACCTGTCGATGGCGCTGGGCACCGCCTCGGTGTCGCCGATGAACATGGCGCGCGCTTACGCGGTGATCGCGAACGGCGGCTTCCTTGTCGATCCATATTTCATTGACGCAATCTACGATCGCGACGGCAAGCAGGTCTACAAGGCACAACCTGCACAGGTCTGTGCGCAATGCCCGGAACGCGCGCACGACGATGGCCGCGCCGAGGCTGCGCCCACCACGCGCACGGTGGTCGACAACCACGGCGTCACCACCACGCGGGACGGCCTTTCTCCGATCGGCGGCGCACAAGCCGCCACCAACCCCTCCACCGCCGCGGTGAAACTGGCCCCACGCACACTCGATGCGCGTACGGCCTACTTGATCGGCTCGCTGTTGCGCGATGTGGTTCGGCGTGGCACGGGCTCGGGCGCGATGGTGCTCAAACGCAACGACCTGTTCGGTAAGACCGGCTCGACCAACGATCATCGCGACGGCTGGTTCGTCGGTTACAACCGCGATCTGGTCGCCGCCGCCTGGATGGGATTCGACGACTTCAGTTCGATGGGCCACGTCGAATTCGGCGCGCAGACGGCGCTGCCGATCTGGATCGACTTCATGCGTGTCGCGCTCGAAGGCGTGCCGGAAAAACCCTTCGACATGCCTGCCGGCATCAGCACGGCGCAAATCGATCCCGAGACCGGCTTGTTGGCCGCGCCCGGCGCCGAACACGCCATGTCGGAAGTGTTTCGCACCGAAGATCTCGCCCGCCTGGCCAACAGTCCGAACCAGCCGACCGAGGCCGAGAAGAAGGTGCAGCAGGAAGCCTATGGCATCTTTTGAGGCGGATGGGCTGCGGGGCGAACGACCTCATGGCGGCCCTCGTTCCAATGCCTGCCGGAATGCTGTCTTCGTTGTTTCCTCGCCCACTGCCGGATGAATCGCCCCCGCACCGACAGCCAATTGCGTACCCGCATCGCGATCGAGGCCGCGCGCCTAATCGACGAATCCGGCATTCGCGACTACGCATTGGCCAAGCGCAAGGCCGCACAACGACTGGGCATTGGCGATGATGCGGTACTGCCGAAGAACGCGGAAATCGACGCCGCACTGCGCGAACACCAACGGTTGTTCCACGCCGACAACCAACCGCGCCGCCTGCACATGTTGCGTGAAACCGCCTGCGAGGCGATGCGTTTCTTCGCCGCGTTCGAACCGCGCCTGGTCGGCGCCGTGCTCGACGGCAGTGCGGATGCGCATTCGGCGGTGTGCCTGCATCTGTTCAGCGACGATCCGGACGCGCCCGCTCGCCATCTCGCCGAACACGGCATCGAGCACGACACGGATTCGCGTCGAATGCGCTTGGATCAGGACAATGAAATGGATCTTCCCGTGCTGCGATTCGTCGTCGACGACGTGACGATCGATGCCACGATTTTTCCCTACGACGGACTGCGCCAGAGCCCGCTGGATCGCATCAGCGGTGGGCCGATGCGACGCGCGTCATACCGCACCGTCGCCACGCTGGTCGACAATGGCAGCGAGAAGCCGTTACCGAGCGCGGGCTAAGCGTTCGGCGACCCGCCCTCGCCTCAGCGCTTGTCGACGGGCACGTAGTCGCGCGTCGTGGCGCCGGTGTAGATCTGGCGCGGACGACCGATTTTGGTGTCCTTGTCGTTGTGCTGTTCGAGCCAGTGCGCTACCCAGCCCGCCGTACGCGCGATGGCGAACATCACGGTAAACATTTCCTTCGGGATTTTCAGCGCCTTGTAGATGATGCCCGAGTAGAAGTCGACGTTCGGGTAAAGCTTGCGCTCGACGAAGTACGGGTCTTTCAGCGCAACTTCTTCGAGCTTCATCGCCACCTCGAGCAGCGGATCGTCGACGCCGAGATCGTTCAGTACCTTGTGGCACATTTCACGAATGATCGTCGCGCGCGGATCGAAGTTCTTGTAGACGCGATGACCGAAGCCCATGAGACGGAAACCGGAATTCTTGTCCTTGGCTTTCTCGACTGCCTTGGAGACGTTGTCCGCCGTGCCGATCTCCGCCAGCATCTTGAGCACGGCTTCGTTCGCGCCGCCGTGCGCGGGGCCCCACAGCGCGGCGATGCCGGCGGCGACGCAGGCGTACGGATTCGCCCCGGTCGAACCGACCAGACGCACGGTCGACGTCGAGGCATTCTGCTCATGATCGGCGTGCAGGATGAACAACAGATCGAGCGCCTTCGCCGCCACTGGCGAGAGTTGCAGCGGCTCGCTCGGCACTTCGAACATCATGTGCATGAAGCGCGTAACGTATTCGAGGTTGTTGCGCGGATAACGCAACGGCCAATCGATCGAAAAGCGGTACGCCGCCGCGGCAAGCGTCGGCATCTTGGCGATCAGGCGGATTGCAGCGAGGCGGCGTTGCTCGGGATCGTTGATGTCGAGCGTATCGTGATAGAACGCCGAAAGCGTGGCCACCGAGCCGCACAGCATCGCCATCGGATGGGCATCGTAGCGAAAGCCGTTGAGATAGTGGCGCAGCGACTCGTGCATCATCGTGTGATGCGTCACCTCGTCGTCGAACGCACTGAATTGCGCCGTGGTCGGCAGTTCGCCGTTGATCAGCAGATAGGCGACTTCCAGAAAACTCGATTGTTTGGCGAGTTGCTCGATCGGATAGCCGCGGTACAACAGAATGCCCTTGTCGCCATCGATGAACGTGATCGCGCTGCGCGTCGCCGCCGTCGAAACGAAACCCGGATCGAAAGTGAAGTAGCCCGTGTCCTTGTGCAATTTGGCGATGTCGAGCGCCGGGTCGCCCAGACTGCCGGTGACGACCGGCAAAATCGAATGGGTATTGGATGCGGAATCGGTCAACTGCACGGTCTGCTCGGCCACGTTAGGCTCCTTCTCTTCGTAACAAGAAGCAGTGAGCGTGGGTTGCCGGAGAGGCGCATCGTTCGATGGCGAGATCGCGGATTTCGCGACGCAGCACTGCACAAGGTGCGCAGAATATCACACGAGCGTTTGAGTTCGCGCCAGGCCGCCGCGGGATCCGGGCGCCACGGCGGGCCGCAGTCGACCGAGCAGCGGGCACGCAAAAAGCCGGCTCGAGGCCGGCTTTGAAAACTTGCATGACATGCCGTTTCCGGCACGCCGAAAATGCCGAATTACTTCGCGCCGTAGCGCTTGCGGAATTTGTCGACGCGACCGCCGGAATCGACGATCTTGTGCTTGCCCGTGTAAAACGGATGCGAAGCACTGGAGATTTCGAGTTTGACGACCGGATATTCCTGGCCATCTTCCCACTTGATCGTTTCCTTGCTCGTCATCGTCGACCGGGTGAGGATCGCGAAATTGGACGAGACATCCTGGAAAACCACGGGTTTGTATTCGGGATGGATGTCGGCTTTCATGATTTGGGACTCCGCAAAGCGGTGTGGCAGCTGGAAAAGAGGCGAATTGTAGCCCGATCCCTGGTTGCAACGCAACAACAACCCCACTCCGATCAGTCATGACGCCGCTTGCGAATCGCACGTGGGCAGTCGTTCTGGAGACGGCATAATTCACGTTCCTCGCCCATTGCGATCCTGCATCCCGATGCCTCGTCCGCCCCCCTTACTCCTTCGCCGCTGCGGCGCAGTCATGATCGCGCTGTCGTGCGTGCTGTCGCACGCCATCCTGGCTCAACCCACGCTCGCCGCAAGCACAAAGTCCGCACCACCCACGGAGGCATCGCCCGCACTGGACGACACGATCGACAAAGCGCTTTCCGCTCTGCCGCGCTCGCGCGACCTGACCGCGGATCTGCGCAAGCAGGCAGAAGATCTGCTGCACGATGCGCAGAATGACGACCGTGCCGCCAGCGATGCCATCGCCCGACGTCAGTATTTCCTCGATGAAGCCGCCAAAGCGGCGCCCATCGACGCGACGACGACGTTGTCTGGCAGTGAGGCCGCACTCAACTTCGCGGACTGGCGTGCGAAGTTGTCAAATTCGGACGACGTTGCTCCGCTTTCCGCCTTGCTCGAAAGCGAACGCAACCAGCTCGGCGCAGCGCAAACAGCATTGCGCGATCTTGAAGATCGCTTGCAAAAGCTCACCCAACGCCCCGACAGCCTGCGCGAAGAATTGGTCGCCGCACGGGCGGGACAACCACCCAATCCACAACCGAATGCCGATACCCCGCACACACTCGCGACGGCAATAAACCTGCGCAATCAGGCTGCAGAACGCTTGCAACACAGCCGCATCGCCATGCTCGAAACCGAGCAGCGCAGTTACGAGGCGCGGATGCGCAGTCTGTTCGCTCAGCGCAGCACCACGCGCCGCAACATCGACGTGCACGGCCAACGCGTGCAGTGGCTCGAAAACATGGTGCTCGAACGCTATGCGAGTCAGATCAGCGATCTTCTCGCCCGGCTCGCCAATGAGCGCGACCAGCTTGATTCCGCGCAAGCCACCCCCGTACTGCGGCAGGCCGCGACAGACAATCTGGCATTCGGTCAGGAACTCGCCTCCGCCATCAAGCGCACCGCCAGTCTGCGCAACCTGCAAAGCGCGTACACGCGCGAACGCAGCGAAGTCGAACTCGCCACGAAGAATACCCGGGCACGCCTGGAACTCGGCGGCGTCAGCGAGGAAATCGGTGCACTGCTGATCGCCGAGCGCCGACGCCTCAAGCCATTGAGCGCACTCGATCGTAACCTGACCGACATGCGCAACGAACTCGCGCGCAGCAAGCTCGCCGCAATCGATTTGCGCGAGCAACAGGACTCTCTGGAAAACATGGACCGCGCGATTGCCGCAACGCTTGCCCGTGCCGGACAACCACCGGCCATCAGCGGCCCCTTGCATGACGGACTCGAACGCTTGTTCGTCACGCGCGACGATCTCTACACCCGATTGATCGCGGCAAAGACACGACAGATCGCGATTGGCGAAGATGCCGAACAACAACTGATCGCGCTGATTGCCAGCACCGGCACACTGAACGCGATGCTCGACGCCAACCTGCTGACAACCCCGAGCGATGCGCCGATCGGCCTTGCCTGGTTGGTCGATCTGACTCACGCACTGCGCAACCTCGCCCATCCACGCGAGACGACGCCGTTTGCCAACGTCGCCGACAATCTGCGCTCGAACGCCGTGCCGTGCATCGCAGCCCTGCTCATGATCCTTGCCGCGATTTACGCACGTCGACGCGTTCCCGTCGAATTTCAACGCATCGCCGCACCGATGCGGCGCATCCGCACCGATCGATTCCGCTACACGACATGGGCATTGATCCTCACCGCACTGGCTGCAGCCCCGGTGGCGCTGCTGTGGGCGATTCTTGCGCGGCTGTTCTTGCACACGGCACGTTTCGATCCGCTCGAAGGCTCACTCGGTTTCGCCGCCGGCAGCATCGCTCTGCCGTGGTTCGTGCTCGCCTTCGTGCATTGGCTTAATCGCGACGACGGCCTTGCCCACGCGCATTTTCGCTGGTTGCGCGCACGCCGCGTATCGTTGCGCCGCGCCGTGCCGTGGATTGCGCTAGCCGTACTCGTGCCCGCCTTCATCCACAACGGATTGCGCGAAATCAGCAACGATGAGATCGACACGACCATCGGCCGCGCCTTGTTTCTGCTCGGCGCGCTGGCCCTTGCCGCCATCGCCTGGCATCTACTCGGGCCGGGGCGCGCGTGGACGCAACGTGCCGGCAAGTACGACGATGAGCCGAACCGTGCCCGTCAACTCACGCGCCTCGGGCTTGCCAGCGCCTTCGTCCTGCTCGCAGCACTGGCTTCACTTGGCTATTTTTTCACGGCCATCGTCTTTGCCGAACACATTCTGCTGTCGTTGATCGCGATCCTCGTCGTCAGCCTGATCCATGGGCTCGCCGAGCGTTGGCTGATCCTCGGTGAACGGCGCCTCGTGCTCAAGCGCGCCGAAGATCGTCAGCGCGCGGAACTGCAATCCTCGGAGACGCCTTCCGAAGGTGAAGCGCTGCCAGAGGTCGAGTCCGGCGAACTCGCCGTCGCCGACCTCGGCGCGCAGACCCGCAGAGTGCTCAGGCTTGTCACCGTCCTGTTGCTGGGCGCTTCCTTGCTGGTGATCTGGGCGGACATCGCACCCGCCTTGAGTTTTCTCGATCGGATCACGGTGTGGCCTTCTACCTATGTCGACGCGAACGGCAAGCAAATCGCTTTCGATGTGACCTTGCGCGCGGTGCTCGAATCCACCTTGCTGTTGGCGATGACCTTCGTCGCCACGCGCAATCTGCCCGGCCTCATCGAGATCGGCATGCTGCGTCGACTCAGCATCGATGCGCCTACCCGCTATGCGATTGTCAGCATCGTGCGCTATCTGATCGTGCTCGGCGGCGTGCTCGTCAGCCTTGGCATGCTCGGCTTGCACTGGTCCAATCTGCAGTGGCTCGCGGCCGGCCTCACCGTCGGCCTCGGTTTCGGCCTGCAGGAGATCTTCGCCAATTTCGTATCCGGCTTGATCGTGCTGTTCGAGCAACCCTGCCGCGTCGGCGACATCATCACGATCGGCGACATCGAAGGCACGGTCACGCGCATTCGCACGCGCGCAACGACGATCCTGGATTGGGACAACAAGGAAGTGATCGTGCCGAACAAGACCTTCATCACCGATCGTCTGATCAACTGGACATTGAGCGACACCGTCACCCGCATCGTCATCAAAGTTGGCATTGCCTACCGCAACGATGCTCGCCTCGCGCAGAAACTTCTGCTGCGCGTCGCCAACGAGCACGCCTTGGTGCTTGCGGAGCCATCGCCGTTCGCCTGGATGACCGGTTTCGGCGATTCCAGTCAGAATTTCGAGCTGCGCGTCCACGTGGCCGAGATCGGCCAACGCAACCGCGTGCGCACGGAGTTGATCATGCGCATCACCGAGATATTCCACGACAACGACATCGAGATCGCGTACCCGACACGCGATGTGTGGGTTCACGACGTACCCGCACAAGACGCAACGATTCAGGCCGCGCCGACGGCCGAAGCGAGCAAGGCCTCGAAGCGCGAGTGATCGACCGCGAGCACGATGTCGGCATTCGCCGCACGGCCGAGACGGTCCTGCCAATCCACGACCGTGGCGCCACGCGTGATGCGCCCGTCGAGTTCGACGCCGACATGATGCGCCTCGGCGCGCACGACGATATCGGGATAGAGCGCCACGGCCATCGCCAACGCATCGGCGATGAGGAGTTTCGGCCGTCCGCGTTCGCGCGACCAGGCGCGCGTTTTTGCGGTAATCGAATCGTAAAACCGCGCACGCGCATCGCCCTTGGCAAGCATCGTCTCGAAACGATCGAAATCAAGGCCGTGATGCATCGTTGCTTCCCAATCGACCAGAGTAAACCGCGGCCATTGCGTGAAGACGACGTGCGCAGCCTCCGGATCGAAGCCGACGTTGAACTCTGCCGGCACGGTACCGTAATTGCCGCGCCCGGTGACGGCGCCGCCCATGACGACGAGTTTTTTCACGCGCTCGGGCAAGCTCGGGTCGAGCTTCAAGGCCAGGGCGACATTGGTCAGCGGCGCCAGCGCCACGAGCACGAGTCGACCCGCACGTTCGTGGGATGCGCGCAGGATGGCAAGCGCCGCATGCTCGCTCTCGGCATGCCTCGCACTCGGCGCGTAGCCGGTATCGCCGAAACCGTCGCTGCCGTGCACATCGGCGGCATCCGGCGAAGCATGCACGAGCGGCGCCGCGCAACCGGCATACACAGGCGTTCGCGCGCCGAGCACTTCGACCAGTTTGAGCGCATTCGCCACCGTGTGCGCCAAGCCGACATTGCCGGCCGCCACGGAAAGCCCCACCACCTCGGCGCGATCGTGCGCCATCAAAATCGCCATTGCATCGTCGACCCCGGGGTCGGTATCGATCAGCATCTCGTGCTTTGCCATTTTCATCTTCTGTCTTGCCGTGCCGGCCTTCATTGTAGCCATGTGCCGCAATGCGCGCGGCGCAAACCGCATTCACGCACCGGCAAAACGCGCGGCATGGCCGATCCAGCGCGCCATCAGACGCTCGGCGAGAACGGGGTGCTCACGCAAGAGCAACTCGCCGGCCTTGTGCACGGCAGGCAGCAAATGCGCATCGCGCGCGAGATCGGCAACACGAAAATGCATCTCGCCCGTCTGACGTGTGCCAAGCACCTCGCCGGGACCACGCAGTTCGAGGTCTTTTTCGGCGATGCGAAAGCCATCGCCGGTCTCGCGCAGCACGTCGAGGCGCGCGCGCGCGGTGGCCGAAAGCGGCGCCTGATACAGCAGCACGCAACTGGATTTCGCGCTGCCACGGCCGACGCGGCCGCGCAATTGGTGCAACTGGGCGAGGCCAAGACGCTCCGCATTTTCGATCACCATGAGGCTGGCGTTCGGCACATCGACTCCCACTTCGATCACCGTCGTCGCCACCAGCAGCGAAATCTCGCCACGTTTGAATGCCTCCATCGTCGCCTGTTTTTCCGGCGGCTTCATGCGCCCGTGCACGAGGCCGATGCGCATGCCGGGCAACGCCGTGGTCAACTCGGCATGCGTCACCTCGGCGGCTTGCGCTTCAAGAACTTCGGATTCCTCGATCACGGTACAGACCCAATACGCCTGCCGCCCTTCCGCACAAGCCGCACGAATGCGCTCGACGACCTCGCTGCGGCGCGTACCGTTGAGCACGACGGTTGCCACGGGCGTGCGCCCCGGCGGCAGTTCGTCGATGATCGACACGTCGAGATCGGCGTAGGCGGTCATCGCCAGCGTGCGAGGAATCGGCGTGGCCGTCAGCACCAATTGATGCGGAACTCCGGCGCCGGAACGGCCCTTGTCCCTGAGCGCCAGACGCTGATTCACGCCGAATCGATGTTGTTCGTCGATGATAACGAGGCCAAGACGGTCGAATTCGACGCCCTCCTGCATCAGCGCATGCGTGCCGATCGCGATTTGCGCCGATCCTTGCAATTTCGCCAATGCCACATCACGCGCCCTGCCCTTGAGTTTTCCCGCCAGCCAGACGACATCGATGCCGAGTGGAGAAATCCATTTGTGGAAATTGGCAAAATGCTGCTCCGCCAGCAGTTCGGTCGGCGCCATCAATGCAACCTGCCGCCCTGCTTCGATGGCAACCAACGCTGCCATGACAGCCACGAGAGTCTTGCCCGAACCGACATCGCCCTGAACCAGCCGCAACATCGGCGCGGACATGCCCAGATCGCGTGCCACTTCGTCGGCGACACGCGTTTGCGCGCGCGTCGGCGCGAACGGTAGTGCCGCGAGGAAGGCGCGTCGCAGCGCGCCATCGCCCTCCAATACCGGCGCCATGTGCGCACGCAAACGCGAACGCAAGCGCTTGAGCGAGAGATGCTGCGCGAGCAACTCTTCGAACGCCAGACGCTGCTGCGCGGGATGCAGACCGAGGCCGAGTTGGGCGAGATCCGCGTCGGGAGGTGGCCGATGCACGTAGAGCAGCGCCTCGCGCAACGATGCGAGATGGTTCTCGGAGCGCAATGGCAACGGCAGCAATTCGAGCGACTCATCCTGAGGCAGGTGATCCAGCGCGCGTCCGATCACCCCGCCGAGTCGTTTCTGCCCCAGCCCTTCGGTGGTCGGGTAAATCGGCGTCAAGCGTTCTTCGACATCATGCGGCACTGCGTCGGTCAAGCGCTTGTACTGCGGATGCACCATCTCCAGACAATGCTGTCCCCGCCGCACTTCGCCGAAACAACGCACGCGCGCACCAACGAAAAGCTGTCCGACTTGCGCACTGTTGAAGTGGAAGAAGCGCAGCAGCAACGTCGACGCCGAATCGTCGGCGATGGCAATCCGCAACTGCGGACGAAAACGAAACCCTTTTTCGATCGCTTCGATGCGCCCCTCGACCTGAGCCGTATCCCCCACGCGCAAATCGCCTATTGTCGTGATGCGCGTCTTGTCTTCGTAGCGCAACGGCAAATGAAACCAGAGATCGGCCAGACTTGTCAGGCCAAGCCTGGCCAGCGCCGCACGCAGCGCAGGCGTGATGCCGGAAAGCGATTCCAGCGTCGACGTATCCGCAGGATTCGTGGCGACCGGCACCATCGCGCAAGGTTTCCTTGCCTCGGCAAAAACGCGAAAGCGTCAGCCGGCGACCGCAATCATGTCGATCTCGACCTGGGACGCTCGCGGCAGGCCTTTGACCTCGATCGTCGATCGCGCGGGGTAAGGCTCGCGGAAATAGTCGGCCATCACCGCGTTGACCGCCGCGAAATTCGACAGGTCGGTGAGGTAGATGCCGACGCGCACGACCTGCTCGAAACCGACTCCTGCTGCGGTAGCCACCGCTTTCAGGTTTTCGAACACCCGCCGCGCCTGCGCGGCGATGTCGCCCTCGACGAGCGCACCCGTCGCCGGATCGAGCGGCGTCTGCCCGGAGAAGTAGATCGTGTCACCGATGCGTACGGCCTGCGAATACGGGCCGATGGCCTTGGGCGCCTGGTCGCTGTGGATGATGCTGCGTGACATGACGACTCCCGAAAGTGCGTTGTTTGGAAATGAAGGATAGCCTGCCTGATACTCAGACGGGATAACGATGTACGTCGTGGACGACGCTCGCGCGACGCACGCGGTTCATCACGTCTTCGAGGTGCTTGCGATCGAATACCTCGATGGTGAACATCAATGTCGAGGTATTCAAGTCGCGATCCTGATATTCGACGTTTTCGATATTGGATTCCGCCTCGGCGATCGCGGCGGCGATCGTCGCCAGCACGCCGGGCTTGTTTTCGACGACAATGCGCAGGCGCACGCGATAATCGCCGGTGACCTCCCGATCCCAGGCCATCGCGATCATGCGTTCCGGTGCCTTGCGATAGTCGGCGGCATTCGGGCAATCCATACGATGCACGACAACGCCCTTGCCTTGCGAGAGGTGACCGAAAATCTCATCACCCGGAACAGGATGGCAACACTGGCCGAAGCTGAGCACACCGCGCTCGCTGCCTGTGATCAATACTTTTTCCCGCGCGCGCGACACGGGTTTCCCGCTATGCGCCGCTCCCTCGGCGAGCGCAATGGCGACTTGATCCGGCATGCGGTTGCCGAGTGCAATGTCGGCCAGCAGATCCTCAAGCCGTTTGAACTTCGCGTCGGCCAGATAACGATCGAGGGTTTTCAGGGGAATCGCGTCCAGAGTCACGCCCTGGGCTTCGAGCGCGCGATCGAGCATGCGGTGACCGAGCTCGACCGCATCTTCGTGTTGCAGGTGCTTGAGATTGTTGCGGATCGCCACGCGCGCGCGCGCCGACACGACCCATTCAAGCCACTGCGGATTCGGTTGCGCCGAGGGGGCGGTGATGATTTCAACGGTCTCGCCCGAGTTGAGGCGCGTGCGCAACGGCGCAAGCTTCTTGTCGACGCGCGCGGCCACCGCGTGGTTGCCGACATCGGTATGCACGAAATACGCATAGTCGAGTGCGGTCGCGTTGCGCGGAAGGGAAAAAATCTTGCCTTTGGGCGAAAACAGGTAGACCTCGTCCGGGAACAGATCGACCTTGACGTTTTCGAGGAACTCGGCCGACGACGCTTCGCGGGCCTGCGTCTCGACCATGCTGGCGATCCACTCGCGCGCGCGCGTCTGCGCCGCGTTGGCCGGTTCCCGCGACGTCTTGTAGACCCAGTGCGCGGCAACGCCGCGCTCGGCGGCTTGATCCATTTCCTCGGTGCGTATCTGGATTTCGATCGGTGCGCCGAATGGCCCGAACAGCACCGTGTGCAACGACTGATAACCGTTCGCTTTCGGAATCGCGATGAAGTCGCGAAAGCGCGCATCGAGCGGCTTGAACAGCGAATGGATCGCGCCCAGCGCGTGGTAGCACTGCATCGTTTCTTCGACCACGACGCGGAAGCCGTACACGTCCATGACCTGATTGAAGGTCTTGTGCTCTGCGTGCATCTTCGAATACGTCGAGTACGGCGTCTTGACGCGGCTCATCACCCGACTCGGCACATGCTCGGCGACAAGCTTGGCGGCAAGCGCGGATTCGATCTTGCCCATCGCCTCACGACGGTTGCCGAGCACGCCCTTGATGCGCTCCACGATGATGCGATAGCGATCCGGATAAAGCGCGCGAAAACCCAAATCCTGCAGCTCGGAGCGAAACTTGTTCATGCCCAGTCGCTGCGCGATCGGTGCGTAGATGTCGAGCGTCTCGCGCGCGATGCGGCGCCGCGAGGCCGGCGCCATGCTGCCGAGGGTGCGCATGTTGTGCAGACGGTCGGCGAGTTTGATCAGAATCACGCGCAGATCGCGCGCCATCGCCAACAACATCTTGCGAAAACTCTCGGCCGCCGCATCCTGCTGGTTGCGGAACTTGACCTTGTCGAGCTTGGTAACCCCGTCGACGAGTTCGGCGACCGTGGCGCCGAAGGCAGACTCGATTTCCGCCCGCGGCAGCGGCGTGTCTTCGAGCGTGTCGTGCAGAATCGCGGCGATGATCGTCTGCGCGTCCATGCCAAGCTCGGCAAGAATGGCCGCCACCGCTACCGGATGGGTGATGTAAGGCTCGCCACTTTTTCGCGTTTGCCCGGCATGCGCGCGCGCACCGGTGAAATAGGCCTCACGGACAAGCGCGACCTGGTCGTCGGGGAGATAGTTGGCGAGGCGCTGCTCAAGCGCCAGTACGTCGTTCGGGACGGTCGCAGACGCAGGCGCGTTCATGAGGCCGCGGCTCCGGCGACAGCGGACGAAAAACGAGTCGAGGCGGTATGCGGGCGCGAACGCAAGAACGAGCGTCGGCGACACTCTCGCCGATTACTCCGTACGCCTCGCCCTGCTTCCCGTTGCATCGGTATGCCGCCTCATCTTTGCAACGACATCAATGCAGAGGATTCTCAGAGGTCGTCGCCGCTCTTGAAATCGTCGTCGACTTCCGCGGCAGCCCACTCAAGCGCTTCACGCTCGGCCTTCGCCCGTGCGGCCTTGTCGACTTCGTCGATGAGGTCTTGATCGATCTTGCGGCCCGCGATCTCGCGCAAAGCAAGCACAGTGGGCTTGTCATGGCCGGCGTCGATCGTTGCCTCGGCGCCATTGGCGAGCTGACGTGCGCGCTTGGTCGCCATCAAAACGAGTTCAAAGCGGTTGTCGACCACTTCCAGACAATCTTCCACTGTGATGCGTGCCATAAAAACCTCGAAAAGCAAAAACGGAATCCGAATCGTGCGAACGCACTTTTTAGTGCTCGCGGAAATCGAATCGTCGAAAGCGCGCCGACTCGATAAAACGGCGCGGAGCCGTGCGACGGCTTCGCACACCCGCCCACAGCGGAGCGCAAGCAAGCCGCGCAGGTTCGGAAACCCCGGGGTGCGTATTGTAGAGGTAGCCCGCACCCGGCGCAAACGGGATCGGCGGGAACTGAACTGCGCCTGTACTTCAGATAGACCGAAAGTGGGCAGAACGGCCACAATTGCGTAACCTTTCACCCCCGGCAACCGCCGCTCCTTTATCATTCCAACACAACCGTCGCGACAGGGATTTCCGATGGGCACTTCACCGATGCCGACTACTCCGACACTGCTTGCCCGTCTCGCCTGCTTCGCCGCCTGTACTGCCGCCTTGGCTGGTTGCGCGACGGTGGCCGCACCACGCCGGGACGATCCGTACGAGCACTTCAATCGCCGGATGTACGCATTCAATGATTTCGCCGACCGGGTCGCAATCCGACCGGTCGCCGTGGGCTATCGCAAAATCACCAACGATACGTCCCGCCGCTTGGTTAGCAATTTCTTCGCCAACATCGAATCGCCGATCACGATCGTCAACGACGTCCTGCAAGGGCATCCGCGCTACGCATTCACGCAGTCCAGTCGTCTGGTGATCAATTCCACGGTCGGCGTCCTCGGCCTGTTCGATCCGGCCAGCGCCATGGGTATCGACGCGCGCACCACCGACTTCGGCGTGACCCTCGCCAAATGGGGGGTGCCCGAAGGGCCCTATCTGGTATTGCCACTGCTCGGCCCAACCACCGGGCGGGACCTCACCGCTTTTCCGGTCGACCAATACGCGCTCAACCCGTTGGCATGGTATGCGCATACGCGCGAGTGGAAATGGGAAGCGCAATACCTGCCGCAAATGGCTTATCTCGTGACCTTGCGCTCGAGCGCGATCGACGCGGAAGGTTTGCTGCAAGGCGTCTACGATCCCTACATCTTCTTCCGCGATGCGTACCGCCAGCGTCGCCTGTACAAGATCTACGACGGCAATCCGCCGCTGGAAGCAATTCAGGCATTGCAGGGCGACGACAACATCGACGTCGACAAGCTGCTGGAAGAACAGCAGCAATACGAGAAAGGGCGCGATGCCACCCGGCAACCGCCAAAGAAAAATTGAGGCTGCGCACGTATTCGCGCCCGTGAAGCGGTGCGCAAGCCCTCAGCCGTTCAGCCCGAGCAGCCCATCGACATCGGCCAGATGCGCAAGTTTGCACAGTGCGGGCGGCGCATTGCGATAGCGCAGATTCGTGCCATGGGCTCGCGCTTGTGCGGC
>JAFEFR010000136.1 GCA_018240485.1 Pseudomonadota bacterium
AGGCGGGCGATGCGTGCGCGCAACTCGGTGAAGTCGCGATCGAACAGCTCGATCAGGGCGGTGCGGATTTTTTCGCGATCGGCCGTCGATTTCGCCAGCAGCACGAACTCGGCGAAGCTGGCTTGTGGCAGTTGCTGGTCCAACGGCAGGTAGAAACGCGGCGTACCGCTGCCGACATAGCTGACGTAGTTCTCCAGCTCGGGACGGTTTGCCAGCCAGGCTTCGAGCTTCTTCACCTGCGTTTCGGTGGCATTGAGCGAGGCGCCTTCGGTCAGCTTGAGATCGACCATCAGCTCCGGCCGGGTCGAGTCGGGGAAGAACTGCTGCTGGACCAGGCCGAAGCCGGCGACGGCCAGCACGAATGCGCCGACGGTGGCGCCGATCACGAGCCAGCGATGGCCGACGCACCAGTCGACCAGCGTGCGGAAGGCTCTGTAGAACGGCGTCGCGTACGGATCGTGATCGGCATGCGGCGCATGCTCGCCGGTGACGATGCGGCGCAGGCGCGGCGGCAGCTTGTGCAGCCACGAATTCGCCGGCGGCGGCGCCTGGTCGCGCTCCGGCAGCAGCTTGTAGCCAAGATACGGAATCAGCATCACCGCGGCGACCCACGAGATCAACAGCGCGATCGTCACCACTTCGAAGATCGAACGCGTGTACTCGCCGGTGCCGGATTTCGCCGTCGCGATCGGCAGGAAGCCCGCGGCGGTGACCAGCGTGCCGGTCAGCATCGGGAACGCGGTCGAGGTGTAGGCGAACGCGGCGGCGCGGATGCGGTCGTAGCCCTGCTCGATCTTGATCGCCATCATCTCGACCGCGATGATCGCATCGTCCACGAGCAGGCCGAGCGCCAGCACCAATGCGCCGAGCGAAATCTTGTGCAAGTCGATGCCGAAGTATTTCATCGCCGCGAACGTCATCGCCAGCACCAGCGGAATCGACAATGCGACGACGAGACCGGTGCGCAGACCGAGCGAGAAAAAGCTGACCAACAGCACGATGATCACGGCCTCGGCCAGCGTATGCACGAACTCCTCGACCGAGCGGGCGACTGCGCGCGGCTGGTCGGCGACGCGGTCGAGCTCGAGGCCGACCGGCAGCGTTTTTTGCAGGCGCGAGATGGTGGCGTCGAGGTTGCGACCGAGATGGATGATGTCGCCGCCCGCGCGCATCGACACCGCGATGCCGAGCGAATTTTTGCCCATGAAGCGCATGCGTGGATCGGGCGGGTCGGCGTAGCCGCGTGTGATCTTGGCGATGTCGCCGAGGCGGAACAGGTTGCCGTTCGCGCGGATCGCGATGTTGCGGATCGCCTCGACCGAATCGAACGCGCCGCTCGGGCGCAGATAGATGCGATCGCTGCCGGTCTCGAAGCTGCCCGCCGGCGTGACCGCGTTCTGCGCGGCGAGCGTGGCCTGCAACTGCTCGAAGCTGACGCCGAGCGTGGCGAGCTTGGCGTTGGACAGTTCAATCGTGATTTTCTCGTCCTGCTGACCGATCAAGGCGACCTTCGCCACATCCGGCACGCGCAGGATTTCCAGTTTCAGGCGCTCGGCGTAGTCGCGCAGCTGCGCGTCGGAATAGCCCTCGCCGTTGAGCGCGTAGATGTTGCCGAAGGTGTCGCCGAATTCGTCATTGAAAAACGGCCCGTAGATGCCTTGCGGAAAGGTGTAGCGAATGTCGCCGATCTTCTTTCGCACCTGATAGAAAAAATCGGGTACGCCATCGGCTGGCAGCGAATCCTTCACCACCACGAACACCATCGATTCGCCAGGTCGCGAATAGCTGCGCAGATAATCGATCTGTGGCAGCTCCTGCAGTTTTTTCTCGATCTTTTCGGTGATTTGTTCAGTGACCTCGGCGGCGCTCGCGCCCGGCCATTGTGTTTGTACCACCATTACCTTGAACGTGAATGGCGGGTCTTCCGATTGCCCCAGTCCAAGGTACGACCATGCGCCGACGAGGGCGAGCAGGACGATGAAATACCGCAACAACGAGGGGTTGCGCAGCGACCATTCGGAAAGGTTGAAGTGACTCATGCGTGCCCTCTGGCGTCGGGGGCGGAGTCTGTGTACGGCGATGCGAACATGGCGACCCCGTTCACAGGGAAAGAGGGCGATTCAGCGCATCGATCGGTGCGATCGTGTCGTCATCGTGCAGTTTGTGCACGCCGGCGGTGACGATCCAATCCTGCGTGCCGACACCGTTCGACAAAATGACGCCTTGCTCGTGGTAAGCGGCGACGGTGACGGCGACGAGTTTCACCCGATGCGTCTTCGCATCGACCAGCCAGACGGCGGGCTTGCCATCGAGTTCGTACAGTGCCGACGGTGCAATCAGGGTTTTCCCTGCGGCACCGGAATCGGTGAAATACACCCGTGCGGTCTGGCCCAGACGCGGAGCGGTGTCGGCATCATCGAAGCGCACGCGCACGCGATAGGTGCGCGTGACGCGATCCGCCTCTGCGCCGATTTCGCGCACATGCCCTCCCAGCCGCTTGCCGGTATCGGCCCACGCTTCGATCGTGGCCGGCGCATCGACGTGCAGGGACGCGATTCGGTCTTCCGGCACGGCAATCTCGACTTCGACGGCTCCGTCCCATGCCAGCCTGGCGATGGACTGCCCGGCGGCGACGACTTGCCCCGCTTCGGCGCTCAGCGCGGTGATTGCGCCGGCGTGGTCGGCACGCAAGCTGGTGTATTCGGTTTGATTCGTGGCGATCGCAAGTGCAGCCTGCGCCTGCTGCACTTGCGCCTGGGCGGCCTTCAGTGCGTTTGCCTGTGCATCGACCTGGGTTTGGCTGATGTAATGCTTGTCGAGCAATGTGCGGTAGCGATCGTAATCGGCTTGGGTCAGGTCGCGTTGGGCTTGTGCCGCAGCAAGGTTGGCGCGAGCGCTGCCGGTTTGCCATTGCAGGTCGACAGGATCGAGTTCGGCGATAAGCTGCCCGTTTGCGACACGATCGCCGACATCGACCTTGCGTGTCCTGATCTTGCCGTTGACGCGAAAGCCGAGTTGGCTTTCGAAGCGCGCACGCACGTCACCCGAGTAGACGCGCGCGCCGACGGCTTCGGCGGCCAGCGGGTGCGCGACGATGGCGCTGCGCGGGGGCTCCGGTGCGTTCGAGTGGCCGCTGCAACCGGCCAGAACGAGCACGGTCATGGGCAGGAATCCTTTGGCGATACGATGCGCGGTAGTGGGTGCCGAAGTGCGGAAGGGAAGATCGGGCATGATTTCAAGTCCGGGAGTGCGGATGCCGTCGATGGTGGTAGGTTGCGAACTCAGGCGAATCGCGCAGCAGTGGGCGGACGCGATGCGCATGCCAAACGCTCAAGGGGGATGATTTGTGCTATCCTACAAATACTAAACTGTTCTGTCCAGTATTTCTATATTGCCAGCAGAGGCCGTCGCTTGCGGACGTCCGCTGCGAAAAACGAACGAAGTCGAAATCATGTCCGCATTGACTGTTGCCAAGGCCGGGCCGGGCCGCCCCAAGGATATGGAAAAGCGGGCCGCCATTCTCGATGCGGCCAAAACCTTGTTCGTCAAGCAAGGTTTCGAAGGCACCAGCATGGATGCGATCGCGAACCGGGCCGGCGTTTCCAAACTCACCGTCTACAGTCACTATCGCGACAAGGAGACCTTGTTCGCCGAAGCGGTTCGCAGCAAATGCGAATCGTTGATACCCGATGAACTGTTCCACGCCGACTTGAAAGGGCCGCTTCGCAAGCAGCTCCTGGCGATCGCACGGGCATTCTTCAGCTTGATCACGAGCGAGGATGCGATCGCGATTCACCGCACCATCGTCGCGAACGGTGCGAGCGCACCGAAGTTGTCCAGCTTGTTTTGGGAGGCCGGGCCGGTGCGCGTGCAGGCTGGTTTGGAACGTTTCCTGTGCACCGAAGTCGATGCCGGCAAGCTCGACATCGTCGATCTGCATCGGGCCGCTTCACAGTTCTTCTGCTTGCTCAAGGGCGAATGTCACGCGCGCATGGAGTGTGGGCTGGAACCTGCACCGAGCGCGCGCGAAATCGACGAACACCTCGATGCGACCGTCGATTTCTTTCTGCGCGCTTATGCGCCGAAGTAGGCGTAAGTTGTGGTGCGTCGGCGTGCGCGAAGGCGGCGTGAGTCTCGCCGATCCTTGGCCCACGCCATGCCGCATCGCATGGGTCAGCGCCCCGCGGCGTGCGGCTTTTATTTCGTGATTGCCGACGCGGCATCCAATTGCGCGATTCGGGCCATCGATGGGCCACGCTGTGTGCGCAGTATCGCCGCCACCGACTCCGCCTGCGCCATGACACGCAACACATTGCCGCCGGCGAGTTTGGCCAGGTCGGCATCGCTCCAGCCACGCCGTGCGAGCTCGCCGAGCAAGGCGGGATATTTGTCGACACCATCGAGGCCCATCGGTGTGGCGGGGATGCCGTCGAAATCTGAACCGATGCCCACATGCTCGACACCGGCGACCTTGACGATATGCTCGATGTGGTCAGCGACATCGGACAGCGTGACGGTCGGCGCCGGATGGGTTTTCTCCCACTCGGCCAGCGCAGCCTTGGCGCGTGCGGGATCGCCGATGTACAGGCCGCCGAACGGCGGGCTGTTGTAGCGCGCCTGTTCGGCGGCGCGGTCGGCGTCCCAGCGGCGGTACGCATCGGAAACGTACGCCAGGGCGAAGTTGGCCATGACGACGCCGCCATTCTTGGCAACACGGCGCAGCACCACATCGGAAACGTCGCGCGGATGATCGTCGAGCGCGCGCGCCGAGGAGTGCGAAAAAATCACGGGTGCCTGCGCCACGTCGAGCGCAGCGTTCATCGTGTCCTCGGACACGTGCGAGAGGTCGACGAGCATGCCGAGCCGGTTCATCTCGCGCACGACCTCGCGACCGAATGGCGTGAGTCCGTGATGCGCGGGCGTGTCGGTGGCCGAATCGGCCCAGTCCGTGTTCGATGAGTGCGTGAGCGTCATGTAGCGCGCGCCGGCATCGTAGTACTCGCGCAGCACGGCAAGCGAATCGTTGATCTGATGGCCGCCCTCGATGCCGATCAGCGAGGCAATGCGACCGTCTTTGTGAATGCGACGGATGTCGGCGGCCGTGTAGGCCATCGAAAAAACGCGCGGCCAACGCGCTGCCATCGTCTTGACGATATCCATTTGTTCGAGCGTGACCTGCACCGCCTCGGGCCCCTTGAGCGATACCGGAATCCACACCGACCAGAATTGGCCGCCGACATGGCCGGCGCGCAAGCGCGGGATGTCGGTCATCAGTGGCGCGCCTTCGTCGCCGGCCGGAAGCGGCAGCTTCGAGGTATCGGCGGCGAGATCGATTTTGGTCACATCGCCACCGAAGCGCGTGCGAATCTCCCATGGCAGATCGTTGTGACCGTCGATCAGCGGCGTCGTCGCGAGGATGCGATCGATGCGGGCGGCGATGTCGCTGCTGGCGGCCTGAGCCGTCGATGCGGTCAGGAGAATGGCGAGGGTGCAGGCTAGGGTCTTCATGCACGCAGTGTAGCGCGCACGAGGACGTTTCGCGTGGAGCCGAGTTCGACGATCGCGCTGTGACGGCTTACGAGGACTTGTTCGCGAATTCCTTGCCGATCCAGTCACCCAGCATGCGCTTGTCGTAACGCAGTTGGTCGCTGGAGGGGGTGATCGGCCCGCGCTGCAGGTAGCCCAGGTCGGTCAGTTTGCTTTCGCCTTCGCGGATCGTGGCACCCTGCGCATCGGTCAACGCCCAGCGCAGGGTGGCGCGCGGCGGATAGATGTCCTTCATGAAGCGGATGTCTTGCGCGTCCGGCCCGAGCCACGGCTCGAAGTCGCCGGCGAGTTTGATGTCCTCGATGGTGACGTGCAGCGATTGCCCGGGCGGCAGCACGGCATCGGCGTGCTTGCGCAGATAGTCGCCGAGGCTGGCCTGCCAGCTGGCCGGCTTGAGCCAACCGCGTTGCATCGGGTTGTTCCTCACCTCGCTCAACTGATTGTCGGGCGCCCATTGCACTTGCACGCGCTCGGGCAGGGGTTTTCGTGGCCCCGGCGCGGCGCAGGCGGCGAGGAAGAGGCAGGCCGTGGCGATGGCGATCAGCGGGCGGAACAGCGAGTGGCGGTACGTTTTCATGGTAAACCTCGTCGAGTGAACCAGGCCGTCATACTCTGTGGCCTGCGGGGACGATACACAAGACGCACGAGCGCCAGGTTTCGTCGCACGCCGAGGCGCTCCTGCGCGGTCGTTGCGCCGCATTCAGTGTCGCTCAGCGCAGTCGGGCGACCCGAAAAACGCGGCGTGAGGGCGGGTTTCAGTCGTGTCCAAGCGAGCACACGACTACGCCGCCGCCCACCACGAGCAGAGTCGCGCCGAGTAACCACAGCGCCCAGCCCTGCAATGTCGGCGCCGGCTGCATGGGAGACGGCGGCGGCGTCGCTGCGACGGCGATGAAGCTGGCCGATGCGGTTGCGCCGGCGCCGCTTTCGTTCGAGGTGATCGCGCCGGTGGTGTTGGTATAGGGCCCCACGGCGGTCGGTACGACGTTCACTGTGAACGCGCACGACGCGCCAACGACAAACGTTTCACCCGACAGCGAGACAGCGGACGAGCCCGCCGTCGCAGTGATGATCGCCCCGCCACACGTCGTCGTGAGGCCGTTGGGCGTTGCGACGACGAGGCCAGAGGGAAACGGGTCGGTGAAAGCGATGCCGGTCAGCGTCGCGGAGGGATTGGGATTGGCAAGGCTCAAGGTGAGTGTCGTCGGCGTATTGACGATCACGCTGCCCGCCCCGAACGCCTTGGTGAGCGTCGGCGGCAAGGGGCGCGGCGGCGCGGTGCCGGTCGTGACGGCAAGGTAGGTTGGAAGCGACAAATTCGTGGCCGCCCCGGCGAGTGCCCTGATCGGAGCGAGATTGCCACTGGCGCTGCGCGGGTAGACCGTGACCGATGCCACGCCGGTATTTTGCCCCGTATTCACCACCAGCAATTCGTTGTTGACGCTATCGACAACGACACTGAAGGGATTGTCAAAGCCTGTGGCAGCGCCGCTCACGGTGCGCAGTGGTGCGGTGCTCCCGCTCGCGGTACGGCTGAAGACCGAGACGGAATACGTGCCATTGTTGGTGACGAACAGTTCATTGTTGACGTTGTCCACGAAGACGCCGGAGATTTGAAACGGGCTCGACGACGGCACATTCAAAATCCGCGTGGGCGCCGTGTTGCCGCTTGCTGTGCGTCCAAACACACGAATGGTTCCATCACCGTTGTTCGCCACAAACAGCTCGTTGTTCACAGTATCGAGCGCAATGCCGGCGGGCGCGAACAGCCCGGTCGAAGCGCCGCTCAAGGTGCGCAGTGGGGACGCGTTGCCGTTTGCGGTACGGGCATAGACGGTCACGGAGGCGCCGCCGTTGTTTGCCACAAACAGTTCGTTGTTCGCCGTGTCCACCGCGACGCCTGCCGGAAAGGCTATCCCGGTTGCCGTACCGGAAAGCGTTCGCGTCGGAGCCGTGTTGCCGCTCGCGCTCACCCCGAATACCGTCACCGACTGACCAAAGTTGTTGCCGACGACCAATTCGCTGTTGACTGTGTCGGCGACAATTCCGGTTGGGTGCGCCAAGCCAGTCGCGGCCCCGCTGAGGGTTCGGGTCGGCGCGATATTGCCGTTCGCAGTGCGGCTGTAAACAGTGACGGAGTTGCCACCGGTGTTGCTCACGAACAACTCGTTCTGCGCCCAGGCGCGCCCCGGCAAAGCGATGGTTGCCATCACCACGAGGCAACCCCACAGGAACCTGAAAGCCAGACATTTTTTAGACAGGTGCGACATCTTGGTTTCTCCGTTGGAAAGCGGTCTCCCGCTCAAACGACGTTGCACCGAAAAAACGGACATGCCTCCCAACCAGCGCCGTGCTTCGGCCTTCACCGACGGCTTCGGCTGCAATCGGCTGGTCTGTTGGCGAGTACACCGCTGGTCGAATCGCTGCCGTGTGGAGAAACCCGCAGTGCGAGGCAATTCGGCATATCGAGAAACTGTTTTGCCCGTCATCCCGGCTTTCACCGGGATGACGGGGTTTTTCGAGATACCCAATGGAGCTATTGCGTTGGCGCGACTCGCACAAGCCGACGCTTCGTGCTTCAATGGCGGGCATGAAGCGGGGGTGTTTTCCGGCGTTGCCGGAAAACTGAGAAAAACCCTTCGTACCTGATCCGGGTCATGCCGGCGTAGGGAAGCTTTATTGGTGCGCGCCTCCTGCGCGCAAAGAAAACCGCGCATCCTGGTGCGGTTTTTCGATAGAAGCTTTCCGCGTCATGGCCTCGATACAACCTTGAGGAGATGACGCCATGAATGCACTCGCCGCCGATCTGGTTCGCGACACCACCGCGCTTTCGGAAAGTGTGACCCGTCCGATTCCGGGTTCGCGCAAGATTCACGTGCCCGGATCACGCGCCGATTTGAGCGTGCCGATGCGCGAAGTGCAGTTGTCCGATACGCCACTCGTGTTTGGCGCGGAAAAAAATGCCCCACTCGCCGTGTACGACACCTCGGGCCCGTACACCGA
>JAFEFR010000137.1 GCA_018240485.1 Pseudomonadota bacterium
GAAACGCTTGCGCTCACTGTAATTGTTTTGTACACATGCATACAACGACGAAGGACGACGCGACGGCGGACGGGCCGCCGAAGGAAAAACATGGGCAGATTGACCACACACGTGCTCGACACGGCGCACGGCATTCCGGCACGCGGCATGCACGTCGAGTTGCATCTTGCCGGCGAAAGGCTTGCGCGCTTCGCCACCAACGACGACGGCCGTGCGACGGCGCCGCTGCTCGAAGGCGCCGCGCTGCGTGCCGGTCGCTACAGCTTGAGTTTCCACGTCGCCGATTATTTCCGCGCCATGGGCGTCGCCCTGCCCGCGCCGGCATTTCTCGACATCGTGCGCATCGATTTCGGCATCGCCGCGGTCGATGAGCACTATCACGTACCGCTGCTGGTTTCCCCGTGGAGTTACTCCACGTATCGCGGCAGTTGAACGTGAGCGGCACGCCAGCCAACGCGATTCGTTTCCTGCTCGACGGCGACGTGGTCGAAGTCGCCGACGTGGCGCCCACCACCACCGTGCTCGAATGGCTGCGTGAGCATCGCCATCGCACCGGCACCAAGGAAGGCTGCGCCGAAGGCGATTGCGGCGCCTGCACCGTCGTGCTCGGCGAAGTCGCGCACGAAATCGATGGCGGCAGGGGCGCCGCCGTTACGGATGGCGGCGAGCGCATGCGCTATCGCGCGATCAATGCCTGCATCCGCTTCCTGCCGACCATCGATGGCAAAGAACTCGTCACCGTGGAAAGCCTCATCGATGGTGACGCTCTGCATCCGGTGCAGCAGGCGATGGTCGATTGTCACGCCTCGCAATGCGGTTTCTGCACGCCGGGTTTCGTCATGAGTCTGTTCGCTTTGTATCAGCAACAGGACAACACGAATCGCGCACACGTCGTCGATGCCCTGGCCGGCAATCTGTGCCGCTGCACGGGCTATCGACCGATCATCGATGCGGGTTGCGCGATGGCGAACTATCCTGCTCCGCAGCGCTGGTCGCGCGCGCAGGGGCAAGACGTCGCGCACATCGACGCACTGCACGCGCTGCGGCGCGAGCGTGCGCTTGAGATTCCCGGCTTCGTCGCCCCGCGCAATCTGGACGAACTCGCGCAAACCTTGCGTGCGCAGCCCGATGCACTGCTGCTCGCCGGCGGCACCGACGTCGGCCTGTGGGTAACCAAGCATCTGCGCGAGTTGCCGACGCTCGTGTATCTGGGCGAAGTGCGCGAGTTGCAGAACGTCGAGACGCGCGCCGACGGCGTGCTGCGGATCGGCGCTGCCGTGCCATTGACCGATGCGTGGAGCGCGATCGTCGCGCGCGTACCTGCATTGACCGAACTCGCGCAACGCTTCGCCTCGCCGCCGGTGCGCAACTCCGGCACGCTGGTCGGCAACATCGCCAATGGCTCGCCGATCGGTGATGCGATGCCGGCGCTGATCGCGCTTGGTGCGACGGTCGAACTGCGCCGCGGCGACGCGACGCGCGGGCTGCCGCTCGAGGCGCTGTATCTGGACTACATGAAGAAGGATCTGGCGCGCGACGAGTTCGTCGTCGCGGTCGACGTGCCAACGCCGAGTGCGGCGACGCACGTGGCCTGCTACAAACTTTCCAAGCGCATCGATCAGGATATTTCTGCGGTGTGCGCGGCGTTCGCGGTCGAAGTCGAAAACGAACGTATCGTTGCCGCGCGCCTCGCCTTCGGCGGCATGGCGGCGATTCCTGCGCGCGCGCAACACGCCGAGGCGGCGTTGATCGGCCACGCATTCGACATCGCCTCGTTCGATTTGGCGGCGCAGTCGCTGGGCGACGATTTCAAACCGCTCTCCGACATGCGCGCCAGTGCCGCGTATCGGCTGCAAGGCGCGCAAAATCTGCTGCGCCGCTTCCATCGCGAACACGCGACGCGGCAGGCGCTGCGCACGTACTCGGCGGAGGTATCGCCATGAACGACCTGCCGGCGCAACGCGACGTCGGCGCACGCATCGGCGAACCGGTGCGCCACGAAAGTGCGCACCTGCACGTTTCCGGGCGCGCGATGTATCTCGACGATATCGAACTGCCGCCGTCCACGCTGCATGCTGCGTTCGGAATCAGTCGCGTCGCACATGCCCGGATCAAGTGCATCGATTTGTCCGACGTGCTCGCAATACCCGGCGTCGTTGCCGTGGCGACGGCACAAGACGTGCCAGGCGAGAACAACTATGGCGGCATCGTCCACGACGATCCGATCTTCGCCGAAGGGTTGGTGCAGTATGCCGGCCAGCCGTTGTTCGCGGTCGCCGCGACGTCGATGACGGTCGCGCGCAAGGCCGCGCTCAAGGCAAAAATCGAATACGAAGAACTGCCGGCGATTCTGGAAATCCGCAGCGCGATCGCGGCCGGCAGTTTCGTGATTCCCAGTCAACTTCTCGCGCGCGGTCGCGCACGCGAGAGCCTCGCCGACGCCGCCCACCGCCTGCAGGGCACGATGACGGTCGGTGGGCAGGATCATTTTTATCTCGAAGGCCAGATCGCCATCGCGCTGCCGGGCGAGGACGGCACGCTGCATGTGCATGCTTCAACCCAGCACCCGACCGAGGTGCAGAACGTGATTGCACACGCGCTGGCGCTGCCGGCGCATGCCATCGTGGTGCAGTGCCGGCGCATGGGTGGCGGCTTCGGCGGCAAGGAATCGCAGCCGGCGCTGATCGCCGCAGCGGCCTGCGTACTCGCACGCAAAACGAATCGCCCGATCAAGCTGCGACTGGAACGCGATGCCGACATGCTGATCACCGGCAAGCGCCACGGCTTCATCGCCGACTACGACGTGGGCTTCGACGACACGGGTCGCATCACCGCGTTCGCGGTCATGCTCGCCTCGAACTGCGGCTACTCCGCTGATCTGTCCGGGCCGGTCAACGATCGCGCGCTCTGCCACATCGACAACGCCTACTACATCGAGAACATCGAAATCCTCAATCACCGCTGCAAGACGCACACGGTGTCCAACACCGCGTTCCGCGGTTTCGGCGGCCCGCAAGGCATGCTCGCGATCGAGCAGGCGATCGACGATATCGCGCGCACGCTGCAATTGGATCCGCTGACCGTGCGCCGGCGCAATTACTACGGCGCCGCGCCGCGCGACGTGACGCCGTACGGGCAGTACGTCGAGGACAATATCCTCGAGCGCCTCACCGACGATCTGGAAAAAACCAGCCGCTACCACGCGCGCCGCGCCGAAATCGTACGATGGAACGCGGCAAACTCGGTCATCAAACGTGGTATCGCGTTCACTCCGGTCAAGTTCGGCATCTCGTTCAATGCCACCGTGTTCAATCAGGCGGGCGCCTTGGTACACATTTATACCGATGGCAGTGTGTTGCTCAATCACGGCGGTACCGAAATGGGTCAGGGCCTGTACACCAAGGTCGCGCAAGTGGTTGCGCACGAATTCGGCTTGCCGCTGTCCGCGGTGCGCACGTCGGCGACCGATACGAGCAAGGTTCCCAACACCTCGGCGACGGCCGCGTCGAGTGGCGCCGACCTCAACGGCAAGGCCGCGCAGGCGGCGTGCCAGACACTGCGCGCACGTTTGATCGAGCATGCCTGCAAAACGCATGACGTGGAACCGCACGACGTACACTTCGTCGACGGCGCAGTGCAGATTGGACGCGAGCGGATGACATTTGCGCAGCTCGTGCAGTCGGCCTATCAAGCCCGCATTCCGCTGTCCGCGACGGGCTTTTACGCGACGCCGAAAATCCACTGGGATCGCTCCCGCCTCAATGGCCGGCCGTTTTTCTATTTTGCCTACGGTGTGGCCGTGTCCGAAGTGGCCGTGGACACGTTGACCGGCGAGACGCAGTTGACCCGCGTGGACATCCTGCACGATGTCGGCGAGTCGTTGAATCCCGCGATCGATCGCGGTCAGATCGAAGGGGGCTTTTTGCAGGGCGTCGGCTGGCTGACCAACGAGGAATTGTGGTGGAATGCCAAGGGCGAGTTGAAGACGCACGCGCCGTCCACATACAAGATTCCCTCGGTGCGCGACTGGCCGCGGCATGCCAACGTGCGCATCCTCGATGAGGCGCCAAATCCCGAAGACACGATCCACCGCTCCAAGGCCGTCGGCGAGCCACCGCTGATGCTCGCGATTTCGACGCTGCACGCGATCCGCGACGCCATCGCGGCGTGCGGCGCAGCGGGCGCGATTCCCGACTTGGCTGCTCCAGCGACGCCCGAGTCGGTGTTGCGCGCTATTTCTTCCCTTCTCCCGTCGGGAGAAGGTGCCCGAAGGGCGGATGAGGGAAAGGCCTGACCAGTGAGCAATCTTGTTCCGACATGCGAAGCTCTTCCCTCACCCCAACCCCTCTCCCGACGGGAGAGGGGCCACGAGCACAATGCATGATCGACTACCTCTACGACTGGGCCAGTCTGCTTGGCCGCTGGCTGCATTTGATCACCGGCATCGCCTGGATCGGTGCCTCGTTCTACTTCGTCTGGCTCGACGATTCGCTGCTGCCGCCCAGGCGCAAGGAGTTGGTCGACGCCGGCGTGGGCGGCGAGGTTTGGGCCGTGCATGGCGGCGGTTTCTACAATGCGCAAAAGTATAAAACAGCGCCGGCCGAGCTGCCCGAGCCGCTGCACTGGTTCTACTGGGAGGCGTACACGACCTGGCTGTCGGGTTTTTTCCTGCTCTGCCTGTTGTATTTCGGGCAGGCGGAGATGTATCTGATCGATACGTCGGTGATGGTCTTGTCGAAGCCGGTCGCGATCGGCATCGCGCTCGCGTTTCTCGCCGGCGGCTGGCTGGTCTATGACGCGTTGTGCCGTTTCTTCTTCCAGCGCAGCGAGCGCGTGCTCGGCCTCATCGTTGCGGTCGTGTTATGCGTGGCGGCGTGGGTACTGTGTCATCTGTACAGCGGCCGCGGTGCCTACATCGTGTTCGGCGCGCTGATCGGTACAATCATGGTCGCCAACGTGTTCTTCGTCATCATCCCCGGCCAGCGCGAAATGGTGCGTGCGAAAGCCGAAGGGCGACCGCTCGATCCCCTCCACGGCTTGCGCGGCAAGCAGCGCTCGGTTCACAACACGTATTTCACCTTGCCCGTGCTGTTCGTGATGATCAGCAATCATTACGCGCTGACCTACGGGGCGAAATGGAACTGGCTTGTGCTGATTGCGATGAGCGTCGCCGGTGCCGCGATCCGCACCTGGTTCGTCCTGCGCCACAAGGCGCACGAGCGCGGCGGCAGGACTTCGCCCGTGCCGCTCGTTCTCGGCTTGGCGATGCTTGCAGCGGTGATGGTCGCGCTGGCACCGCACGCCAGAACCGCGGCGCCCGCAACGCCCCAGGCGGATGCCACGGCTGCTGCGCAACGTTTCGCCGAAATTCAGGGCATCATCGCGCAGCGTTGCGTGACCTGTCATGCACCGCATCCCACGTTCGCCGGATTCCCTGCGCCGCCCAAGGGTGTACTGCTCGACACGCCCGAGCATATTCTCGCCAACACCATGGCCATGCAATCTCAACTCGCGCTGCGGGTCATGCCGATCGGCAATCTCACCCAGATGACCGACGCGGAGCGCGAAAAAGTGCTGACATGGCTGCGCGACGGCGCGCCGAAGTAATTGCGCTGCGCGTTCGCGGCACGTACCGATTCAAATACGATAAGCGATCGCTTTCATCACCGCGCTGGCGCAACGCATCAGGGTCGGAATCGGCGGCGGCAGATCGATACCGCCGGCTTCTTTCGCATGGCGTCCGTGACGCGCTTCGTCGGCTTGCATTTGCGCCACGACGGCGCGGCTGGCCGCATCGCCGGCAGGCAAGGTCTTCAGGTGCTCGCCCAGATGCGCTTCGACCTGACGCTCGGTCTCGACGACAAAACCCAGGCTCACCTTGTCGCTGACCAGCGCCGCCACAGCCCCCAGCGCAAAGCTGCTCGCGTACCACAGCGGGTTGAGCAGGCTCGGGCGGCTGCCCAACGCATCGAGCCGATCCGCACACCAGGCCAGATGATCGCCTTCCTCCTCCGCCGCTTCGAGCAGTTGTTCGCGCGTCTGCGCATGCCGCGCGACTGCAGCCTGTCCGGAATACAGCGCCTGCGCGCACACCTCGCCGGTATGGTTCACACGCATGAGGCCCGCCGCATGGCGACGTTCGTCTTCGCGCAGATCGGCTTCGGTCACGTGGGTCGCCGGCGATGGCCGCACGGCCGAAGGCGCCGAGCCGAATGCCGCACCAAGGGCACGCTCGGCTTCGATGAGCACCCGATCAGAGAGGGAATATTGACGATTCGACATGCTGCCATTGTCGATCGAACGCCCGTGCGCGTGCAATCCGCTCATGAATAGGGCCCATCGATTGGGCAGTCCCCGATACGTACACGGATAACCTCGCCCGCACTGCCCGCGACACCATCGCCCTCACCGTGGGCATGCGTAACGCGCATTACGGACTCACCCGTGGCGCCGGTCCCGTGTATAATGCCCGCCCCTTTGGCGATGTAGCTCAGCTGGTTAGAGCACAGCACTCATAATGCTGGGGTCGGTGGTTCGAGCCCACCCATCGCCACCAGTTTTGCACTCAAAATCAGCGTGTTACGCATATCAAACCCGCCTTCGATGCGGGTTTTTTTGTGCCCAAAATCAAGCACACGATGTGTTCGGGTCAATCGGATCAAGAAAATCCGAACTCGAAGCGCAATCCTTCTTTTTTCACGTTGTGCCCATCTTGTGCCCATCTCGTGCCCGGCAGCGAATGCGATTTCCGAACGCCTGTTCGAAATTGACCCAAGCACTCAACGCCACGATCGGTGACGGTCCTATCGCGACTTTTTCGCCTTCGCTTTCTCTGCAGGAGCGTCGGGAATGTGCGCGACCAGTTCTTCGATACGACAACCGAAATAGGTACATAGACGATCAAGCGTATCCGACCGTACGTGAGTCCCACGGTTGAGCATGCGCGACAAGGTGATGCGGCCTATCCCCGTCTCGTTGGCGACCTCGATCAGCGAAATTCGACGGCTCTCCCGGAATTCGTTGTCGGCGATCCGCTCTTTCAGCTTGAATCTAAGCTGGTATTGCGCCGGTTGGATCCCGCGCGACGACAACGAAGCGCAAAAGTGGGCCGAGTCCACACTATCCGCCAACGACTGCGAGGCAGTGCTCTGGCAACTGCGCAACCAGCGCTGGCGCGAGTAACGCAGACCACGTGCAACGATGCGAGCCCGGCGAGGTGCCGGGCTCACGCAAGGAGGTGAGCCATGATCGGAAGACTATTGCGCCGAATCGAGCGATTCCTGCGCGAGCATCAGGACCCGCGCTATCGCCATGCCTCCTGAATACTCCCGCAAACGTGGAGCGGGAGGGGACGGGCGATAACCGACGAGGAACTGGCGCGGTTGAAGCTCAATGTCCGTGATCTCGGCTTCGACCCGGCCGTGGTCTCCTCGCAGCCCATCCATCGCCTGTTCGCCGCGAGCGCCGCAGCGCAGAATCAACCGACACCACAGGAGAAGCAATCATGATCCATCCATCGATTCCCTCGATGCAAGCCGAGGCACACGCACTTACAGTCATTCGATAAGCGCGGAGTGGCGTAGGACAGCCCTTGCCAATCATCATCATGATTGCGACTCTAAGGGCAAGCGGAAAGGGGAAATCGCAGAATGAAGCTCGTAACGAACGCAGGCGCCGACCGCGTAGCTGATCTCATACTCCATGGGCTTGGTGCCGCAGATACACTCGATTTGGCGTCGGCAACCCTATCGCTATTCGCGTATTCGGAATTTCAGGATGGTCTGTCCAAGCTAACGAGCGCCCGTGTTGTGCTGCCTTTCGACGGGGCCGAAGCGGGTTTCCTCGGCGGCGAAGCGGATCGACAGGCCAGAAATCAGTTGCGATCCCGCGCGCTCGCCAGACACTGCGCGGAATGGCTAGGTCGCAACGCCGAAGTCCGGCGCGCGCGGGGCAAGGTGCCTCAATCCATGGCGGTGTTGCGCGATGCCAACTCGCAGGCTAGGCAAGTCATCATGGGTTCGTTCGACTTCACCACCGATGGCCTGGGCATAACGCCCGGCAACCCCCTGAACCTGATTCAGGCTTCCGAGGATTCCACCGAAGCCGCCGCCTTTGCGCAGTGGTTCGACGCGCAATGGGCGAGCCTTGGGGATGGCACCGCCTTCAAGGATGCGCTGCTGCAATCCCTGGGCGCACTGGTCGCGCATCGCGATCCGCTGAGCGTCTATGCGCTGACGTTGCAGCACCTGTTCCGTGGCGCGGAGGAGTTGGACGAAGATCGCATCGTCAAGTCCGCCACCGGCATCCGCAACACTGTCGTATGGAAAAAGTTGTTCAAGTTCCAGCGCGACGGCGTTGTCGGCGCGCTGGACAAGCTCGACCGCTTCGGCGGCTGCATCATTGCCGATAGCGTGGGCTTGGGCAAAACCTTCGAGGCGCTGGCAATCATCAAGTATCACGAGCTGCGCAACGACCGCGTCCTTGTGTTGTGTCCGAAACGTCTACGCGACAACTGGACGCTGTACAAGGCCAACGATCGTCGCAATGTGCTCGCTGCCGACCGGTTCAACTACGACGTGCTCAATCACACCGATCTGTCGCGCAACGGCGGCCTGTCCGGCGACATCAACCTCGCCAATGTGAACTGGGGCAACTACGATCTCGTCGTCATCGACGAATCGCACAACTTCCGCAACAAGAGCACACACAAAGACAGTGAATCGCGCTATCACCGGCTTATGCGCCAGATCGTCCGCGAGGGTGTGAAGACGCGCGTGCTGATGCTCTCGGCGACTCCGGTCAACAATCGCCTCGCGGACCTGAAGAACCAGATCGCTTTCGCCACGGAAGGCGACGACCTCGCCATGGCCGACCACGGCATCGCCAGCATCGAGGCGACCACGCGCAAGGCGCAGACGCAATTCAATCGTTGGCTCGAACTGCCAGAGGCCGAGCGCAACCCCGCGCGCCTGATCGACATGCTCGGTTTCGACTACTTCACCTTGCTCGATCTGTTGACCATCGCGCGCTCGCGCAAGCACATCGAGAAATACTACGGCACCGATGAGACCGGAAGATTCCCGACCCGGCTCAGACCCATCAACATCAAGGCCGACGTCGATCGCGCCGGCGAGTTCCGCTCGATCCGCGACATCAATACCGAGATTCGTCGGCTCAACTTGGCTGCATACGCGCCGTTGCGCTACGTGTTGCCGCACAAGCAGGCGGCCTAGGACGCCAAGTACAGCACCAAGATTCGCGGTGGCGAGAGTTTCTTTCGCCAGGCCGACCGTGAGGAAAGCCTGATCCAATTGCTGCGCATCAATGTTCTCAAGCGCATGGAGAGCGCGGTGTCGTCCTTCGCGCTGACCATCGAGCGTCAACTGCGCGATGTCGAAGCCACGCTCGCGCGCATCGAAGCCCGCGCCGAGTCTTTCGAAGAACCCGATATCGCCGACATCGACGTGGACGACCCGCAGTTCGAGAGCATCTTGGTCGGCGATCGGATCAAGGTACTGCTCAGCGATGTGGATCTCGTGCGCTGGAAGCAGGAACTGGTCGAAGACCGCAATCGCTTGTCCACCCTGCTCGACGCCGCGCGCCAGGTCGATGCCGCGCGCGACGCCAAGCTCGAAGCCTTGCGCGACATGATCGCACGCAAATGCCGCGAGCCGCTCAATCCCGGGAACCGCAAGATTATCGTCTTCACGGCCTTCGCCGACACGGCAAAATACTTGTACGCGCAACTCGCGCCGTGGGCGAAACAAACGCTCGGCGTGGATTCGGCGCTGGTCACCGGCGCAGGTCGCAATGAAGCCACGCTGCCCGGGCTGCGCCGCGACCTGGGCTCCATCCTCACGGCATTTTCACCGCGTTCGAAAGAACGCCCGACCGAGATGGCCGACGAAGGCGAACTCGACCTGCTCATTGCCACCGATTGCATTTCCGAAGGCCAGAACCTGCAGGACTGCGACTGGCTGATCAACTACGACATCCACTGGAACCCGGTTCGCATCATCCAGCGCTTCGGCCGAATCGACCGCATTGGCTCACCGAACCAGAGCATCCAGCTCGTCAACTTCTGGCCGAACATGCAGTTGGACGAGTACATCAATCTGGAGCGGCGCGTCAGCGGCAAGATGGTGCTGCTCGACATTTCCGCCACCGGCGAAGAAAACCTGATTCAGGCCGAATCCGGCGACCCGATGAACGATCTGGAATACCGCCGCAAGCAGTTGCTGAAGCTGCAAGATGCCGTCATCGACATGGAAGACTTGTCCAGTGGCGTGTCGATTACCGATCTGACGCTCACCGATTTTCGTATCGACCTTGCGCAGTACGCCAAGGCGCATCCCGGCGCGCTCGATGCCATGCCGCTCGGCAGCTTTGCCGTGACCACCAGCGTCGATGCCGATATTCCGCCGGGCATCGTGTTCTGCCTGCGCGCGGAAGGGCCGAATGCCAACAAGGCGCCCGAAGGCTATCCGCTTGCGCCGCACTATCTCGTGCACGTCGGCGACAATGGCGCCGTGCTGCTGCCCTACACCCAGGCCAAAAATGTTCTCGACCGGCTCAAACGCGTGGCGCTCGGCCGCGATGCGCCCGACGCCGCGGCCTGCGCGCGCTTCGACAAGGCCACCCGCGACGGTGAGGACATGAGCGCGGCGCAACGTCTGCTCGCCGCCGCGGTCGCGTCCGTCGTCGGCAAGACGGAAGAACGCGCCGTCGCCAGTTTGTTCAACCCCGGCGGCACGCATGCCGGCAAGGGCGAATTCGCCGGCAGCGACGATTTCGAGGTGGCCGCGTTTCTCGTGATTTTGCCAGCGGCATGACCGGCGTCGCGGAACTTCTTGCCGCCTTGCGTTTGCCGGATGGCGCGCACGTCGATCAGCGCGTGCCGAAGAAGCTGCTGCTGGAACATGGCGCGCCGACTGCCGCCGACAAACGCGCGATCAACGAGGGCATCGAAGCGCTGCACTGGCTGGCCACGATCAAACCGGCGACGGCAGGTGTGCCGGCGTTTCGCGATGCGACGCGCGAATATCTGGAAATCGCCGTGTTGCGCGCCGACTGGCGCGCCGGCGCAAAGCTTGCGCGCCTGACCGAATTGATCCACCGCGCCATCCCGTATCCGGTGCTGTTGCTGGCCGAGCACAATGGCAACGGCGTGCTGTCGCTGGCGCACAAACGCTGGGCGCAAAACGAAACTGGCAAGACCGTGCTCGACGGCGACGCGCTGGTGGCCACCGCAGCCGATGCCGGCGCCGACATTCTCGCTGCGTTCCTCGACGCGCTGGCGCTGGAACGGCAGCCGCGCGGCTCCATGCTCGCCCTGTATGATGGCTGGGCCAACTGCGCGTACGCGTTGCAGGCGGCGGCGCTCACCGGCAAGTTTGTCTTGCTGGATTCGGATGCACGCAAGGCAGCGCGCCGCGCGGCGTTGCGCGCCATCGCGACGCTGCGCGAACGCGCCGCCGAGTTGCGTCACGCCGCCGAGAAGGCGTCGCAGCTGGCGAGACAGGTCGAAATCAATCTGGAACTACAAAAAGTGCAGGCCGAATTGACGGCTGCCCAGGAACAACTATGAATCAGGACGCCACCCAACCCGCCCCCGCCATCGCGCCCATCGCCGCCACCGATGCGCTGGCGCAATCGGCCGACATCGTTTCCGCCAACATCGCACAATTGAAAGCGCTGTTCCCCGAACTCGTCACCGAAGGCAAGGACGGCGCCGCGATCAATGTCGATGTACTCAAGCAACTCGTCGGCGACAAGACGGTGACGGAGGCGGACGAGAAATACGGTCTCAACTGGCACGGCAAGCGCCGCGCGCGCCAGCTCGCGCTGACTCCCAGCACGGGCACGCTGCGCCCCTGCCCGGACGAGAGCGTGGATTGGGACACCACGCAAAACCTGATGATCGAGGGCGACAACCTCGAAGTGTTGAAGCTGCTGCAAAAGAGCTACGCCGGCAAGGTGAAGCTGATCTACATCGATCCGCCGTACAACACCGGCAAGGACTTCGTCTATCCCGATAATTTTCAAGACAGCATCAAGAACTATCTGGAACTCACCGGGCAGGTCGAAGGCGGGGCGAAGATTTCGTCGAACACGGAAGCCAGCGGGCGGTTTCATACCGACTGGTTGAACTTGATGCTGCCGCGGCTAACTCTCGCTCGGACGTTGCTACGTGAAGACGGCGTCTTGTTCATTAGCATCGACGATGTCGAAGTCGCAAATCTTCGCGAGGCTTGCGAATCGGTGTTCGGTGCGGAGAACTTTGTCGCGGAACTGATTTGGGAAGGCGCAAACAAAAATGATGCAAAACAAATTGGAATTGCACACGAGTATGTGCTGGTTTACGCGAAGCGACGAGAGGCTTTGCCTAGGGAATGGGGCCTGCGCAAGGAAGGCGTTGAGTTGGTACTTGAGGAAGTCGAGAGACTGAAGCAAAAGCATGGAGAGGACTTTGATGCCGCTTCGACGGAGCTAGCTGGATGGTTCCGCGCCATGAAAGCCACTCCCTCATTTGGCCTTCGTCGCTTTCGCTATATCGACAAGCGAGGCGCATACAAGGAAGACGATCCGACCGCTCCAGGTGGACGTCGATTCGATTTACGAAATCCAAAGAACGGCAAGATTATTCCACTTCGTAGGAATCGCGGATGGGGATTTGACCAAGCCGAGTTCAACCGCCTAGTGGACGATGGCCGTATTTCGTTTGTTACCGAATCCAGCATCATGGTTCGACGGTACTTACATGAAACAGATTCCATCACTCCACCAAGTGTCTTTTATCAACCGGCCCGGTCGGCCTCAGAACGTCTTACCAAATTGATGGACAGCGACGTCTTTGATTTCCCTAAAGACGAAACGATCATTGCAAAGTTCATTGAAATGGTATGCCCTCTGTCAAAGACGTCAGACTTGGTCGTAGACTTTTTCGCTGGATCGGGAACTTCGGCGCATGCGGTGATGAACCAAAATGCATTCGACGACGGCAATCGCCGCTATGTTCTTGTGCAACTTCCGGAGCCGCTTGATCCTGAGAACACAGATCAGATGGCAGCGGCAGGGTACTGCGACAAACTTGGTCGACCTCGAAACATCGCTGAATTGACTAAAGAGCGCCTTCGCCGCGCCGGCGCCAAGATCAAGGCCGACAACCCGATGTTCTCAGGCGACACGGGCTTCCGCGTCTACAAGCTCGATCAATCCAATATCTGCGCCTGGCAACCCAGCGGCAATCTGGAACAGGATTTGATCGACAACGTCGAACATATCCTGCCCCACCGCAGCGAAGCCGATGTGCTGACCGAACTGCTGCTCAAGCTGGGCCTGGACCTGTGCGTGCCGATCGAGCAGAAAACCATCGCCGGCAAAACCGTGCACAGCATCGGCGGCGGCGTGTTGATCGCTTGCCTGGATCCGCGCATTGCCGAAGCCGAAGCCGAACCGTTGGCGCTGGGCATCGCGCAATGGCATGACGCGCTCAAACCTGCGGGCGATACCACCTGCGTGTTCCGCGACAACGCCTTCGCCAACGACGTGGCCAAGACCAACCTCGCCGTCATTCTCGACCAGCACGGCATCGCGCAGGTGCGGAGTTTGTGATGCTGGTTCTGTTGTACCTGCACCAACCTGAACGAACCATCCGGGAATTCCGGAGGGTTCACTGCCGAGAAGCAAGGTCGCAATCATGACCAAGACCAAGAACGAAGTTGCCCTGTTCGAGTCCCACCCGATCCGCCGCGTCTACGACGAAGCTGCCGAGGTGTGGTGGTTCTCGGTGATCGACATCGTGCAGGTGCTGACCCAGCAGCCCGACTACCAGACCGCCCGCAAGTACTGGAACAAGCTGAAAGAACGGCTCAGGAAGGAAGGTAGCGAGTCGGTGACAAACTGTCACCGACTGAAGCTGCCCGCCGCCGACGGCAAGCACTACCTCACCGATGTGGCCGGCGCCGAAACCTTGTTGCGCCTGGTGCAATCCATCCCCAGCCCCAAGGCCGAGCCAATCAAGCTGTGGCTGGCCAAGGTGGGCCACGAACGCATGCAGGAGCTGGCCGACCCGGCGCAGGCGCTGGACCGTGCCCGCGCCATCTGGCTGCAGCAGGGCCGCAGCGATAAATGGATTCAGCAACGCATGCTGGGCCAGGAAACCCGCAACAAGCTCACCGACTACTGGGCCGACCACGCCATCAAGCAGGGGGAGGAGTACGCCATCCTCACCAACATCATCCATCAGGAATGGTCGGACGTCAGCGTCAAGACGCACAAGCAACTCAAGGGCCTGAAAAGCCACAACCTGCGCGACCACATGAGCGAGGCCGAGCTGATCTTTACCGCTCTGGCCGAGTTGTCCACCCGGCAAGTGGCCGAAAGCGTGGACGCCACCGGCATGGACGAAAACAAGCAAGCTGCCCGTAGCGGCGGCCGCATCGCCAAAAAAGCGCGGCAAGACCTGGAAGCGCAAACCGGGCGCAAAGTGGTGAGCGCGGACAACCTGCTGCCGCCTGCGCGCAAAAAATTCAAATGACCACTGAACTCGTAAGCAAGGCTTACAAGTTCACGTGATGGCCGGCGGCCAGTTGTCAACCGCAAGTTGACGACGCGACGCCTTGTCAGGAATGACCCATGAAACTCCACTTCGAAGCCAATCTCGATTATCAATTGCAGGCCATCGAGGCCGCTTGCGATTTGTTTGCCGGCCAGGAACTGTGCCGCACCGAATTCACCGTGACCAAGCCGGTGGCGTCGCCGCAGATAGGCCTGCCGATCGAGCCGGGCGTGGAAGAATCGGCGCTCGGCATCGGCAATCGCCTGACCTTGCTGGACGACCAGTTGCTGGCAAACCTGCATGCGGTGCAGTTGCGCCATGGCATTGCGCCATCGCCCGCGCTCGAATCCGGCGATTTCACCATCGAGATGGAAACCGGCACGGGCAAGACCTACGTCTACCTGCGCACGATCTTCGAGCTGCACAAGCGCTATGGCTTCGCCAAGTTCGCCATCGTGGTGCCGTCGGTGGCGATCAAGGAAGGCGTGTTCAAGTCGCTGTCGATCATGGCCGATCATTTCCGCGAGCTGTACGCCGGTACGCCGTTCGACGCTTTCATCTACGACTCGGCCAAGCTCGGCCAGGTGCGCAATTTCGCCACCAGCCAGAATATCCAGATCATGGTGCTCACGGTCGGCGCGATCAACAAGTTCGGCGACGAAGACGCGGCCACGGCGGAAGAATCCGACGAGAGCAAGCGCCGCGAGAAATCGAAAAACGTGATGTACCGCAGCAGCGAAAAGACCGGCGGCGAGAAGCCCATCGATCTGATTCGCGCAACGCGGCCCATCCTCATTGTCGACGAACCGCAAAGCGTCGATGGCGGCATCGATGGTCGCGGCCGCGAGGCGCTCAAGCGCATGCACCCGTTGTGTTCGCTGCGCTATTCGGCCACGCATGTGGACAAGCACCACATGGTGTATCGGCTCGACGCCGTGGATGCCTACGAAAAACGCCTGGTCAAGCAGATCGAGGTTGCGTCGGCGACGGTGGTGGATGGCGGCAACAGCCCGTTCGTCAAGCTGGTGTCGACCAGCAACCGGCGCGGCAGCATCTCCGCCAAGGTCGAGCTGGACATGGATGCGATGGGCCGCGTGCAGCGGCGCGAAGTGACGGTGAATGACGGCGACGATCTGGAACAGACGACCGGGCGCGAGATGTACCGCAACCTGCGCATCGGCGAAATCCAGGCCGGACGCGGCAGCGAACGCATGGAGTTGCGCTTTCCCGGTGGCGAGCAATGGCTGGGCAAAGGCGAAGCCCACGGCGACGTCGATGCGCTGGCGCTGCAACGGCAGATGATCCGCCGCACGATCAAATCGCATCTGGACAAGGAGTTGCGCCTGCGCCCGCGCGGGATCAAGGTGCTGTCGCTGTTTTTCATCGACGAAGTGCAGCGTTATCGCCAGTACGACGACGAAGGCCACGCATTGAAAGGCGTCTACGCGACGATCTTCGAAGAAGAATACGCGCGTTACGCGAAGCATCCGGACTACGTCACGCTGTTTGCGGGCGTGGACTTCTCGCACGCGGCAGCCGACGTGCATCAGGGCTATTTCTCGATCGATCGCAAGAAGGTCGGCAGCGCGACGGTTGCGGTCTACAAAGACACCAAAGGCACGACGCAAGCGGACGAGGATACCTACAACCTGATCATGCGCGACAAGGAGAAGCTGCTCGACCTGGCCACGCCGCTCAAGTTCATTTTCTCGCACTCGGCGTTGCGTGAAGGCTGGGACAACCCGAACGTTTTCCAGATTTGTACCTTGCGCGATATCAACAGCGAATTGCAGCGGCGGCAGACGATTGGCCGCGGCCTGCGCCTGTGCGTGAATCAGGACGGCCAGCGTGAACGCGGGTTCGAGATCAACACGCTGACCGTGATCGCCAACGAGAGCTACGAACAGTTTGCCGAGAATCTACAGAAAGAGATCGAAAAGGACACGGGCATTCGTTTCGGCATTGTCGAGAAGCACCAGTTCGCCGCAATCGCTGTCAAGCAGGCAGACGGGGCGGCGGCGCCACTCGGTCTGGAGAAGTCCGAAACGCTTTGGCAAGCGCTCAAGGCACAGGGTTACATCAGCGCGCAAGGCAAGGTGCAGGACGAGTTGCGAACGGCGATCAAGGACAACGCGATCGCCCTGCCCGCGGAATTCGAAGAGCAACGCACGTCGATCGCCGAGGTACTTCGCAAGCTGGCCGGCAGGCTGGAAGTGAAGAATGCCGAGGATCGCAAAACCATTGCCACGCGACAGGCGGTCCTGGAGAGCGCCGAGTTCAAGGCACTGTGGGACCGCATCAAGCACAAGACCACGTATCGCGTAAGGTTCGACAATGACAAGCTGATCGAACAATGCGCCGAGGCGGTACAAAAATGTCCGCCCATTCCGAAGACGCAGTTGCAATGGCGCCTTGCCGACGTGGCGATTGGCCGCGGCGGCGTGCAGGCGACGGCAACGGCACGCGCGATGGTAAGCATCGACGATGCCGTCGTTGCGCTGCCAGATCTGCTCACCGACCTGCAGGACCGCACACAACTGACGCGGCGTTCGCTGCAATGCATTCTCGCGCAAAGCTGCCGGCTCAGCGACTTCAAGCGCAATCCGCAGAAGTTCATCGAACAGGCGGCCGAAGCGATCAATCGCTGCAAGCGCCTGGCGATCGTCGATGGCATCAAATACCAGCGCCTTGGCGACGAGTTTTACTATGCGCAGGAACTGTTCAAGCAGAACGAGCTACAAGGCTACCTGAAGGACACACTGGAATCGCAGCGCTCGGTCTACGAGCGCGTCGTGTATCAGTCCGCGACCGAGCGCGATTTCGCGCAGGAGCTGGAGCACAACGAAGCCATCAAGGTCTACGCGAAACTGCCGGGCTGGTTCAAAGTGCCGACGCCGCTCGGAACCTACAACCCCGACTGGGCCGTGCTGGTGCAGCAAGATGGCGCCGAGCGTCTGTACTTTGTGGTCGAAACCAAGGGAAGTTTGTTCGTCGACGATCTGCGCCAAAAGGAGCAAGCCAAGATCGAATGCGGCAAGGCGCACTTCAAGGCGCTGGCTGTTGGCGAAGAGCCCGCACGGTATGTCGTTGTCAACGATGCCGCGGCTTTCCTGGCGCAGTGCTGACCTCCCGCGCGTCAGCCGCCCTGACCGGCTCGTCCCTACCGCAACGCGAGACGACTCGCGGCTTTTTCGCTTTCTTCTTTTCCGCCGCCGAATCGGGCATGTGCTCGACCATTTCCTCGATACGACAGTCGAAGAAAGTACACGGGCGATCCAGCGTGTCCGAGCGCACATGCGCGCCTCGATTGAGCATCCGCGACAGGGTGATGCGACCGATTCCCGTCTCGTTGGCGACCTCGATCAGCGAAATTCGACGGCTCTCCCGGAACTCCTTGTCGGCGCCCCTTTCTTTCAGCTTGAGTCCAACCACCGCAACGAGATCTTGCATCGATCGATGCGCCTCTTGCATCCCGGGGGGCGCGCCCGCATACACTGGCATCCTGTGCAGCCGCAAACCCTTTTCCGATTCCGCCGATTCGACACGAGCCATCATGACGGCACTCGCCAATGTTCTTCATCGCTTCCAACTCGAACGCGCCGGCGTGCGCGGCGCGATCGTGCGTCTCGACCAGGCCTGGCAGCGCATCCGCGCCAACGGCGACTACAGCGGCCCGCTCGCCGAACTGCTCGGCCAAACCGTCGCCGCGAGCGCGCTGTTCACGAGCCCGATCAAGTTCGAGGGCCGCCTGGCCATCCATCTGCGCGACAGCGGTGCGCTGCGCCTGCTGTTCGCCGACTGCACCCACGACGGCCAGCTGCGCGGCATCGCGCGCTGGGACGGCGAGCAACCGCCATCGCGCGTATCGCTCGAAACCGATGCGCGCCTCGCGATCACGATCGAGAACGCGGTGACCGACACGCGCTACCAGGGCCTCGTGCCGGTCGAGCACGGCGATCTCGCCGGCGCCTTCGAAGGCTATTTCCAGCGCTCGGAGCAGTTGCCGACGCGGCTCGTGCTGGCCGCAAACACGCAGCGCTGCGGCGGGCTGATGCTGCAGCAGGTCGCCACCGGCGGCGGTGCGCCGCAAGGCGATGCCGACGGCTGGAATCGTGCCGAACATCTGCTCGCCACGCTGACGGCGGGCGAACTGCTCGACCTGCCGCCGGATCAGGTGCTGCTGCGCCTGTTCCACGAGGAGGACGTGCGCCTGCAGGCCGCACAACCGCTCGCGTTCGGCTGCACCTGCTCGCGCGAGCGCGTCGGCGGCATGCTGCGCTCGCTCGGCCGCGCGGAAAACGAAGCCGTGCTCGCCGAGCAGGGTTCGGTGCAGGTCACCTGCGAGTTCTGCAACCGCCGCTACGTGTTCGACGAAGCCGAAGTCAACGAATTGTTCGCCGACGCGCCGCGCGCGGAGGCGATGCCGACGCGGCATTGAGTCTTTGCCTCCCTCCTCCCGCCGGGATAAGGGAAGCAACCGCTATGGCCGCCAGTTCGCGTTGCGCTCCCAGAATTCGACGCTGCGCCGATACGCCTCGCGGTCGAGCGCCACGCCCGAGCCGCCTTCGTCTACGCCGAGCGCGTTGCGCAGCATCGTGATCGGCGCCATCGGGATTTCCTCGGGCTCCATCGTGTAGAGGCAACCGACCACACCCCAGTCGGCATCGATAGCCGTGCCCTCCTTCGCCAGCTGCTCGCGGCTGTAGAGGATGACGACGAGCCAGTTCGCCACGGGCGCTTCGATGCCTTCGAACCAGCGCACGAGCACCGGCAGTTCGTCCTGCGTGCGCGCTTCGTAGGCGCTGCGCAACAGATGGCGGTTGTCGTCGCCGATCGGCACGGTCAGGCAGCGCGTGGACGTCCAGTTGCGATGCACGTGCAGCTTGCAGAATGGCGCATAGCCGTCGAGCAGCTTGAACGGCGCGTGCTGGTTGAGATGCTGTGCGAATGCTTCCGGCGTGCAATCCTGGATCGTGTTGCGGCGGCGCTCCTTCGGGAACAGGCGCGCGCGCGCGAAGTCGGTCAAAACGATGTGCATGAGTCGATCATCCCTGCAGATGAAAACTTTGCAAAGCCGTCATTCCCGCGAAAGCGGGAATCCATCTTGATCTTTCGCTCTTGAAAGCAAAGCAAATGGATTCCCGCTTTCGCGGGAATGACGAGGAAGTTTTGCTAAATCGGCGCGCCGGGCGGAATCGTCGGCAGCGCCCGCAACTTCACCGATTTCGGATCGGCGAGATAGCTGCGGATCGTCTCGGCGGCCGACGCGCGGCTCGCGGCAACGGCGTCGCTGCCACCCTGCTTCGCCAGCCACGCCTGCCACTGCTGCAGCGAGGCGCGCACGTCGGCCGCGACCTGCGCATGCAATTTGCCGTCGTCGAGTGCGTGCAGCAGCGCGTCGAGCACGACGAAGTTCGCCGCGATCTGCACCGCCGCCGCCGCGGGCGCGGAACCCTCGCGCGGCGATTGTTGCCAGGTTCCACGAAACGTCGCATCGAGCACATCGAACACGCCGGGTTGCCGCGCATCGCGCGCATGCTGCCAGGCGAGACGATTGAGACGTTCCGGCGCGAACAGGAACAGCGCGGTCTGCGCGGCCGCGGCTTCGACCGCGGCGAGCGGATCGAACAGCGGGCCGGATCTGGTCGCGAAGTATTCGCGGCTGCGCACGTAGTCGTTGCCGGGTGGCGTCATCAAATCGAGCACGTTCGCGGGCAGGGCGAGGTCATCCGCGCCGAGTGTCGCGACGAGGCGCGCCAGCGCATCGCGCTGCGTGGTCGCCGGCACCGGCCTCGACCCGGCCTGCCGATCCGCGGCTTGCGAATACGCATAGCTCGCGCCGCCGAGCAGGCGCGCGACAGCTTCAGTCTGGTAGCGATGCAGCAGGTACACCGGCACGAGACGCGCTTCGAGTTCGCCGGCCTGGCGATCGGGCGGCAGCACGCCGATCGAGAAGTCCGCAAGCGCCTTGCGCCGCGCCGTCATCAATGCATCGAACGTTTTCAAGGTATCTGGGCCGGAGTCCCACAACAGGCCGTCGGGCTCCGCGTCGCCCGGGCTGCGCGAATCCGGATCGCTCATGTAGCGAAACCCGGCCTTGGCGATGTCGGCACGCAGCTTCGCCAGCGATGCGTCCTCCGTACCCGGCGCAAACTGGTCGTAGGCATGCGCGACGATGAAATCGTCCCATGGGCCGAGGCCCACGCCGTAGGCATGTTCGAGCGAAATGTTTCCGTCGGCACCGAGCGTGAGCAGCGGATGCGGATAGTCCATGACCGAACCGTTGCCGAGCCGGCTCGCGGCGAAGTTGTGGGCGAAGCCGAGCGCGTGGCCGACCTCGTGCGCGGCAAGCTGGCGCAGGCGCGCGAGCGCCATCTGCTCGGCTTCGTTTTTCAACGCGACCGCGTTCGCCTTGTCGTAGGGCGCGAGCAGGCTTTCGGCGATGAGGATGTCCTGGCGCACGCGCTGCGAGCCGAGCGTGACGTTGCCGCGGATGATCTCGCCGGTACGGGGATCGACGATCGGCTGGCCATACGACCAGCCGCGCGTGTAGCGATGCGCCCAAGTGATCAGGCTGTAGCGCACGTCCATCGGATCGACACCTTCGGGCAGCAATTCGACGCGGTAGGCGTCCTCGAAGCCGGCCTTCGCGAACGCGGTCTTCCACCAGTTCGCGCCGTCGAGCAATGCCGAGCGCACGGGCTCGGGCGTGCCGCGGTCGAGATAGAACACGATCGGCTTCTTCACGTGCCCCGCTTCGTCCACCTTGTCGAGGCGAAAGCGCGGCTGCACGCGACGCTCGATGCCGGATGCGAGCGGCTGCGCGAAGTCGTACCAGCCGACGCTCAATCCGCCCGATGCCGGATGGTAGGCGCGTGGCGTGTAGCCCGGCGCCGGCAGGCGCACGAAACTCAGGTGCTGGCGCACGCTGACGCTCTGCGCATCCATCGTCACGTCCTTGACGAACGCGCCCTCACCGGGACCCTTGAACGTCAACATCGCTTCGAGTTCGGTATTGTCGGGGAAGCTCTTCGCCTCGGCCGGCAACGCGGCGCTGCGCTTGTCGTCGATCTCGTACTTGCCCTGCTTGGTCTCGCTCAGACGCTGGGCGATGCCGTGCCGATCCGAAGTCAGCAGCGAGCTCACGTCGACCAGCACTTCGCCGTTCGCGCCCTGGCGTTCGCCGACGATGTCGCCGGCCCACAGCACCGATTCGGCAAACGCTTCGCGCACGCTGAGCGCCTCGTCGGCATTGTTCGTCGCCGCGCGGAACTTCGTATTGTCCTCGACCAGCAGCACGCGCGCGCCGGCGCGGCGGAATTCGACCAGATGCGAATCGCTGCTCTGGCCGCGATCGAGGCCGACATCGTTCGAGCCCAGCGCCCACGGCAGCGAGGTCGTCATCAGGAACGGCCGCTCGAATTCGCGCAGGCCGAGCAGGACGCGGCCTTTCGCTTCGTCGCGGTAGACGTCGAAAAAGCCGGCGGTGCGCCGCAGGCCCTGCGCCACGCTGCCGAAGCCGGCGGTCGCCATCTTGTTCGTCGGTGGCGCGGGCTCCGCCGCCAGCGAAACCATGGCCCACAGCCCGAATACCACACCCGCAACTCGCATGCCGCGCATCGCCATCGCCCCTCCACGAAAATCAACTGCGCGATTGTGCCGCGATTGCGCGGCCTTGCCCATGGGCCGGAATGCACGACGCCGGCGGACTCCCGCGCATTTCCGCTGGTGCGACGCGACGCGCGGCGACCGCGCGAACGAACGCCGGGCCGATGCCGTCGAGGCAGATACGTAATTCAAATATCGCTTCATCGCGACAAAGAGATATATACTGCCTCCCTCAGGAAACTTCGCCTCGCCACGATGACGCCGATCAGCTTCGAATTCTTTCCGCCAAAAACCGACGAACAGCGCGCCACGCTCGAAGCGGCGCTGCCGAAATTGAAGGCGCTCAAACCCGAGTACGTGAGCTGCACGTTCGGCGCGGGCGGTTCGACGCTGAGCTACACGCCGGAAACGGTGCGCCATCTGCGCGAGGAACACGGCTTCGACGCGGCGCCGCACCTGTCCTGCGTCGGCGGCACGCGCGCGGAGATCGGCAGGCTGGTCGAGACCTACAAGGCGATGGGCTGCAGGCGCATCGTCGCGCTGCGCGGCGACCTGCCTTCGGGCATGGCCAGCTACGGCGAGTTCCACTATGCCAGCGACCTGGTCGAATACATCCGCCGCGAGCACGACGGCTTCTTCCACATCGAAGTCGCGGCGTATCCGGAGATGCACCCGCAGTCGAACGATGCGCACAGCGACCTCGCCAACTTCAAGCGCAAGGTCGAGGCCGGCGCGAACGGCGCGATCACCCAGTACTTCTTCAACCCCGATGCGTATTTCCGCTTCGTCGACGATGCGCGCCGCGCCGGCATCACGGTGCCGATCACGCCCGGCATCATGCCGATCACGCAGTATTCGCAGTTGAAACGTTTCTCGGACATGTGCGGCGCGGAGATCCCGCGCTGGATCGCCAAGCGCCTGGAAGCCTATCGCGACGATGTCGACGCGATCCGCGAATTCGGCGCCGACGTGGTTGCCGAGCTTTGCCGGAAGCTGATCGCCGGCGGCGTGCCGGGAATCCACTTTTACACCTTGAACCGCGCCAAGCCCACGCTGGCGATTTGCCAGCGCGTCGGATTAGGCTGATCCCTGCTCCGCGCGCAGCCGCGCGAACAACTTCCCCACCCAGGCGTTGACGCGCGCATCGATCACCAGATGCACGCGATCGCTCACGCCGCGATTGACGATGCGGTGGGGCAAATCGAAATTGAGATACCAGCATTCGCCCTCGGCCAGCGGCACGGCCTCGCCGCCGACGACGAATTCGAC